>CALXFK010000070.1 GCA_944387575.1 uncultured Clostridia bacterium
CGTTGGCTGCATCGAGGGCGACGAGGAGCAGCTCGTCACCGGCGAGCAGGCTCTCCGCGTTCTGCGCGTCATGGAAGCCGCTCTCCACAGCGCCGAGATCAACTCCTTTGTCGATTTCGAGTAATAATTGTTCCAAAACGGCTTTTCGGGACCCCGGTATTTCGACCGGGGTCCCGTTTTTGCACCATCCTCCCTGTCGCACTTGCAAAATTCAGCAGATAAGTATATAATTATATATTGTGTATGCGTGTACGAGCGCAGCACCATTGCGGAGTGACGCACATATGATATAGAGGTAATACAGATTCTCCGCGCCCGTGCGGCGCGGTTACAGACAGGAGACGGCAGATGTACTACAAAAACGTTCTCGAGGCGGTCGGCGGCACCCCGCTGATTCGTCTCAACCATATCGGCGGGGAGGACTGCGCCGAAATCCTTGTCAAATACGAGGCGGTGAACATCGGCGGCTCGATTAAAACACGCACCGCTCTTAACATGATTGAATGCGCCGAGCGGCGTGGCGATATAACCCCGGGCGAAACGATAATCTGCGAACCGACGAGCGGCAACCAGGGCATCGGGCTTGCGCTTGTTGGCGCGGTCAAAGGATACCGCGTGCGCATTGTCATGCCCGACTCGGTAAGCGAGGAGCGTCGCAAGCTCATTGCGGCTTACGGCGCCGAGCTCGTGCTCATCCATGACGACGGCGACATCGGCAAGTGCATCGACGAGTGCCTCAAGACCGCGCTGCGCATGGCTAAGGAGGACAGCCGGGTGTACGTCCCGCAGCAGTTCTCCAACCCCGACAACCCCTCTGTTCAGTACAGCAGGACCGCCGCCGAAATCCTCGAACAGGTGGACGGGACTATCGACGGCTTCTGCTCCGGCGTCGGCACCGGCGGCACAATAAGCGGCATCGGCGCGGCGCTGAGGGAGAAAAACCCGGACATCGTCATCTGGGCGGTCGAGCCGGAGAACGCCGCGATACTGTCCGGCGGCAGCATCGGCACTCACCTCCAGATGGGCATTGGCGACGGGCTCATCCCCGACAATCTGAACACGTCAATCTACTCTGAGGTCTGCATCGTCACCGACGATGAGGCGCTCGATATGGCGCGGCAGCTCATGCGCCGCGAGGGGCTTATGAGCGGCATCTCGAGCGGTTCAAACGTAGCCGCCGCCGTCCGTCTCGCAAAGAAGCTCGGACCGGGCAAGCGGGTCGTCACCATCCTGCCGGACACCGGCGAGCGGTACTTCAGCACCGCCCTCTTCGATTGAACACACAAAAGCGGGAGCCTCCGGCTCCCGCTTTTTTATTTTGTCTCTTCCGTTAAACTACACAAAATCATCTAACGTAAACCGGTTTGTTTGTACATTGATTTCCCCAATAAAATTATTTATACTTTTTACAGCAGGTACAAATTGTTTGGGGTCACGCTGCTGGAGGTGGTACAAATGACGCTGAAAAGGGCTTCAATCGCAATCTTGGCAGTTCTATTGTTGCTCGCGGTGCTGTTCTTCGCGCTCTGGCTCTGGTCGTCGCACACGCAGAAACAGGGCGCGTCGCTCGTGATGGTGAACGGGACGCTGTACACGCAGAGCCGTTCGAGCGAACCGAAGAGCGCGCCCGCAGGCTTCGAGCTGTACGGCGAGGTGCAGTGCAGCGTCGGCTCGCGCGAGGAGGTCACAGGCGAGCTCGACGCGTACATCTGCCGCAAGGGCAGCGAGGTGTACCTCTCCGCCGAAAACACCGACCTCGTGTACGTATTTGATGGGGACAAGTGCATCCCTCACTCCTCTCCGAGGGTGCAGCAGGAGCTGATAAACGTAGACGGCACGGTGTATGCGCGCGATTCCTCCGCGCAGAGACAGACCGCGGACAGCCTGCCCGACGGCGCGGAGCAGGTGGGCAGGGTCACCGGGAGCGACTACACCCCCGACACCGTCCCGCGCGGCGAGCTCGAGATGAACGTCCGCTACGGCGGGTACGACGTCTACCTGAGTGCCGACCGGGAAACGGTCTGGCTCGTGCAGGAGGAGGACGACGAATACTCCCTCTGCAAGTTCACGAAAACCGGCTATTAAATCGAAAATATCTGCAAAATCACCCCGCCCGGCAGACGGCACTACGCCGTTGCAGGCGGGGTAATTGACGTTTTTTGGTTATTTGTTCCCGGCGAGTATCTCGAGCGCGCGGCAATACCCCTCGAGTCCCATCCCCTTGACGGTGGCAACGCAGGCTGCGCGCACATACGAGACTTTTCGGAACTCCTCTCGCATGTCCGGGTCGGAGATGTGTACCTCAACTGTGGGCAGCGCAACCGCCTTGAGCGCGTCGAGTATCGCGATGCTCGTGTGGGTGTACGCGGCGGGGTTTATCACTATCCCGTCCACCCGTCCGAGCGCGCGCTGTATCTCGCCCACAATCGCGCCCTCGTGGTTTGACTGGAAGAACTCCACCTCCACGCCGACCTCCTCCGCCTTCGCGCGCACAAGGTCGATGAGGTCGGCGTAGGTGGCGCGCCCGTAGATGTCCGGTTCGCGCACCCCAAGCATGTTTATATTCGGTCCGTTAATCACAAGGATTCGCACAGTAGTCCCTCCAAATCCACGCGGCGGCGTCGGCAATACCGCCGTCATTTTGTATTTCGGCGTCACGCACCGCGCGGTAGAAAGGCCGGCGCTCGCGCTGCATCTCGCGCAACCGCTCAATACCGGTGGAAAGCGGTCTCCCTTCGGTGGCGAGTCTCTCGACGTCGCGGACTATCTCGTAGACCCGCCCGGAGCGCCGCAGCGCCGCGCGGTTCTCCTCGCTAAGCACCGCGCCCCCACCGGTGACCACCACGCAGCCGCTCCGCTTGCACGCCTCGGCGACCGTCTCCCGCTCAAGCCGGCGGAAACCCGCCTCGCCCTGCTGCTCGAATATTTCGGCAATGCTCATGCCAGCGGTCTGCTCGACCATGAGGTCGGTCTCGAGCACCTCTCTGCCGCTCAGCCGCCCGAGCTCCCTGCCGATAGAACTCTTTCCGCTGCCCGGCATTCCGACTATCACGATATTCGCAAGCCCTCGGGTCATCTCGGCAGTAACCTCGTCTATCTTCGCCGCATCGGTCCTTGCGCAGCCGAAGAACAGTTCCTCGGCTGCCGCCGCCTGCGCTACGAGCATCGACATTCCGCCGGTGTTCTTCACTCCTCGCGCGGCGGCATCGAGACGGAGGGAGGTGCGCATCGGGTTATAAATGAGGTCCGCAACCCCCTCGAGCGCCGGAAACCGCTCCAGAGACAGCGGCGCGGCGTCCGAATTCGGGAACATTCCGACCGGGGTTGCGTTGATTATCACCTGCGCGTCGGCATGGCGGTCGAGGTTCGAGTAGTTGTTCTCTCCGCTGCGAGAGATGACCACCGTCTCCGCCGCGCCCGCCCTCTCCGAGCAGTACCGCGCCATCCTCCCAGCGCCGCCGCTGCCGAGTACCAGCACCTTCCTTCCGGCGAGCTCTATGCCTGCGCGGCGCAGCATGTACCGCAGCCCGAAAAGGTCGGTGTTATACCCAAAGAGCCTTTCCCCGCGGCGCACCACAGTGTTGACCGCGCCCATTTCAGCCGCCTCAGGCTCGAGCTCGTCACAGAGCGCGAGCGCGTCCACCTTGTACGGTATTGTGACGTTCAGCCCTCCGATGTCCGGACGGCGCAGGAATTTCACAAGCTCGTCCGGCTCGAGCTCGATGAGGCGGTAGTCGGGGTTCGAGAAGCTGCGGTGCACCGGGACCGAGAGGCTGTGCGACAGTTTCCGCCCTATAAGCCCGTAAACAAGCTCGCCCATCCGCGCCTACGCCTCCAGATACCCGCCGAGGAAGCGGAACTCCTCGCACTCACGCTCGAGGCTGCCCAGCATCGCGAGAATGCGCGGGTCAGCGGGGTTCGCCTGCATCTCCATGAAGAACCGGAACTCAAAGTCGCGCCCCGGAACCGGGCAGCTCTCCAGCTTTATTAGATCCACCTCGAGCGCCGCAAGCTTGGCAAGCACCTCGTACAGCGCGCCCGGGCGGTGCTCGCAGGAGATTATAAGGCTCACCCGGTCAGCGCCGGGGTAGATAATGGTCTCGCGCGCTATGCAGACAAAGCGGGTGTAGTTGTTGTCGCTGTCCTGGACGCTCTCCAAGACCGGTACAAGCCCGTACAGCTTCCCGCAGCGGTGGGACGCAATGGCCGCGACCCCCTCGTCCGCGTGCTGTGCGGCGTACTCCGCCGCCATCGCGGTGTTCGGGCAGGGCACCACCTTTATGCTGCCGTCAAGACCGTTTATAAACTTCGAGCACTGGCGCAGCGCCTGCTCGTGCGAACGTATCTCGCGTATGCCGCTCATGTCGAGACCGGGGCGCGCGAGCAGCTCATGGCGCACACAGAGCCGCGTACTGCGCACTATGCGCGAGTGCTTCGCGCGCAGTAGGTCGTATACCTCGCGTACCGACCCCGCAGAGCTATTCTCCACCGGCAGCACGCCGTAGTCGCACAGCCCGCTCTCCACCGCGTCGAACACCGCCTCGAACGTCCCGAAGAACATCAATTTCCCGCGCGGGAACAGGTGCTCCGCCGCAAGCGAGGAATATGCTCCCTCCACGCCCTGGCACGCGACGGTGCCAGTCTGCGGGAACGGAACACTCTCCCGCTCAAGCGCGCGCTCTATCTCGGTGCGCACCGTACTGGTGTCGGCGTTCAGGCTCTCCTGGTAGGAGCGGCTCAGCTCGAGAAGCGTCGAGTACAGCCGGTGGGCATACTGCTCAAGCTCCCCGCTTTGCTCGCCTATCCGCGCGAGTATCTCTCGCTCACGCGTACGGTCGAGCACCGGAAGCGAATGCGCACGCTTGTACTCCGCCGCCTTCGCCGCAAGCTCCATCCGCTCGAGGAAGAGCGGTAAAATTTCCTTATCTATCCCGTCCAGCCTGCTGCGAATCTCAGAAATTTCCATAGCCTTTTTCCTCCAAAATCATGTCGAGTATCACCACAGCCGTCACCGCCTCCATGACCGGCACCGCGCGCAGCGCGACACATGGGTCGTGTCTGCCGCGAATTTCGAGCGGCTCGGGCTGCATGGTATTCAGGTTCACGCTCTTCTGCGTCTTCGAAATGGATGGGGTCGGCTTAAACGCCGCCCGCAGCACGAGCGGCATACCAGTGGTTATCCCGCCTAGTATTCCGCCGCAGTTGTTTGTTTCGGTGCGTATTTCGCCGCCCGTCACGACGAATGGGTCGTTATTCTGCGAACCGCGCAGTGCTGACGCCGCAAAGCCCGCGCCGAATTCGAGACCCTTCACCGCCGGTATCCCGAATATCGCCGCCGCAAGCCGGTTCTCCACCCCGTCAAACATCGGCGAACCGATACCCGCCGGCACGCCGGTCACAGCGCACTCAACCGTCCCGCCGACCGAGTCGCGCTCCGCACCCGCCTGCTCAATTACCGCGCGCATCTCCTCCCCGGCGCGCTCATCGAGCACCGGAGGGGTACGGGAGGCGACAAGCGAGAATAGCTCGCGCGTAGGTTCGAGCGGGAAGCGCGCGTCCTCCACCCCGCCCACCGACGCGAGGTGCGCCCCGACGTATATCCCGCGCGCCGCGAGTATCTGTATCGCTATCCCGCCCGCGATGCAGAGCGGCGCGGTGAGCCTGCCCGAGAAGTGACCGCCGCCGCGCATGTCCGCCTGACCGCCGTACCTGACGTGGGCGGTGTAGTCCGCGTGACCGGGACGTGGCACCGCTGCGAGGGCCGCGTAGTCCGCAGAGCGAGTGTCGCGGTTCTCTATTATCGCACAGAGAGGGAAACCGCAGGTCACACCGTTCTCAAGCCCCGAGAGGATGACCGGTTCGTCCGGCTCCCGCCGCGAGGTCGCAAGCCTACCGCTCGCACCCGGCGCGCGCCGCGCTATGAACCGCCCGAGCTCCGCGAGGTCTATCCGCTCTCCCGCAGGAAGCCCGTCTATATTTACCCCTATTGCACGCCCGTGCGACTGCCCGAATACCGACACGCGCAGCGCTTTTCCGAATTCAGACGCCATACACACGACCTCCCAGCTCTCTGTAATCCCGGAAAAACCGGGGGTATGACTTGGCGACCGCCTCCGCGCCGCTTATCTCGACCGAATACTCGCAGCGTGCCGCAGCCACCGCCGCCGACATCACTATCCGGTGGTCTCCCGCGCCGTCCGCGCGCCCTCCGCGAAGCCCGCCGCCCGCGACCACCAGTCCGTCGGGCAGTTCCTCCGCCTGACCGCCGAGCGACCGTATCAGCTCTGCGACCGTGTGAATGCGGTCGCTCTCCTTGAGCCGCAGCCGCGCGGCTCCGGTGAACCGGGTTACCTCGCCCGCTTGCGCGTTTGCAGCCACCACCGCGAGCACCGGCAGCAGGTCAGGGATGTCCCCGAGCGCGATCTCGCACCCGTGCAGACCCCCACCCGGCGAGACCGCCGCAAAGCCGTCCCCCGTCTCCACCTCCGCGCCGAACCTACGCAGTATGTCGAGCACCTCGCGGTCGCCCTGTTCGCTTGCAAGCGAGAGACCGCTCACCTCGACCCTGCCGCAGAGCGCACCGAGCGCGAGCAGGAACGCGGCGTTCGACCAGTCGCCCTCGGCGCGCACCGCACCGGGGCTCGAAAGCGAGGCGCGACCACGCACCGCGTACCCCTCGCCGCACACACACACCTCCGCGCCGAACTCGCGCAGCGTGTGCAGCGTCATGCGGACGTACGGCGCACTCTCGAGCACGCTTGAGAGCAGTATCCGGCTCTTGCCCTCAACCACCGAAAGCGCCATCAGCAGCCCGGACACGTACTGCGAGCTCACGTCGCCGGGCAGAAGGTAATCGCCCGCGCGCAGCCAGCCCCGCTCGGTGAGCGGCAGCTTCTCCGCGCTGAACTCCACTCCGCCATGGCGCATCGCCGCCACAAGGTCGGCAATCGGGCGCTCGGCGAGCCGCCCCGCGCCGCGAAAGCTCGCGCCGCCGCAGACTGCCGCCGCCACCGGCATGAGGAACCTCAGCGTCGAACCGCTCTCGCCGCAGTCGAGCTCCGGGAGGTTCTCTCCACTTGCCGCCGCGCTCTTTCCTGTCACAGCGGGACGCACCCGGCATTTCTCCGCATCAAATGCCAAACTCGCACCGAGATCTTCCAGGCAGCGCGCGGTCGCGTCGATATCCTCCGAGCGTGTAACCCCTGATATCTCCGTTTCCCCGTCTGCAAGCGCCGCACATATCAGTAACCGGTGCAGGTACGACTTGGAGCCTGGCGCCTCCGCCCGACCGCCCACCGCGGCGGGCGTAACCGTGACCGTCATGCGTCACCCCTCCTTGCCAAGACTTATATAGTCGGCGAGCCTGCCCACCGGCTCGGTGACTATTTTGCACTCTCCGATTCTCACCGGCAGCACAATGGCTATCTCGTCGGCAAGCCGCTTCTTGTCGCCGAGCGCCGCCCGCATGAGTGCGTCCGCCGGATAGTCGGTGCGTGTGGGAAGCGACCACCGCTCGAGCACCGAGCAGATGTCCGCCGCTGTTCCGCGCTCGGTCAGTCCCATAGCCTCCCCAGCGCGCGCAATCATCGCCATTCCGGCGGCAACCGCATACCCGTGCCGCACCGTGTACCCGCTGCACCGCTCAATTGCGTGCCCGATCGTGTGACCAAGGTTCAGCAGCCTCCGCTCGCCCCGGTCGTGCTCGTCGTGTGCTACCACCTCAGCCTTGTAGGACACGCAGCGCTCTACCACCTGGCAGAGCTCGGAGGCGGCGAACTCTCCCCTGAACAACTCAAAAAGTTCCCGGCTGAACAGCACACCGTACTTCACCGCCTCCGCCATCCCGCCGGCGAACTCCTCCGGCGGCAGCGTCTCAAAGGTGGTGGTGTCGCAGACGACGAGTGACGGCTGCGAGAATGCACCCACGAGGTTCTTTCCCTCAGCGAGGTTCACCGCCGTCTTGCCGCCAACCGACGAGTCAACCGCGGCGAGAAGGGTGGTCGGGAGTTGGACGCATCGCACACCGCGCAGGTATACCGCCGCCGCAAATCCGGCGATATCCCCGGTCACCCCGCCGCCGAGCGCCACCACGACGTCCGACCGGGTGAACTGGCGCTGCGCGAGAAATTCGAGGATTCCGCCGAGCACACCGAGGTTCTTCGAATTCTCCCCCGCATCGATGACGTAGCTCTCCGCGCCTATGCCCGCATCGGCAAGCGAATCGAGCACCTGCTCCAGATAGAGCTGCGCGACGTTCGAGTCGGTCACCACAGCCGCGCGGCAACCACCCACGACTCCACGTATCAACTCTCCGCATTGTCCGAGCAGCCCGCCACCGATCTCGACCGGGTAACCCTCTCCCACCTTCACCGTAACAGTGTGCCGGGTCATTTTCGTCTCTCCTTTCCACCTTTACATTTCACGCGCTTAGACCGCCTGCCGCATTGCGTCGGACAACACGTGCAGCCGCCGCGCGAGCGCGTCGAACGCCTGCGGGCGTATAGACTGCGGACCGTCGCAGAGCGCGTGGGGCGGGTCGTTATGCACCTCGATTATCAGACCGTCCGCCCCTGCTGCGACCGCCGCACACGCGAGCGGAGCGACAAGCGCGCTGCGACCAGAGGAGTGACTCGGGTCGATTATGACCGGCAGATGCGAGAGCTCCTTGAGCACCGGTGCCGCCGCGACGTCCATTGTGTTGCGGGTGTAGGTCTCGAAGGTGCGGATGCCGCGCTCGCAGAGGATTACCTGCTCGTTTCCACCCGCCATTATATACTCGGCGCTCATCAGCAGTTCCTCATACGTCGACGACAGCCCGCGCTTGAGCAGTATCGGTTTCTTTGCCTGCCCGAGCTCGCGAAGCAGCTCGAAGTTCTGCATGTTTCGCGCGCCCACCTGTATTACGTCCACGTCGTCGAAGAGCGGGAGCTGCGAGATGTCCATTATCTCGCTTACCACCGGCAGACCGGTGAGCTTCTTTGCAATCGAGAGCAGCCTCAGCCCCTCGCCGCGGAGCCCCTGGAACGAGTACGGCGAGGTGCGGGGCTTGAACGCGCCGCCGCGGAGCATCGTCGCACCGCTCGCCTTGACGCTCTTAGCTATCTCGCATATCTGTTCCTCTGACTCGACCGAGCACGGTCCCGCGATGAGAGTGAGCGTGCCGCCGCCCACCTGAGTGTCCCCAACTTTGATGACCGTGTCCTCCGGGTGGAACTTACGCCCGGCGCTCTTGTACGGCTCCTGAACCCGGCGCACCGCCTCAACTATCTCCATCGCGCTTATGAGGTCGATATCCAGCCGCGATGTGTCTCCGACAAGACCGAGAATCGTCTGCGTGGTCCCCACCGTCTTATGTACCTCTACTCCCTTGCCCGAGAGCCAGTTTACAAGACTGTCGAGCTGAGCCTTATCCGAATCCTTTTTAAGTATGATAACCATCTAAATACCTCCATTATCAAAACAAAAACCCCGCAGCCGCAAGGCTGCGAGGTTGTGCGCTCTCTGAAAGCCGGTCCCTTCTGCGCTGCAACTCTTACTCTTCAGCCAAACGGCAAAAAGCCTTACCAAAAAAGAAGGTAAAGCTAAAAAAGAAAAAGTATGCAGCTTTGCAGACGAACTTATTCATCGTTAAGCGGCTCCGTTAAAAAATTTTCGTAGCGAAGTATACCACACGCCGCCCGCCGAGTCAAGCACAATTCTGCACAATTATGCTCTCTCGGCGGCGGTATGCTCACACAAATACGTCTCCCTCGGCGCTCCGGCTTCGCATTGCCCGCCCGCGGCTCTAGCTCTCGCTCCCCCCGAAAGCGCGGTTATCAGCGCTGCTATCTCCTCCGGCGGATCCGCCTCGTCGTCGTTGAGCCACTTGCGGATTATCGCGTACCCTCCCTGGCAGAAGTACAGACGTACATACTCCTCCTGCCGCGGCGAGTAGCTCACCGACAGGTTCCCGCCGACAAGGCTACGTATCACCGGCAGCCCGAAGAGCCGTTCGGTAAACTGACGGTCATCCACCGCGTTTATCAGCACCCTCCATCGCTGCCTGTTCTGCCCAAGAAAACTCACCACGTCGCGCAGCTTGTCAAAGTCGGTCTCCCCCGCGACGAGCAGGTTTTTCTCCAGCTCGTCGAAGAGGTCGTTTACAATGTCGGCAAGCAGGTCGTGCTGGCTGCCGTAGTACTTGTAAAATGTTGTCCGGTTTATCTGAGCGGTCGCGCACAGCTCATACACCGTTATCTTGTCCAGGCTCTTCTCGCCGAGCAGCTCTATTAGCGCGTTTTTCAGCATTGTCTTTGTCAGACGCACCCGCTGGTTCTCCATACCGCTCCCCTCCTTATCAACAAATTTAGCTGTTGTGTCGATTTTAACTCATTTACACAAGTCTCTGTTTACTACACAGCATTTTAAAAACAACAGTTGGTTGTTTTTAAAACCTCAAGTATATTATAATATATTCAGAACAGGTGTCAACCACTGTTGTTGTTTTTCACGGGGGTGTGTAATATGAAGAGAATTGCGGCTGCAATAGTGAAATACAGGTACATTATTTTCTGCGTTATGCTCGCGATCGGGGCGGTATGCGCGCTAATCGCGCCGCGCGTCGGGATAAACACCGACATGACAAAATACCTTCCGAGCGACTCGCAGATGCGCGAGGGCATGGACATAATGGCCGCCGAATTCCCGGATACCGAGATATACCAGACCATCCGCGTGATGTTCACCGGGCTCGCGGATGAGGAAAAGCCGGAGATCGCGGAGCGGATAGGCGCGCTCGAGTACGTCAGCTCGGTCGATTACTCGGCGGGCGACCCAGACTACAACAGCGGCGAGCACACTCTCTTCGTGATAAACACCGCATATGATTACGAGTCGCCGGAGGAGGAGGCGATAATGTCCGCGCTTGACGAGGAGTTTGCGGACTACGACATGGTCTATAAGGACGATAATCCTACCACATCCGAGATACCGCTGCCGGTGCTCGTGATAGCTATCGGGTTCCTGCTCGTCATACTGTTTGCGATGTGTGCGTCCTGGACCGAACCGGTGCTGTTTATGGCGACTATCGGGCTTGCTATACTGATAAACATGGGCACAAACCTCATAATGGGCAGCGTGTCCAGCATAACTTTCTCCATTTCCGCGATATTGCAGCTCGTGCTGTCAATGGACTATTCTATAATCCTCATGAACAGATACCGTCAGGAGCGCGCATCGGACGCAGAGGGAAGCCGTCCGGAGGCGATGGCGCGCGCACTCTCCGGAGCGTTCAGCTCTATACTTGGCAGCGGCATGACGACGGTTGTGGGTCTGCTGATGCTGGTGTTCATGAGCTTTCGCATAGGGCTTGACCTCGGTGTGGTGCTCGCGAAGGGCGTGCTTATGAGCATGATATGCGTGTTTACGGTGCTGCCCTGCCTGATACTCATGTTCGACCGCGCAATCGAGCGAACCGCGAAGCGCGAGCTGAATATTCCGCTCGAGAAGATTGCGCCGTTCAGCTTCCGCACCCGCCGGGTGGTGGCGGTCGGGTTCATTGTACTGTTTGTTGTGAGCTGCTTTACCCAGACGCTCACAAAGACGGTGTACACTCTCAAGACCGACGACCCGGTCGCGGAGGTATTCACCCCCGCAAACCCGATTGTGCTACTGTACAGCAACAGCGACGAGGCTCAGACGCCCGCTCTTGTGGAATGGGTCGAGGAGCAGCCCGGCGTCAGTGAGGTTTTCAGCTATTCGAACACGCTCGGCACGAAGTACACCGCAGATGAGCTTGGCGCAATGCTTGGCGAGTTTGGCAGTGCGGACACGCCCGAGCTTCCCGACGTCTTTATCGATATGCTGCTCTGCGACTACTTCTCGGACGGCGAGACAGGGCGCATGACCGCCTCCGAATTTATAGACCTTCTGCTCAAACTTACCGGCGAGGGCAGCGAGTTTGGGGAGTATCTCGACGGTGCGGGGGTGAATGCGGAGCAGCTCGGCGCGCTTGCCAGCTTTTCCGACCCCGAGCTGCTCACTACCCCGCTCGACGCGGAGGGGCTCGCGGGATTTCTCGGCATCAGCGCCGACCAGGCGGGCGAGCTGCTGCTATACTACTACACACTGCACGGCGGCGCCAACCCGGGCAAGCTGACGCTCAGGGAGTTCGTTTCGTTTGTCACCGGCGAGGTCGCGAGCGACCCCGAGTACGGCTCGCTCATCGACCGGGACACGCTCGCGGGGCTTGAGGAGCTCACGCTATTCACCGATACCGCGAAAATGACCACGCCTGTCGGCTACCGTGACGCCGCGTCAATGCTCGGCATAGGCGCAGAGGACATGCGGCTGCTTTATATCTGTTACTACGCCGCGCTGTCCGACTACACTCCCCCCGCAATGACGGCGGAGGAGTTCGTCGAGTTCATTTCGAGCGAGCTTGCAACAAACAAGCTGCTCGCCGAGTATATAGACCAGTCCACCGCCGCAAAGCTCACCACATTCTCCGCCTTCACCGACCCGGCAAACATCACCGCGCCACGCGGCTCGGAGGAGCTCGCGTCCATTCTCGGGGTGGATGAGGGACTCGTGGAGCAGGTGTTCCGGCTGTATGCCGGGGCAAGTGAGGACCCACAGGCACTCACCGCATCGCTTGCAGAGTTTACCGCATACATTGCGGAGGAAATTCTTCCGTCCAACCCCGAGCTGTTCGACGAGACTGCGGCGGCACAGTTCACGCAGCTCAACAGTATAGTTTCGCTCTCCACTTCCGGGGCACAGCTCACTGCGTCAGAGCTTGCCGCGGCGCTTAGTCTTGACGAGACTGCGGTGCAGGCGGTGTTTGCATACTCCTCCACCGTAGCCGGTAAGGAAGTCACCGCGATGACCCTCCCCGATTTCCTGAGTACCGTCCTCTCCTCCCCCGACATCTCCGCCCTGCTCCCCGCCGAGACCCTCTCGGCGCTCACCTCCGCCTCCGCCGTCGCATCTACCGCCGCGTCCGGCGCACAGCTCACCGCAGCGGAGCTTGCCGCCACGCTCGGACTGGACGAGGCACAGGTGTCGCAGCTTCTCGCGCTGCGCGCCGGGCAGCAGGTCGAGATAACCATGTCGCTCTATGACTTTGTGGACTTCCTGCTTGCGGGCTCAGGCGAAGGGGGCTCATTTGCCGGGTATCTCCCGGAGGAGACGGTGCGCGAACTGAGCCTTGCGCAGTCTATAATGCAGGCGTCGCTTGCAGGCACGCAGCTCAGTTATTCCGAGATGGCTGCCGCGACCGGGCTAGATGCGAACACGGTCAAGCTACTCTACACGATGAGCGACGCGACGCAGTCCGCCGACTCCTGGAAGATACCGGTGCGCACCCTGCTCAACTTCCTGCTTTCCGGGAACCTCCCGTCCTCAGCCGAGCTCAGCTCCGCGCAGACCGCGCAGCTCCGCACCGCTCTGAACATTGTCAACGCCTCGGTCGCGGGAACCAAATACACTCCGGATGCTCTCGCGCAACTTCTCGGGACGGATGCCGCTCAACTTGAGCCGCTCTACCTGCTCTACCTGAACCGCCACGGCGACACCTCCGGCTGGCAGATGTCCCCCGCGGACTTCCTGAAATTCCTGAGCGTGGAGGTTCTTACCGACGAGACCTTTGCTGACAGCTTCGACGCCGAACAGGCGGAGGGTATACGGCTCGCCGCAGCCATTAGCGACGCGGTGGTAAGCGGGCGCGAGATGAGCGCATCGGAGATGAGCGCGCTTCTCGGCGCAGACACACTCGACGAAGGCACGGCAGGACTTTTATACCTGTACGCCGCCGCTACGCAGGCAACCGCTGAACAGAAAGCGGAATGGGCACTCACCCCGCAGGAGCTTGTTGACTACCTCACCGACAGTGTGGCTACCGACCCGCGCTTCGCGCAGTTCATCACCGATGACCTTCGCGCCGAGCTGGACACTCTCTCGGCGACGCTCGATGATGCGGCGGGGCAGCTCAAAGGCGCTGAGCACTCGCTTATGTCTATTGACACTACTCTTCCCGCCGAGTCGGAGGAAACCTCCGCGTTTATCGAGTCGCTTCTCGCACTGAGCGACGAACTGCTACCCGGTGGGGTGTGGCTGATTGGCAATTCGCCGATGAACTACGAGATGGAAACCGGGTTTGGCTCTGAGATGCTGCTCATAACCCTGCTCACTGCGATTTCAATTTTCATAGTCGTCGCAGCGACCTTCAAGTCGCTCGCGGTGCCGACGGTGCTTGTGCTGATAGTGCAGTGCGGCGTGTTCCTCACAATGACAATCAACGGCATCATCGGGTACAGCGTCTACTACCTCGCGCTGATAATAGTGCAGTGTATACTCATGGGTGCGACAATCGACTACGGTATCCTGTTTACCAACTACTACCGCGACATGCGCGCCACCCTCGGCATACAGGACTCTCTCGCCGCCGCATTCCGCGGCTCTGAGCACACGATTCTCACCTCCGGCGCAATAATGGTGATCGTGACCGCTATTCTCGGGTTTGCACCGGTTGAGCCGACGATAAGCCAGATCTGCCGCGCGATATCGGTGGGCGCGCTCTGCGCGACGCTGCTAATACTGTTTGTGCTTCCCGGATTTCTCGCCGCTACCGACCGCTTTGTCGCGGGCAAGCACCACCGCAGTAACAGGGAGGACGCATAGACAGGAAAATATATTGCAAATTCTGCAACCGCAGTGGTATACTAATCGGTAGAAGAAGCGATTGCAACGCTGAAACCTTACACTCAAAGGAGTTTGCATATGGACGAATTCACAATTGCTGCCGCGCGCCAGTTTGCCGGCGACACATACGCCACCGACACCACCGGAATAGTCCTCGAGGAGGCGCGCGAGGGATTTGCGCGCTGCCGTCTCGACATCGAGCCCCGGCACCACAATGCCCATGGGCGGGTGATGGGCGGCGCAATATTTACCCTGGCAGACTACGCCTTCGCGGTCGCCGCCGGCTGTGGTGAGCAGCCGCCTACAGTCTCGGTTACAAGCAATATCCAGTTCATTTCATCACCAAAGTGTTCCCGCCTGTACGCCGAGGCAAACTGCCTCAAATCGGGGCGGAGCACCTGCTTTGTTGACGTGACCGTGTCCGGCGATGACGGGTCGCTCGTTGCAAAGATCGAGGTTACCGGTTACCGTCTCTCCCGCTGAATGCACACAAAAGGGCAGAAGCCGTGAGGCTTCTGCCCTTTCATATTTCTTTTATATTGTCAGAGGGTGTACCTGCGCGGCAGGTCGAGCACGTTGCGCGTATCCAGAACCGGAATCCGCCCGAGCTTCGCAGCGTTCTGCTTGATTTCGTCGTGTCCCACGAGCAGCACCACCATGTCCACCGCGCCCAAAAACGAGTCCAGATCGTGGTGCTGGTTTGGCGCGATGTCACGGGCGACAAACGGGTCGTATACCTGCACAAGCCCGCTCTGTCCCCTGCGCTCGAGCGCTTCAAGGAGCTGGAGGGTGGGGCTTTCGCGGGTGTCGTCCACGTTTTCCTTGTACGTAAGCCCGTACAGACCGACCCGCTCAAGGCTCGATATCCCGTTTTCCCTCATGATGTCGCCCATCCGTTCAATCACGAACTCGGGCATCGAGTCGTTAATGCGGCGCGCGGTTCCGATAAGCTGTGTAAGCTCGGGGTAATCGCCCACTAGGAACCACGGGTCAACCGAAATGCAGTGCCCACCCACACCCGGACCGGGCTGAAGAATGTTGACCCGGGGGTGCTTGTTGGCAATGCGGATTATTTCATAGACGTCCATACCGTCCTCGCGGCAGATCTTAAGCAGCTCGTTTGCGAACGCTATGTTGATGTCGCGGAAGGTATTCTCGACCACCTTCGTCATCTCGGCGGTGCGGATATCGGTGAGCACTATCTCGCCCTGGCAGAAGGTCGCGTATATGTCGCGCACAAGCGACCCGGTCTCTGGGTCGTCCGCGCCGATGGTACGCGAATTGTGTATGAGCTCGTAGACCATGTTGCCCGGAATAATCCGCTCGGGCGCGTGTGCAAGCCTCACCTTTCTCCCGCTTTCTGCGACCACCGGGCGCACAAACTTGTCCATCGTCCCCGGCGAGACAGTGGACTCCACTACTATCACCGCACCATCCGGGCAGGCGTCAAGCACATTGCGCACCGCGGCGCAGACGTACTGCGGGTCTATCTTGTGCGTCTCTTTGATGTACGGCGTCGCGACCGCGACGATGTACACATCCGCCTCCGGGTAGTCGGAGCGGAACTCGATATTCACACGGGCGCGCTCGTAAAGCTCTGGCAGCCCCTTCTCCTCAAAGGTGACCCTCCCCGAAACAAGCGTATCCACAAGCGCGCGGTTGTAGTCCACCGCGAGGACATGTCCGCCGTTCGCCGCGAGCATAAGCGAGGTCGGCAGACCTATATATCCCAGCCCAACTACGCAAATTCTCATTTTACTCTCCTGTCAGCTTCGTCTGTCAGCTTCGTTTTTTATCATTTAAAAATTCCACATTGTTTTACCCATACTATACCCTCCCCCGGCGCGCTTGTCAAGGTTTCGACCACCTTGCCTGCGGTCGCGTGATGGGGTATAATCATTAAAAACCACACCCATGACAACACTGCGCCGTCACCGTACATGACACGGGGCGGCTTTGGAGGTCGCAATGAAGTTTATCCATCTGTCCGACCTGCACATAGGCAAGCGTGCGGGCGAATTTTCGCTTCTCGACGACCAGCGCCACATACTGTCACAGATCGCCGAGATAACCGAAACGGAGGCGCCGGACGCGGTGCTCATCGCGGGCGACGTCTACGACAAGCCAACACCGCCGGCGGACGCGGTGCAGCTCTTCGACGACTTTCTCTTCCGGCTGTGCGCCATCGAATGCCCGATATTCGTTATCAGCGGGAATCACGACTCGCCCGAACGGCTCGGATTCGGGTCAAGGCTGTTCGCAAGGGACGGCGTATACATATCACGGGTCTACGACGGAGAGGTACATCCGGTAACGCTTCACGATCGGTATGGCGAGCTCGACGTGTACCTGCTCCCGTTCGTCAAACCTGTACATGTTCGGCGGGCACTTGGTTTGGACGGGGATGCGGACAGCTACGACACGGCACTCTCACGGGCGGTGGAGCTGTTCCCTCTTGACCCGGAGCGGCGCAACGTGCTCGTGACCCACCAGTTTGTTGCGGGCGCGCGTAGGTGCGAATCGGAGGAGCTATCTGTCGGCGGGACCGACGCGGTGAGCGCCGCCCTGTTCGACAGATTTGACTACGTGGCGCTCGGTCACCTGCACGAGCCGCAGAGCGTGACCCGCCCCGGTGTGCGATACTGCGGGTCCCCTCTGAAGTATTCGTTTTCGGAAGCCGGGCACACGAAGTCGGTGACCGTTGCAGAGCTTCGTGAAAAAGGTTCGCTCGAGCTGCGAACGATACCTCTCACCCCTCTTCACGACATGAGGGAACTGCGCGGAAGCTACATGCATCTCACAAGCCGCAGCTTCTACGCCGGCACCGACACCTCAGACTACCTCCACATAACCCTCACCGACGAGGAGGACGTGCCCGAGGCGCTCGGGAGGCTCCGCACCGTCTATCCGAATCTCATGAAGCTCGACTATGACAACAGCCGCACCCGCGCCGCCGGGATAGACATGCTCTCCATGTCGATGCCGGTGTCCGCAGCCGAGCGAACCGACCCACTCGATCTGTTCCGTACCTTCTACGAGATGCAGAACGGTCGGGAGATGTCTCCAGAGGCACTTGAGCTCGTACGTTCGCTCGTGCGCGAAATCTGGGAGACCGAAGCATGAACACAAACAGGAAGGGAGGTCTGCAAAATTGCGCCCGTTGAAACTTGTTATATCCGCATTCGGACCGTACGCCGGTCGGGAGACGCTTGAGCTTGAACGGCTGGGAAGAGGCGGCATTTACCTGATAACCGGGGACACCGGCGCAGGAAAGACCAGCATATTCGACGCCATCACATACGCGCTATTCGGTCGCGCGAGCGGGAGCGAGCGCGAACCGGCGATGCTGCGCTCTAAGTACGCCGCGCCGGACGCGCCCACCCTGGTCGAGCTCACATTTGAGTATTCGGGCAGGGTGTACACCGTTCGCCGAAACCCCGACTATGACCGCCCCGCAAAGAAGGGTGTCGGCACTGCGCACCAGAAGGCGGACGCCGAGCTGGAACTGCCCGACGGGCGGGTGATAAGCGGTCAGCGCGGCGTGTCGGAGCGGGTGCAGGAGATACTTGGTGTCAACTATGAGCAGTTCTCGCAGATAGCGATGATAGCGCAGGGCAGTTTCATGAAGCTGATAACTGCGAGCACCCGTGACCGTCAGGAGATATTTCGGGAGATATTCAAAACATACCGCTACCGCGACCTTCAGGACAGGTTGCGGGAGGAGGCATCCAGGCTCGGCGCACAGTACGCAGAGGCGGTGCGCAGCTTTGAGCAGTACGTCGCGGGGGCGCAAGCGGCACCCGGTTCGGACTGTGTGGAGCGACTCGAGCATGCGCGTGCGGGCGAACTCCCGGCAGAGGAGGTCCTCCTTCTTCTTGAAGAGCTCAGCAGACTGGACGAACGGGAACTCACACGCCTTGGCGAGCTTGCTTCTCAGCTTGAAAAGAAGTTCGCGCAGTTAAGCGAGCGACTTGGGCGTGCAGCGGAGTATGATCGGGCGCGGACCGCGCTCGAGGTCACGTCGGTCGAGCTGAATCGGTGCAGCGAAGAGGCGGAGCGTCTCTCAAACGAGCTGAAGCTCGAGCGCTCGCGCGACGGCGAGCGCAGTGCACTTATACTACGGGCGGGCGAACTCGACGCGGAACTCGGACGGTACGACGAGCTTGAACGGGAGTGGCACGCGGCGCTTGAGAGCAGTGAGCGATGCAAACAACTCGCAAACGAGCTAGAAATGTGCGGACTCGAGCGCGAAAGGCTCGAGCGCAGCCGTTCGGCTCTCGAAGAGGAGCTTCGTGATCTTGCAGATGCAGGCGAGCAGCGCGACAGACTGGGAAGCGAGCTTGAACAGTACGACCGGCGCCGGCAGACACTCAACCAGCTTGCGGACGACCTCAGCAAAGCCGCAGGTCTGCGCCGTGAACTCAGCTCCGCGCAGGAGCTTCGCGGACAGATTGCGGAGGAGAGCGAGCGCGCAGCCGCTCTCGGCGAGGAACTCCGCCGATGCGCCGGACAGATTTCGGAGCGACAGATCGAGCTTGCGTCCGCTCCCGCACAGTTACGCGAATTTGAGCGGCTGCTTGAGGCGCAACGCGCCCGCATTGATGAGCTGGACGCGCTCGCGCTTGCGTACCAGGAGAATAAGGCATTGCAAAAAGAGCTCGCGGGGGCACAGCTCGAATATCGCCGGGCACGGTCGCTCTCGGATAAGTGTCGTGCGGAGTACGACCGGCTGAACCGTGCGTTTCTTGACGGACAGGCTGGAGTGCTTTCGCAGCAGCTCAAGCCAGGTGAACCCTGCCCTGTCTGCGGGTCGGTTCATCACCCATCCCCCGCTCATCCCGCGCAGGAGATACCCTCCGAGGATGATCTGAAGCACGCGCAAGACACGCTAGCGGCGGCGGACGAGCGGACGAGGGCTGCGAGCGTCGCCGCAGGCGAGCTGAATGGGCGCGCAATGGCGGAGGCACGCTCGCTTGAACAGCGTGCGCTCGCGGTGGGCAATGACTGTACCGCCGCGACCCTGCCTCGCATCGCCGGTGAGGCACGGGCAAAGGCGGACGAACTAGAGCAACTGCGCGCACGTGAGGAAGCTCTGGTACGCGAGGGCAATCAGCTCGCGGAAGAGCTGCGCAAAAATAGCGAGAATCAGGAGGCGCTTGCAAAAAGCACCGCTGTACTTGCCTCCCGTCTTGGTCGCTGCGACGATGATGTCGCGCGGCTCACGACCGCTCTCGCGGTCGCGGCGGACGCAGTCCGCCGCGGTGTGGAGAGCGAACTCGGCGGGTGCGGCATGACGGATGAGTGCGTCGAGCGTGAGCTCGAACGCGCCCTCCGCGTGCTTGCGGAGCAGCGCGCAGCCGTCTCGTTGAGGTTGAACAGCGCGGAGAGGGCGGTGGCGCGGCGCGCCGAGATAGAGCGCGAACTGCCGATCCGTACTGAGGATGCGGCGGCTGCGTCACACCGTTACACCGAACTTACCACGAAGCTCGCTGCGGAAAAGGTGCGTGCAGAGGATCTCGCCCAGCGCGCAGGAGCGCTTGCGGAGCAGCTCTCCTGCGGGTCGCGCGCAGAGGCGGAGGCGCTTGCAGCGGAGCTTCGCGAACAGTACCTCAGGAGCACCGAGGCGCTCTCCCTGCTTGAGGAGCGGCACTCGGAGGCGGTACGTGAACTGAGCGCACTGCGCGGAAAGGCAGCACAACTCGCCGAGACGCTGCGTCTCGCACAGTCTGAGGAGCTGGACACAGACAACCTCAACGCGGAACGGAACCGCCTGCTCGAAGAGCGCTCGGAGTTGGACGCACGGCGGACCGAGGTGAGCGCACGGCTCAGCGTGAATCGCAGTGCGCTCGACGGCGCACGGCGGGAGGAGCGTGCACGCGGTAGGGCTGAGGCGCGCTGGCGGAGCGCGGCGTCGCTTGCGGATACCGCCGCCGGACGGCTCGGCGGACAGGCAAAACTCGCCCTTGAGACCTATGTTCAAGCCAGTTACTTCGACCGCATAATCGCGCGTGCAAACCTGCGCTTCATGACGATGTCCGGCGGGCAGTATGAGCTGAAGCGCGGCTCCCAGGCAGCAAACAATCAGAGCCAGAGCGGGCTGGAGCTCGACATCATCGACCACTACAACGGCACGCTTCGCAGCGCCCGGTCTCTGTCCGGCGGGGAATCGTTTCTTGCGTCGCTGTCTCTTGCGCTCGGACTTGCCGACGAGATACAGTCGGCGGCGGGCGGGATAAAGCTAGACACGATGTTCATTGATGAGGGTTTCGGGACCCTGTCTGACGAGGCACGCTCTCAGGCGATAAAAGCACTCGAGTCGCTCTCAGGCGGTGGTCGGCTCGTCGGGATAATCTCACACGTCACCGAGCTGCGCGAGCGCATCGACCGCCAGATAGTCGTGACCCGGAGCCGTACCGGCGGCAGCAGCACGGAGCTCCGCGTCTAATCACATAGGTAAATTTTTTTGTAAAAAAGGACGAACCTCTCGGTTCGTCCTTTTTATGTTCTATTTTCTCTGCCAATCCTTTATCAGCTTTGCCGCTGAATACATCCTCACGTAGCTCTGGTGGCGGCTCTGTGAGATCTTTCCCTCATGCAGTGCCTCAAGCACCGCACAGCCGAGGTCGGAACAGTGCGAGCAGTCGCTGAACCGGCACTCCCCGAGATACGGCTCAAACTCCGGAAAACAGCGCTCGAGCTCCGCCGCGGGTATGCGGTCGGCTTCCCCGTCGTCAAACGAGGAGAAACCCGGCGTGTCCGCCACTATCCCGCCGCCCTCCAGGTCAAACAGCTCCACGTGACGCGTCGTGTGCTTTCCTCTGCCCAGGCGTTCGCTGAGGAAGCCGGTGGCAGCAGCCGCCTGAGGATCTATGCGGTTGAGCAGGCTGGACTTGCCCACCCCGCTCTGCCCGGAAAACGCGGTCATACCGCCGGATGAAAGCAGTTCGAGCAGTTCATCGGTACCTTCGCCAGTCTCAGCGGAAACGCGAAGCACCCGAAATCCGGCGCGGCTGTAGTCCTCAAACAGCCGGTCCGCATGGTGGAGGTCACACTTGTTTATCGCGAGCACCGGTTCCACCCCTTTGTACACCGCAAGGGCGGACATCCGGTCGATGAGAAACCTGTCGGTCACCGGTGGGGCTGCCGACGCGACTATGACTATCCGAGTCAGGTTTGCGACCGGCGGGCGTTCGAACAGGCTGCTGCGCGGCAATACCTCGACAATGTACCCGCCGCCGTCCGACTGGAGCTCGACCGTGCAGCGGTCGCCCACCTCCGGCGAGAGCCCCTGCGCGCGAAACCGTCCGCGCGCGCGGCAGGCTACGCACTCTCCGCCGTCCTCCGGCTTTACGAAGTAGAGCCCGCCTACCCCCTTGTATATTCTTCCGCAGAACCTCCCGCTCACGGGATCTCTACCTCCCCGGCTTCCACGAGTTCGCCGTCGAAGTATATCTCGACGTATATCGAGTCCACGCCGGTGAGCTGGACGTCTATGCGCTGCTGCGAGGTCGCGACCGTCTGGTCGTACACCTTCACGCCGTCACTCATTACGGTCACCTTGACCTGTTCACGGTCGCTTGGCAGCCGGATAGTGTGTGTGACTATCTTCATGAGCGGCGGATCGGTCACGGTGCCGCCGCTAGGCGTTGACGTGGGTGTGTCGCTCGGACCGGGCGGGGCAGGAGTTTCTGTGACTTCGGAGGTGGGCGTCGGGGTCGGGGTGGGCGTTGCAGTCACTGCGGGTCCCGAGCTCACCTGAATGTCTATGACTGTACCCTCGTCTATCATCATTCCCGCCTGGACGCTCTGCCAGATAACAGTACCCGCCTCGCTCAAGCTCTCCTTTGGTGTGGAATTCCCGAAGTTCAGCTTATTCTTCGCGAGCACCGACTTTGCGTACTCCTCGGTCGAGCCAACGAGGTTCGGCATCTCTACTTTCACCACATCCGGACCGGTGGAGACCACGAGCACCACCGTCTCCCCCTCGCCGAGCAGGCTTCCTGCCTGCGGCTCGGTGCGGATGACGTTCCCACTGAGCACGTCCTCACTCGTCTCATATGAGAAATCCACTAACAGATTGAGCCGTGTGAGACGGATCTCGGCGGTACGGTAGTCGTCTCCCGCAAAGTCCTCAAGCTCTATCGACCGCTCTCCGCGACTCACCGTCACAGTGATGACCGCACTCGACTGACTTACTGTTCTACCAGCATCGGGCGACTGTTCTATAATTGTGCCCGCCGGCTCGTCTCCATACGCCATCACCGGGTCGAGCTCGATTGTAAATCCGTCCGCCTTGTAGTCCTCCGGGTTCGCGACCACCTCGTCGTATATCTCGCCTACTAGGTTAGGCACGCGCAGGTCGTTGTCCTCCGGGAAGAATATCGGCGAGACTATCTGCCACACAAAATACAGAAGTACTCCGACCACCGCAAGCACCATCAGCACCGCAAACACCATCGCGACAGTGCCACCCTGACCACGTTTCTCCTCATATCTGTAATCGGATCGGCGGTCGCTGCGTGTGCGCCGCGCGGTCTGGGTGGTGCGCGCTATACGTGCGGTGCGGCTCGAAACAGCACTCCCATCCTCCCGCTGCCGCCTCTGCACAGATCCGTGACCGTGTCTCGAGGACAAAGCTGATGAGTGCTGCGGCTTCGACGCCTCCCGGCGCGAGCGACCACTAATCACCCGCGGCAGCGCCTGTGTCGGCTCGTCGCTTGAGAGTACGGCGCTGAGCTCGTCGCGGTACCCGAAGGTCATCTCCGGATTCTTGCGGAAACTCTCGAGGTCGGCGTACATCTCGTCTGCCGATGCGTAGCGGACGCGGAGGTCCGCCGCCATCGCCTTCATCGTTATCTCCTCGAGCCCGACCGGAATGCTCGGCTCGATGTCGCGCGGGCTGAGCGGCACCGAACTGATGTGCTGAATGGCTATCGCGACCGCGTTGTCCCCCTCGAACGGGAGCTTGCCGGTGAGCATCTCGTAGAGCATGACGCCAACCGAATATATGTCGCTTCTCGCATCCACAACACCGCCTTTCGCCTGTTCGGGCGAAATGTAGTGAACCGAGCCGAGCGCCTCCTGCGTCAGCGTGCTCTGCGAGGCTATCCGCGCAATGCCAAAATCGGCTACCTTGACGCTGCCATCGCGAAGCACCATTATGTTGTGAGGCTTGATGTCGCGGTGTATTATTCCGCGCCCGTGCGCATGACTCAGCGCACGCACTATCTGAGTCGTAAAGTGAAGCGCCTCTCGCCAGTTGAGCTTGCCCTTGCGACTCATATACTGCTTAAGCGTTATCCCGTCGATCAGCTCCATGACGAGGTACTCCACCCCCTGGGAGCGATTGACGTCATACACCGCCACTATGTTCGGATGGGACAGCATTGCAACCGCCTGGCTTTCGGTGTGAAAGCGGCGGCGGAACTCCTCGTCCTTTGCATATTCCGGTCTGAGTATCTTGACCGCGACAAACCTGTTGAGCCGGTGGCATCGCGCCTTGTATACCAGTGCCATTCCTCCCTCTCCAACCTTCTCGAGTATCTCATAGCGGTTGTCGAGCATCATGCCGATATAGTTGTCTCTGTCCTGATCCATCGGATCCCTCCATAAGCGGGGAATTTTTCCCGAGACTTACGCCTCGTACAGCAGAACTGTTATGTTGTCCCTTCCACCCCGCGAGTTGGCTATGTCGATAAGGCGGCGGCAGGCATCCTCGCGGTCGCCGCCATGCATGGTCTCGTAGAGCATCTCCTGCTCCTCGACCATGTTCGAAAGTCCGTCCGAGCAGAGCAATAGCAGCTCTCCCTGCCTGAGCTTCTGCCAGTATATGTCGCACTCGACATCGGGCGGGGTGCCGAGGGCGCGGGTAATTATGTTCTTTTCGGGGTGTGTGCGCGCCTGTTCGCGGGTAAGGCTACCGCTCGTTATGAGATCCTCAACTATCGAGTGGTCACGGGTTATACGCTGTATCCCGCTCTCACCGATGAGGTAGGCGCGGCTGTCGCCTACGTTGGCTATCGCCGCGAGGTCCCCGCACACAATAGCCGCCACAAGGGTCGTACCCATCCCCTCGCACTCCGGGTTCCCCTCCGCGTGCCGCCAGACCTCCTCGTTTGCGCGGCTGACTGCGGTGCGCACAAGGTTCTCAAGCACCGCGCGGCTCATGCCTTGCGATACCCCATCACGCACCGCGTCGGAGAATGCGCGTGCGGCAATAATGCTCGCAACACCACCGGCGTTCGCTCCGCCCATGCCGTCACACACAACGCATATCGCCGTCTCCTCGTCCTGCATCAAATCGACGCAGAATGCATCCTGATTCTCTCTGCGGACAAGACCGATATCGGTTTTCCCCCACGCCCTCATCGCCGCGACCACACCCTTCCTGCTTTGCTGTTTTTCTGTATTCACGCATCTCTGCGTCTCTTACGGCTTTTCTCCGCCGCTCTGTGAGTTCTGTGCACGCATACGGAGCTGACCGCACGCGGCGTCGATGTCCGCACCCATTCTGCGACGTACGGTCACGTTCACGCCTCTCCGTTCAAGCGTACGTTTGAAGCTCTCCACCCGCTGCGGCGGGCTCGGCTCGAGCATCGCACCGTCCACCCGGTTGAGCGGAATGAGGTTTACATGCGCGTCGCTGCCGCGAATGAGCCGCGCGAGCGCCTCTGCATCCGCGTCCGAATCGTTTACCCCGTCAGCGAGCAGGTACTCGTAGCTTACCCGCCTACCCGTCGCCTCTCGATACGCGTTGCACCGCGCCACGAGCTTTTCTACACCGCCGCTTTTGCGGTTGACCGGCATGAGTCTGGAACGCAACTCGTCGTTCGGTGCATGAAGCGAGACGGAGAGTGTCAATTGAAGCTTATGCTCTGCAAGACGTTCTATTCCCCCCTCCGGACCGCAGGTCGAAAGCGAGATGTGCCGCATACCTATGTCTAACCCGTCCTTCCGCCCGAGAAGGGAGAAGAACCCAAGCACATTGTCAAGATTTTCGAGCGGCTCGCCGATACCCATCAGCACTACGTTCGATATCTTAAGCCCAGACTCGCGCCCGCTCATCAGGACCTCGTCGTACATTTCAAACGCGGACAGGTTCCGCCGCAGTCCTCCGCGCGTCGACGCGCAGAAGGCACAGCCCTGCCTGCACCCCACCTGTGTCGAGATACAGACGGTATTCCCGTGCTGATATTGCATGACCACCGTCTCCACCGTTTCCCGGTCGAAGAGCTCCCAAAGGAACTTCACCGTCCCGTCCGCACTCTCGCTGCGGCGGAGTGGACAAAGGCGTGATATCTCGCACCGCTCCGCAAGTGCGCTGCGCAGTGACGCTGGGAGATCGCTCATTTCGGTAAAATCTGTCGCCCCGCGCAGCAGCCATCTCTCTATCTGCCCCGCGCGAAACGCCGGCTGACCGAGCTCGCGCAGCAGCCCCTCCAGCTCTGCACGACTCGCCATTTTTACATCATACATCACTTTTCCTCAAAAGGCAAATAAAAAAACCGTCAGTTTCGTTTTTATGCGGCATCAGCGTGAGCATTTCGGTAGGATTTTCTACGTTTGGTGCGTTCACTGAGAAACTTTCGGAGGAAAATCCGGTGTGCTCCGCAAGAAATTTCCGCACTATGTCCTCGTTTTCCGCGCGCCGCCAGGTACAGGTGCTGTAAAGCATCCTCCCGCCCGGCGCGAGATACGCCGCCGCATTCTCGAGTATTCGCGTCTGGAGCTCTCCGAGCGCCCGAGCTGAACCCTCCGAGCGGTACCGTATGTCCGGCTTCTTTCGTAATATCCCTAACCCGGAGCAAGGCAGGTCACATATCACTTTGTCGAAACGCCCCACGAGCTCACGCGAGATCATGGTCGCATCGGCGACCGATGTTTCCACCCCGGAAAATCCGAGCCGTGCCGCGCCCTCCGCGACAAGCTGGAGCTTACGCGCCGATATGTCCTGCGCAAGAATGCTACACCCGCCTCTGGTTAGCGCGGACGCAGCAAAGGTCTTTCCGCCCGGCGCGGCACAGATGTCGAGCACCCGGTCTCCCGGCTCGGGCGCGAGCGCCGCCACCGCAAGGAAGCTCGCCGCGTCCTGAACCCAGCCTCCGCCGCGCGCCATAAACGCGCTGGATGAAAGTCCCGCCGCACTGTCAAGCTCGAGTGCGGTGCTCAGAAACGGGTGCGAACGCACGCTCTCCCCCTCAGATGCAAGCTCCTCGAGCGCCTGCTCACGGGTGGTGCGCAGCGGGTTGAGTTGCATAGTTACCGGCGGGTCGATATTGGACGCGGCAAGGAGTTCGTCCGCCTCCCGCTCTCCGAGCATACCGACCGCCTCCCGCACTATCCATTCAGGGCAGGAACGGCGTATCGAAATTTCCTCTATCGTATCTCCGGTCTCGACGAGGTACGGGTCTTCCACCTGCATCAAGGCACGGAGGACTGCGTTACAGAACCCGGCAGCGCGCCGGTTCGAGCGGATGAGTTCGACCGTCTCACCCACTGCCGCGCGGGCGGGCACCCCATCCGCAAAAAATATCTGAAACGCACCCAACCTGAGCGCGCAGAGCACCCTCTTTTCGAGCTTTTTGAGCGGTATCCTGGAGAACCGCGCTATCTGCCAGTCGAGCAGCAGCATCGTCTGGAGCACGCCACCCACAAGAAAGCTCGCGAACGCCGCGTCCCGGCGGTCTAGCCCGGCGGCGCGCACCGCGCGTGACAGCTTCGCCGACGAGAACACCCTACTCGTTTCGAACGCGCAGAGCGCATCGAGCGCGACAGCCCGGGCGCTCTTTGCCCTCTCGCTCATCAGCGACCGCCTCCCCTCCGGTTTCCACGCCCGCCGAAAAGCACTATCAGCCTCAGAAGCTGCATGACCGAGAGCGCGAGCGCCGCAACGTAGGTCATCGCCGCCGCACCGAGCACCTTCTTTACCGCACGCCTCTCGTCCTCCGCGACAAGCCCGCCCTGTTCGAGCGCCGCGAGCGCGCGGCGGGACGCATTGATCTCAACAGGCAGCGTCACAAGCTGGAACAGCACTGCAAGCCCAAACGCGAGTATACCGATATCGTACAGCACCGGTATCGAGGTTATCACCCCGAGCAGGATCAGCGGGAGCGCGAGACCGGAGCCGAGATTCGCCGCCGGCACCAACGCGCTGCGCAACTTGACCGGAAACCAGCTCTCGGCGTACTGACAGGCGTGCCCAGCCTCGTGCGCCGCTACCCCTATGGCAGCCACCGAGTTTGAACCAAAGGTGCTGTCCGACAGGTTGATGACGTTCGAGCGCGGGTCGTAGTTATCGGTGAGCGACCCCTGCGTGCGCAGGATATCGACACCGCCGACGCCGTTCATCATGAGCACCCGCCGCGCCGCCTCCGCGCCGGTTATACCGCGCATCGAGGGCACTTGCGAGTATCGCGCAAAAGTACTCTTCACCGATGCCTGCGCCACCATTACAAGCAGCAGCGCCGGCAACACAAAAATCAGGTAGGTGTAGTCGATATAATAGAACATATTCCTCCAGACGCCGGACGCCTCTGTCCGGCTCCCGTTTCGAGACTATTCGAGCCGCGTCCCCGGAACTATCCGATGTCCGCGCAACCACGCCCCCGCATCCATGCGGCGCTTGCCCGGCGATTGCAGCTCGGTGATAATAACACTGCCCTCCCCCGCGGCGACCTCAAGTCCGGTCGCAGGGTCGGCTGAAATGACCTCTCCCGGCGCCCCCGACCCGTGTCCGACGCGCGCCGTGTAGAGCTTTATATTCTCCCCGCCAAGCATGCAGAACGCCACCGGGGCAGGGTTGAAACCGCGAATCGTATCCCGTATCGCGGCTGCGGGGCGGGTCCAGTCCACCCGTCCCTCCTCCTTTTCGACCGGGGGCGCGAAGGTCACAAGCGACGGGTCCTGCACTATGCGCGGGGCGGTGCCGTCCTCGAGCGCGCGGACCGTCTTGACGAGCAACTCTCCGCCGAGCTTCGCGTACCGCTCGTATACGCTGCCATAGGTGTCCTCTTCGGTTATCGGGGTGGTCGCCTGAAATATTATGTCCCCCGAATCGAGTTCGCTTACAACGTGCATAGTCGTCACCCCGCCGAGAGTATCACCTGCGGCGACCGCCCGCTGTATCGGGGCTGCTCCGCGCCAGCGGGGCAGGAGCGAGGCATGCATGTTTATGCAGCCGTACTTCGCCCAATTGAGCATCCAGTCGGGCAGGATGCGTCCGTACGCAGCGACCACGACGAGTTCCGGCTGTATCTCCTCAAAGAGCGGCTGGCAACGGCGGATCTTCGCGGGCTGGTATATCGCCACCCCGCGCTCAAGCGCAAGCTGTTTTACCGGCGAAGCGGCAAGCTTCATGCCCCGCCCTTTCGGACGGTCGGGCTGTGTGAACACCGCCGCAACGTCAAGCCCCGCGTCCAGCATCGTGCGCAGGCAGCTTGCCGCAATATCCGGGGTTCCCATAAAAAGAATACGCATACGCGCCCTCCCTCCTTTTCCGCCACTCACTCGCCGCGCAGTTCGCGCAGCTCCTCTTTTGTCAGGCGTCGACTCATTCTCTCGGTAAACACCACCCCATCCAGGTGGTCAATTTCGTGACAGAACGCGCGGGCGGTGATCCCCTCGCCGGTGCGTTCAAACGTGTTCCCGTTCCGATCCTGTGCGCGGACGGTCACACGAGTGGGGCGGGTGACGAGTCCCCACACATTCGGAAAACTGAGGCATCCCTCGCAGTCCTCCTCCTCGCCCTCCTGAGCGATTATCTCAGGGTTTACAAGCTCTATGAACTCGTCCGCCTCCGTGTCGTACACAACGCACACCCTGCGCAGGATACCAACCTGCGGCGCCGCAAGCCCAACGCCGTCCGCCACCACGAGCGTCTCGCGCATGTCGTCGAGCAGCGTGGAAAGGCGGGGTCCAAAGTCGCGCACCAGCCTCGTCTTTGTGTGGAGTACCGAGTCTCCCTCTTTAACTATCGATCTTGTCGCCATATTACTCTACCTCCAATAGCAGCAGTTATTCCATATTCGCAAAAATATTGCACCCTTTGAAACGTTTCTCCTCGCGTCCGCGCTTTATGCACGAGGATATTGCAAGGCGTTCCGCCCTGGTCCCTCCGCAGCTCAGCGTCAGCCGCATTCGGTAATTGCGGTTCACCCGGTACACCGGAGCCTGCGCCGGTCCGAGCACCTGTATATCCAGCCCTTCCCGCTGAACGCACTCACAAATCAGGTCGCGTTCAAACATCGCGGCACGATAGGCGCGCATCTCATCGGCGTCCGAACAGGTAAGCGTGACAATCTCGCGGAACGGCGGCAGACCGAGCGCACGGCGCAGGCGTATCTCATCGCGGTAAAATTCCTCGTAGTCCTGTCTTGCGGCGGCGGCAAGCACCGGGTCCTGCGGTACAAAGCTCTGTACCACCGCCCGCCCGGCGCGTTCCCCGCGCCCCGCGCGACCCACCGCCTGCGTCAAAAGTGAAAATGTCTGCTCGTGGGCGCGGAAGTCCTCCGCGTACAACGCCTGGTCGGCGGATATTATACCCACGAGCGTCACCCGTCCAAAGTCCAGACCCTTTGCAACCATCTGCGTACCGAGCAGTATGTCCGCCTCCCCCGCGCCAAACCGCCCGAGTATCTCCTCGTGCGAATGGCGGCGAGTAGTCGTATCCGAATCCATACGGAGCACCCGCGCCGACGGAAAGAGTTCGTGCAGTTCCTCCTCACAGCGCTGAGTGCCCGCGCCCACCAGCCGGTACTCACCCCCACACTCGGGGCAACACTCCTCCAGCGGCAGGCTCACCCCGCAGTAGTGGCACATAAGACGCCCATTTGCCGAGTGGTAGCGCAGCGGCATCGAACAGTTCGGGCAACCCGGCGTGTGCCCGCACTCAACGCACACACACATCCGCGCCGCGCCGCGGCGGTTCAGCAGCAGTATCGCCTGCTCCCCCGCCTCGAGAGTCTCCTCTATTCTGTGCGCGAGAAGCGACCCTATCGACCTCGCGTTCCCGTGCCTGAGTTCGGCACACATGTCCGCCATCTCAACCGACGGAAGCGTGCGCTCCGCAAATCGAGTTTTCAGCCGTATCAGCTCGTAGCGCCCCTCCTGAGCCGCGTAGAAGCTCTCGACCGACGGAGTCGCACTGCCCACAAGCAGCAGCCCGTCCCCCTTTGCGCAGCGCCACCGCGCGACGTCCCGCGCGTGATAGTTCGGGGAACAGTCCGAACGGTAGCTCTGTTCCTGCTCCTCGTCTATTATTATCCCTCCGAGCGACCTCACCGGCGCAAAAACCGCCGAGCGAGTTCCGAGCACGACGTCCGCCTCTCCGGCACGGATGCGCCGCCACTCGTCGGTGCGCTCGCCATCCGACAGGCGCGAATGGAGCACCGCTACCCGCTGCCCGAACCTGCCACGGAATACCCTCGCAAGCTGCGGCGTCAGCGCAATCTCGGGAACTAGCACTATCACCCCCCGACCACGCTCGAGCAGCATCTCGGTAGCCGCGATATAGACGCGGGTCTTTCCCGACCCGGTCACCCCAAACAGCAGCGCCGCCCTCGCAGCACCGCAGTCTATCAGTTCGCGGAGCCTGTCCACCGCAGCATTCTGCTCCGCATTCAGTTCGCCCTCCGGCTCGACCGGTTGCTCCGACCACTCCGGGCGGCGGTACACCATCCGGCTCTCACGGCAAACGAGCCCGCTCTTCACAAGCCCCTCTATTCGAGCCGGTTTCTCGCCGGTATAGTATAAGATCTCCTCCGCAGACGCCTCGCCGTGCTCGATAAGGCAGTTCAAAATGTTACAGCGCGCATTGTAGCGCGCCGCATTCTTCTCAATATAGCTGCGCGCGGTACTCACATCGACCGCAAGCGAGTATACCTTCACTTCACGGTCTCCTACCGCACGCTTCGCCGACAGGTCACGCCGGAGCAGTCCGCGCTCCTCAAGCGAGCGCAGATGCGCCGCCGCATGCGGGATATCTGCCGCCTGCGCGATTGCAAACCCGTTCTCCGCCGTCCCCATCCGCAGCAGCTCGCGCTCCGCATCGTTCTGCGCGGCGTCCTCCGCAGCCTGCTCACTCACTCCGTCGGCAAGAAAGTACCGGTCACTCAGCAGATAGTTCATGCCGCCGGGCAGCATCGCTCCCACTACGTCATAAAACGTGCAGAAACAGCGCTCGCGCAGCCAGAGCGCAAGACGTATCATCTCCCCAGACAGCACCGGCTGGTCGTCCAGCACCATTATTATCCGCTTCAGTGCCCTGCCTCCGGCGGACGCATCTGTGTCCCCGCAGGTTTCGAGCACCATCGCCTCGGTGCGCCGGTTGGTCAGACCGAACGGCACTGCCACCCGCATCCCGGGCAGCAGCGACCCCTCCTCTGCGGCGGGAACCGCATAGTCGTACGTGTGGTCGATTGAATACGCCACACCGCGCACCGCGACCCTTGCGATCATCGCGCTTACTGCTCAGAGGCGCTCTCAACGCCCTCCTTGAGCATGCCGTGCAGCTTGCCCTCGGCTATCTCGTTTGTCGCAAGGCGCACCGGCTTCTCGTCCAGGTGTATACCATGCTCCTCCGCGTCCTCCGCTATCTGGCGGGCGCGGGTCGCGGTGACGTTGACAAGCAGGTACCTGTTATCTATCTTGGTCAAAAGGTCGTGAATTGCGGGGTAAAGCATAAAAGCAACATCCTTTCCAAAATTCGAATCGGCGCTCAGCGCCCGATAAGCGCGTCCACCGCATCCGTGCGCCGCACTGCGCGAAGACGCTCCGCTCTGATTATACCCGAAATATCGTCCGCGGCACTCGCCACGTCCGCATTTGTGACTATGTAGTCGTAACTCCCGCACGCGAGCGGCAGCTCCTCGCGAGCTTTTGCCAGTCTCTCGGCAATCTTCTGCTCGCTCTCGGTCCCCCGACCGCGCAGGCGACCCGCAAGCTCATCCATGCTCGGCGGGATCATAAATATCATCACCGCGTCCGGACGGCGGCTTCGAACCTGCATTGCCCCGCGTGTCTCGATGTCGAGGATCACATCGCGACCGGCGTCTAGCAATTCATCGACCGGCGCCGCAGGTGTCCCGTACGAGCATCCAACATACTCAGCGTGCTCGAGAAATTCGTCCTGCTTCACCATCTCGGAAAACCGACTCTCGCTTACGAACCAGTAGTGAACCCCGTCCTGCTCTCCGGGACGCGGCGCACGGGTGGTCGCGGATACCGACAGCACCGCTCCGCGCTCGATGAGCTTCGCTATCACCGTGCCCTTGCCAACGCCGCTCGGTCCCGATATGACAATCAGCAGTCCTCTCTCACTCATCCTGCTCGTCATCCTCCTCGTCACTCGCCTCAAGGCGGTGTGCAATAGTTTCTGGCTGGATAGCCGAGAGAATTATATGGTCGCTATCGGTAATTATCACCGCGCGACTCCTCCGCCCATATGTTGCATCAATGAGCGAACCTCGATCGCGCGCATCCTGGATCACCCTTTTTATCGGCGCTGAGTCCGGGCTCACTATCGCCACGAGCCGCCCCGCCGAGACCATGTTCCCAAATCCAATATTTATCAGTTTCATTCGGTCTCCCCCCGCTCCACGCTACTCTATGTTCTGAATCTGCTCGCGGATCTTCTCGATCTCAGCCTTCAGGTCGATGACTTCGCGAGTAATCTCGAGATCGTTCGCCTTTGAACCTATCGTGTTCGCTTCACGGTTGAACTCCTGTATCAGGAAGTCGAGCTTCCGCCCAACCTGTCCGCCCGCGTCGAGTAGCGACTCAAGCTGTGCGGCGTGACTGCGCAGCCGCACCGTCTCCTCAGCGACCGCAGTCCGGTCGGCGAATATCGCCGCCTCGGTGAGTATCCGTGCCTCATCAATGGTGCTGTCCGCGAGGATGTCCCGCATACGCCCGAGCAGCTTCTCGCGGTACTCGGCAACCGCCTCAGCGCTTCGCAGCTCTATCCTTCCCACGGCTGACACTATCTTCTGTGCCCGCTCCATTATATCCGCACGGAGGTTCTCCCCCTCGCGGCGGCTCATTTCAAGGTACCCCGTCATCGCTTCGTCCAGCACGCCGAGCACCAGCCCGCGCAGCAAATCCTCATCCGTCTCCGCGCGCTCGACCCGCAACACCTCCGGCATCCGTGCAATGTCTATCAAACCCGGCTCACCCTTCAGTTCGAGCTCGCCCTTCAGCCCGCCGAGCGCCTCGAGATATGCCGCGGCGAGCTTCCTGTTGAGAGACACCGTCTCCCCTTCGCCCTCCGCGAGCTCGACCGTGATGAACACGTCCACCTTTCCACGCGCTATGTCCTGCGAAATGCGGCGCTTGACCGCGTCCTCCAGATAGATATACATGCGCGGCAAACGCACGCTGCAATCGAAATACCGATGATTGACCGAACGCAGCTCGGCGGTGATTGAATATCCGCCCTCAGTTCGCTGCGCGCGACCATACCCGGTCATGCTTCTGACCATTCCAAGCTCTCCCCTTCCACGTTATTTGACGTCATTTCAAAATGGTCCTCACAAATCGCGCTCCAAACACCGTTATCAACCGGCTGAAACAGTAGTCATACACTACAAAGCACGCACTTCCCGCGAGGAACAGCGCCCATATTGGTAGCCCAAACTCGCCCAGATCGATGACAAGCACGCTCACCACGCCGAGCAGCGCCGCAAACAGTAGGTTGCACACCACTAGCTTCACAGCCCACTCTGCGACACGGCTTCTTATCTTGCGCTCTATCAGACTTTTCAGTATCGCCCAATGCCCAAAAAGCATTATGTACGCGAGCGCCGCGCCCTTATCCGGCACGAGCAACACGGACAGTATCCCGGTCGCCGCGTATGTAAGCAGACCCCATTTCATGCCGCCTGCCATTACCGGCAGCGCGGGCAGCAGCCCCGCTATCGCCGCAAGCGCGAGCTGCATCGTGGGCAGCACTCCGACAAGATAGATAAGCACCGTGCCAAGCGCGGTGAGCACCGCAGCGGCGGATATCAGTCGAGTGCGACGCTTTACATTGTTCATTTCATCTTCCTCCGCAGCTCAGATACACGGAACGAGGTCGCCGCCCATGCACTCGCAGCAGCAGTCGGCACATATCAGGTTGGAGCAACAGCTACACGCATCCATGCCACCGGCACCCGGTCTGCCCGCGTTGCGGTACATACCGCCCTGCTCCATCTGCATGACCGCCTGACGGTACTCGGCGTTTCCCGGCTCCATGTCGGAGGCGGTCCTGAAATTACGAAGAGCCTCGTCGTACCATCCCTTGCGGCTGCATATAGCGCCGTACAGGAAATACCACTCAGCGGTCTTTTCGGGGACCGAGCGCAGCATCTGCTCCGCCTGCCCGATATTGCCCATAGCTATATACTGGCGTATGCGCGCATAGACTCCCTGTCCACCATATCCGGAGCCAGAGCCGGAGTACCCGCCCTGCGACGAGCTTCCCGCGCCAGAGCCCGAGTACCCGCCCTGCGACGAACCGCCGGCGCGCATCTTCTTTATCTGATCGTACGCCTCGTTTATCTCCTTCATCTTCTCCTCGGCAAGTCCGCTCAGGGGGTTGTCGACGTACTTGTCGGGGTGGTACTTCCGTGCGAGGTCGCGATATGCGTTTCTGATCTCGTCGTCGCTCGCCGACGGCTCCACGCCAAGTACCTTATAAGGGTCGCTCATCTATCAATTCTCCTTTTTCTGTTTTCTGCGTCGCCATGTCCCCTCAAACACCGAGCGGCTCACCATGTCCAGCCCGCTCATCAGGACATTCGACACAAACCCGCTCTGCTGCCCAAACTCGAGCCGCTCATACGCCATGTACGCCGCGTCGAGTGACAGCGAAAGCGTCCGTTCAAGCTCGCGCCTGACCTCCTCTATCCGCTCTGCGCCGAGGTCCCCCTCGCGCAGCCCGTACCGCGCCGCGACCGCGTTGTACTCCCCGCGCCCGAGGTCGCGCACAAGGTCATCATATGCGTCTATGATATATATCCACCTGCCCACATGGTAGAGCAGCTCCCCAAACGTCTCTCCTGCACCCGCACCCAAGTCCGAGTCCAAACCGTCCTCCTCACACGCGCTCCTCCCTGCGGCGCGCAGTATCTGTGCAAAGCAGTCGGCGCACATGTCGAGGCTCGTGCATCCCTCCCGCTCAAGCTCCGCGAGCTCGGCGAGCTGTTCTCCGGTTCGAGCGTACAGCTCTGGGTGCAGCCGCTTTGCCTTATTCTCAGCGCGTGAGAAGAATATGAGCGCGAGCCGGGAAGCGGCGCGGCGCGCAAACCTGCCGTCCTGCGCGTCGTCCCTGAACTTAAAGCAGGCAAGTATCACATTGAGATCAGCCGCTATTTCAAGCGCTCGTGTAGGCTCTCCGCCCTGCGCGCACGCGATGCACCGTCTGTGCAGCGGGTGCGCCACACACCTCCGCGCAGGGTAACACGTTACCGGTGCTCCGGGCTGCGCGGTATACAGACCCTCGAGCGCAGCGGCAAAAAACGCGAGGTCGTAGTTCAGCATCATACTCGCCGCAAACCCATATCGCTTGCCTATTGCGCGGCAAAGACCACAATATATCGCGCGGAACCTCTCATATTCCGCCACCCGCAGACTTCCCTTTAGCGGGCGAACATATCCAAACATCCGGACAAACCTCCGCCGTATCCCACATTCGGCGCAAAAAAGGCGCGCCCTCGATAGGTCGGTAAGTTATTTTACCACTATATGCGCACCTTTGGCAAGGTTGTGCCAAAAATTTTCACTTTCTTCACAATTCAGTCCACCGCACGCGAGAGCACTTCGACAATTCGCACCGGTATATCCTCCCGCCGCGCGCGCGAGGTGAGCCTCGCCACAATAATTCCTATAACGAGCCCCACAGCAACTCCCACAGGCGCAAGCCCTACACGCAGAAGTTCGGCTGCTACCCCGAGCACTATTGCAAGCACCGCCGGCAACAGATACACGAGCATCGCCACCGCTCCGATCGTTCCAGACGGTGTCTCGACTACACACAGGTCGCCCGGTCGCGCCCCCACACTGTTTTCCGCCTTCGCGGTGACCATCGAGCTGCACGCCTCCCCCATTCCGCAGGATGCACACTCCCCTCCGCACGCCGACGCGCGTCGGACGCGCACCTCGCACATCCCTCCGCCGAGTTCTTTCCCGGCAACAGCCGTCTGCCGCATTATCTTCCCTCCGTTTCAGAAGTTTAACCGCCGCTCCCGCGTCTGCCGCATATCCTCATGCGGACAGCAGCCCGCGAGCTTCCGAAAAAGCCCGCGGGCAAAAATATAATATCCCGGATCCCGCAGACGTCTTAACCGTCCGCGCCAGCGGACTGCGCCGCCTCCTCCTCGGTCATTATCACGAGGGCGACGCGGTAATTCCCGACAACGCCAACCTCACTGTGTCCGTCTACATACACGACAGCTTCCGCAGACACAGCGCCGCGGGCTATATCCTCCTCCTCAAGCGTGACCACTGCTCGGAGATTGTTCGCCCGGACCTCCTCTATCGCCTCAGCCGGACCTCTTACCGCAATGCTGAGCTGCGTAGTGGTGAGCTCGTAGACGTACCCTTCGGGCAGCATCACGGTTATATTGTCGCACGCGAACACCTGTGTCACGAGCCCCGCTATCTCGACCGTGACCGTACACTCGGTCACGCCGCTGATGTTCACGACGTCGTTTGGCAGCACTATCGTGCGAGTATACCTGCCGGTACGCGACGCCTGCTCGGCGAGGTCTATCGGGTCGAGCTGGATGACGTTGAGCGCGGCAAGGATATCCGCATCCCCCTTCACGGTGATGCTCGACGGCTCAATATCCACCGTCGCGTCGTTTACGGTCGCGCCGCCGCCGGGCAGCAATTCTACCGAGAGCGGGATTTCCTTTATTTGCACGACCTCCATCGAGACGGTCACATACTCGTTATCCGCCGTTATGTCGGTGCGTGGGATCTCCTGACCATATTCGTCGTACAGTTTGTACTCGACCTCGGTGGTTATACTCGAGGATACGTTTTCCCGCTCGAGCACCGCCTCCGCGTATGCTATGCGTGCAACGGTCGCCTCCGGACCGGTCACGAGAATGGTGTCCGGATTGACGACCGGCTGCTCAGCGATGTACCCGTCCGCTATCGAGACCTCGTTGCGCAGTCGCACCTCGACCGGCGTGGTCTGGACCTTTTCTATCTTGACCGATATATACGCGGGCGAACCACCCACAACCGTTATCTTGTCGCTCAATTTCTCAGGCAGCGTCACCTCGTACATGAGCTGATGCGTACCCGCGGTGGTGACTATCGAGAGGTCGGCAGTCACCGAGATCTCGTCGCGCATGTTGCGCAGCGATGCCACGTCCACAATGCTGCCCTGCACCTCGAGGTCGATGGTCATTTTCTTGTTCGATGTGACGACGAGCGAGTAATCGCTGAGCAGCTCGTCCTCCCCCTGCAATGTGACGACAATTCCGGAGATAGTCTCATTTTTCGTCGGTTTCTCCACTCCGACTACATATATCCAGAGCAGACACGCCATGAGTATCGATATCGCCGCATATCCGAGCTTTGTGCGCCCACTCATTCGACATCCTCCCCGCCGTTCTTATCCGCGCGCCGCTTTTTGCGACTCTTCCAGCCGTTCTTATCCACGCCACTCTCCTTCTTCTCCTTAGGCGGACGGACAAAGGTGGAGCGCATCGAGCTTACGACCTTGTTCACTCGTTTACGCACGGCACTTGTCGCATCCTCGCCCTCCTCGGCGGGCAACAGCTCTTTGCGAAGAAGCGCCATCAGCGTCTCGGTGGTGAGGTGTCGCTTGAGCATACCGTCGGTCGCGACCGAGATAGTCCCGGTCTCCTCGCTGACTATCACAACTACCGCGTCGCTCGCCTCGCTTACGCCGACCCCCGCGCGGTGGCGGGTGCCGAGGTCACGGCTGAGGCTGGTGTTCGAGCTGTTTGGCAGCACGCAGCCCGCTGCGAGCACGCGGTTTTCACGTATTATCATCGCGCCGTCGTGCAGCGCGGCATTTTTGAAGAATATGTTCTTGACAAGCATCGTGGACACGTCCGCATTTATAATAGTCCCGGTTCTGACTAGGTCGTCGAGCAACACCCGCCGTTCAAACACGATGAGAGCGCCGGTCTTTTCCTGCGAGAACGTCCCACAGGCGGACACGACCTGCGATATGACCACACCACTCTCCGCCGCATCACCCTCGCGGTGCATGAAGAACCGATTGAATCGATTAGCACCAAACTTTTCAAGTATTTTCCGAAGCTCGGGCTGGAACATGATTATCACAGCGATAAACCCGACCTGCATCATGGTGGTGAGGATGTAGTTTATCACATTCAGACCAAAAAGCCCGCTCAGCGCAAGTACCACGACAAGCAGCGCGATCCCCTTGAGGACCTGCGCCGCCGTCGACTTTCGCACCAACACCATCAGCTTGTATATGGCGAATGCAACTATCGCTACATCGACCACATCCATGACCGACGCAAGCGACAGATAGCTCCTTATATTCTCAAAGGCCTCTCCGAGCACTCCCATAGTATATTTACCGCCTTGTTCATCTATCCGCCCCGGCTCCCGCCGGGAACGATCCGCTTCACGTCTCCCCGCGCGCCCTGCGCGCCTCTGCATGCTTGTATGACGGTATACCGACTATACCTCGAATATACCTGTTAATACTATATCATTTTTAGCCGGTCATGTGAATAGGAAAATTCAATTTATCTTCTCTTTATATTCTCCGTTTACGCGCCGTTTTCAGAGTGGCTCCCGCTGCGCTATTCTCGCAAGCGCCCGCACGGCAGCATCCGCTTCCGACGGCTTTGTGAACACCGACGGGCTGAGCCTCACGCTCCCCTCCCGCCCGGTCCCGGCGGAGTCGTGTGCGAGCGGCGCACAGTGTTGACCGGCACGCACCGCTATCCCCTCTGCCGCGAGCAGTTCCGCCGTCCGCTCGCAGCTCACGCCGCGCACCACGAGAGACAGCACGCCGGTCTGACAGAAGAGACCGGGCGCAGCGAACACCCTCACCCGCGGGTACAGTGCAAGCCCGGAAATTATTCGCCGCGCCATCTCCCGTTCGTGGGCAAGTATCCGCGCCGCTCCAGTCCTTCGAACAAAGCGCACCCCCTCACGCAGCCCCGCTATACCGTGAACGTTTTGCGTACCTGCCTCCACCCGCTCTGGGAGGTAGTCCGGCATCCCCTCCGCGCGCGAATCTCCGCCCGTACCCCCGAACATCAGCGGCTCGGGCGGTTCCTCCTCATACCGATCGCCCACGCACACGAGCGCACCGGTGCCCTGCGGTCCGTACAGTCCCTTGTGACCCGGCATACACAGGTATCGCGTCGCGCGCAGCGCTGCTGCGTTCAGTTCAAGCACCCCCGCAGACTGGCTCGCATCCACTATCAGTGGCACGCCGTGTTCCGCACAGAGCTCATCGGCGCGCTCCACCGGCAGAATGTATCCGAACACGTTTGAGACGTGGGTCATCACCACCAGCCCCGCACCTCTGCGCAGTTCCGCTTCCAACTTGTACAGAAATACCTCCGGCTCAAAAAGCGGACTGCGCAGCACCACTATCTCAATTTCCCCTGCCCGTTCCTTCGCGAGCAGCGGGCGACGCACCGCGTTGTGCTCATACCCGCTTATAAGCACCCGCATTCCCGGACGAACAAGCGAGTTTATCGCAATGTTCAGCGCATGGGTGGCATTCATCGTGAACACCACCCGCTCCGGTTCCGCAAGCCCGAAAAGTGCAGCTATCTCACCGCGGCACTCGAACAACACTCGGTCACTGTACGCTTCCCCCGAGTGACCACCCCGTCCGGCGTTCCCGCCGCGGTGCAAAGCCTCACTCACCGCGCGGCGCACCTGTGCAGGCTTGTGCATGGTGGTCGCCGCATTGTCAAGGTATATCATATCCTCACGCCCCGTACCCTTTCTCCTCGGTGTACCTCCCGTCGGCGCCCACGCAGTATATCCTGCGGGGTGGCATATGCGCCGCACGCAGCACCTCAGCAGCCTGCCCCACAAGCTGCTGCGCTATCGCGACAGCATATCCGCAGCCCTCGCGGCTCACATCTGCAGGCGGACGGACCACCCGCGCCGGAAGCCCCGCCGACGCAAGCGCCACCGCCATTGCCCGCGCCCGCGTCGCCCCCCTGCTCGTTATAAGACACTCGCTCATACCCCTGCCCTCCCCTTTCTTTCCGCTTTATACACGGCAGTCTATGCCGCCCACGAAGGGGTGGTGCCTCACACCCGCCGCCGTGCGTTAGTCGTCGGCAAGGTTTGCATTTTATGTGTGGCATTTCGGGCGAAAACGTGTTATAATCCGGGTATAATGATTTTGTTTTAAAGTTCCATTAACAAGGGACCACAAGGGAGAGACAGACGTGAAAAAAGTTATGCTCGTTTTCGGGACGCGTCCGGAAGCGATTAAGATGTGCCCGCTCGTACTCGAGTTTCGCCGCCGCCCCGAGTTCCGGACGGTGGTCTGTGTTACCGGTCAGCACCGAGAAATGCTCACACAGGTGCTCGATGCGTTCGGTGTCCAGCCGGATTACGACCTCGCTATCATGAAACAGAACCAGACCCTGTTCGACATAACCTCTGAAATACTGCTGCGCATTCGCCCGGTGCTCGAAAGCGAGCGCCCGGACGTGCTCCTCGTGCACGGAGACACGACCACCACCTTCGCCGCGGCACTCGCAGGGTTCTATCTTCAGATACCGGTCGGGCATGTGGAGGCAGGGCTGCGCACTCACAATCTGTATTCGCCGTACCCCGAGGAGTTCAACCGTACCGCAGTCGGCATCGTCGCAAAGTACCACTTCGCCCCCACCGAACAGGCGAAGGCTAACCTCCTCGCGGAGGGGAAGAGCAGCGATGGCATATACGTCACCGGCAACACCGCTATTGACGCGCTGCGCACCACTGTCCGCGAGGATTACCGGCACGAGCAGCTCGACTGGGCGGAAGGCAGCCGCCTTGTGCTGCTCACCGCGCACCGACGCGAGAACCTCGGCGAACCGATGCACCACATGTTCCGTGCGATACGTAGAATAGTCGACGAGCGAGCTGATGTGAAGGTGCTCTACCCTATCCACATGAACCCGGTAGTGCGCCGGGCGGCGGAGGAGGAGCTCTCCGGTTCGGACCGTATTCGCATAATCGAGCCTCTCGACGTGCTCGACTTTCACAACTTCCTTGCGCGCTCCTACCTTGTGCTCACCGACAGCGGCGGCATACAGGAGGAGGCACCGTCGCTCGGAAAGCCGGTGCTCGTCATGCGGGACACGACCGAGCGCCCGGAGGGGGTCGCTGCCGGCACACTCAAGCTAGTGGGCACACACGAGGACACCATTTATGAAGCATTCCGTTCGCTACTGGACGACCGCGCGGAGTACGAAAAGATGAGTCTTGCCTCCAACCCCTATGGCGACGGACACACGAGCGAGAGGATAGCGGACATTCTGGAGCGGAACTGATACATTCCCCATAAAACTCAATTACCCGAGGCGGAGCACTGAGGCTCCCCTCGGGTTTTTCATTCACGATTTGTCATGCGGGCGGAACAGGAGCGAGGCGAGAAATCCGAACATTACAGCCGCGCCGATGCCTCCCGCAGCAGCGCTTATGCTGCCGGTGAGAATGCCGAGCGCCCCTTTCTCGTCCACCGCCTTCTCCACCCCCTTTGCCACCACGTACCCAAACCCGGAGAGCGGCACCGTCGCGCCTGCTCCTCCCCAGTCCACGAGCGGCTCGTACAGTCCGAGCGCGGTGAGTATTACGCCCGCTACGAGGTATGCGGTGAGTATACGTGCGGGGGTGAGACTCGTTCGGTCGATAACTATCTGACCGATCGCACAGATCGCCCCTCCCACGAGAAACGCCTTCAGACAGTCGGTCAGCACTGAGCACCCGCCCCCTCTCCCGCCTCTATTACTACCGCGTGGCATATCCCGGGGATACTCTCCCCCTGCATTGAGGAGGTTGGGCTGAGCAGTGCGCCGGTACCCGCGAACACTATCCGTTTCAACCGCCCACGCTCTAGTTCGGGCAGCAGCATCGCGCAGAGCACCGCAGCCGAGCATCCACAGCCGGACGCCCCGGCGTGGACATCCTCCCGCTCCCGGTCGAAAAGCAGGAGACCGCAGTCGTTCATGCTCACGCCCGGCTCTACCCCCTCCCGCTTCAGGAGCGCGCGAAGCAGGTCAAATCCGACCACGCCGAGGTCTCCGGTTACTACAAGGTCGTAGTCGGCAGGGGTAGTTCCTGTGTCGCGGAAAAGGGCAAGCAGAGTGTCCGCCGCCGCCGGCGCCATCGCCGCACCCATATTGTTCGCGTCCTTTATGCCGAGGTCGACTATACGACCGGGTAGTGCATACGTGACCCGTGGCTCGCTCGACCGCCCTCCGGATAGCTTTGCGTGGAGAAGCGCAGCGCCGGACGCAGTCGCGGTCCACTGTGCGGTGGGGGTGCGCTGAGCTCCGTACTCGAGCGGTGTACGGTACTGGCGCTCCGCCGAGGCGAAGTGTGAGGAGGTGAGCGCGGCGGCAGTGTCTGCAAAGCCTCCGTCAATCGCCATTGATGCGCTCATCAGTCCCTCCGCCATTGTCGAACACGCTCCATATAATCCGATGAGCGGTCTGCCGAACGACCGCATCCCGAACGAAGTGGCGATACACTGGTTCATCAGGTCGCCCGCATATATCACGTCCACGTCGTCGCTCTCGACCCCCGCCTTCTCGAGCGCGAGTGTGAGCGCCTCGCTCTGCATTCGGCTCTCCGCCTTCTCCCAGCTTTTCTCACCGAGCAGAGTGTCGCGGTGTATGCGGTCGAACCGGTTGCCAAGCGGACCTTCACCCTCCCGCTTGCCAACCACCGCAGCCCAGCTCTGCACCGCCGGCGGCTCGCCGAAGCGCAGAGTGCGGGCGCCGACACGTTTCGTCGCCATAGACAGCAAATACCTCCGAACAACAAGTTTCGGAGGTATTTTGAGCCGTATTTGAAGATTTGATACATCGCTACACCTGTCCGGCAGGTCACGCTCACCGTTCCCCGGTCACGCTTTTGCAGCGCGGGTCACGGGTCACTGCTTTCCGGTAAGAGACGCGTACAGGCGGCGGTACTCAAGTGCGGACTCGGACCAGCCGAAATTTGCGTCCATGTCCCACTTCACAAGCTTATTCCAGTCCTCGCGGGAGGAACGGTAAAGCTCCGCGCCGCGCCAGACCGCGTTGACCATCTCATCGGCATTGTAGTTTGCAAAGGTAAAGCCTCTGCCTCCCTCCGCACCATACGGCGGAACCGAGTCCTTCAGACCCCCGGTCTCGCGCACGACCGGTATGGTGCCGTACCGCATCGCTATCATCTGACTGAGTCCACACGGTTCCTTCTGCGAGGGCATAAGGAACATATCCGCGCCGGCATATATCTTGTGAGCGAGTTGTTCGGAGAAGGTTATGCACGCTGCGACCCTTCCTCCATACCGCTGCTGCGCGACGCGGAAGAACTGCTCATATCCATGTTCGCCGGTGCCGAGCACCACGAACTGAACGCCGAGCGACATCAGCGCATCCATCCGCGCGAGCACAAGATCCATGCCCTTGTGCGCCACAAGCCGCCCCACGCACGCGACAAGCGGCGTGTCCGGCTCGATCGCAAGCCCGAGCATACGCTGGAGCTCCGCCTTGCAGGCAGCTTTCCCTGCCATATCGTCCGCAGAGTAGTTGGCAACGATATCCGCATCGGTCGCAGGATCGTAATACTCGGTGTCGATACCGTTCAGGATGCCCCGGAACTTCCCGGATATGCTGCGCACTACCCCGTCGAGCCCATACGCAAAGTACGGATATTTGAGTTCCTCTGCGTAGGTAGGGCTTACGGTGGTAACATAGTCGGCGGTGAGCATTGCGCCCTTCATGAGCGAAATATCCTCACGGTACTCGAGCGTACCGTCGTTATACCACCCCTCTGGCAGCCCGAGCACATCTCCTAAAATTGCGCGGGAATACCTTCCCTGATACTCAATGTTGTGGATGGTGAACACAGTCTTGATCGCGCCGAGCTCGGTGTACGAGTACATGTCGCGCATGTATATCGGCACGAGCGCCGTCTGCCAGTCGTTGCAGCTCAGCACGTCCGGACGCCACTCAAGCCGCGCGACCGCCTCAGCCACCGCCCGCGAGAAGAATGCAAACCGCTCCCCGTCGTCAAAGTGCCCGTATAGGCGCTCACGTTTGAAATAGTACTCGTTATCCACGAAGTAGTAGACGGTCTTACCCTTTTTGAGCATGAATATACCGCAGTACTGTTTCCGCCACCCGAGAGTGACGTAGAAATGCTCGATAAACGTCATCTGGCTGCGCCACTCGTCGCCTATACATGCGTAGAGCGGCATTATGACCCGCGTCGCGGCTCCACGGCTGTTCAGCGCCTCGGGCAGCGACCCGGCAACGTCTCCAAGACCGCCGCTCTTTGCGAACGGAGCAGCCTCCGACGTGACATACAACACCTTCATTGAAACACCTCCACTTACATTCTGCCGTTCTTTCTATGCAACGTACGCCCCGCCGACATTTGCGTGTACATTTACACTTGTACGGTCACAAAACCGTGCCCTTTGCGATGACCGTCGGATATTCGGGGCTGCCAATAAATGTGCGATTCTTGCCGATGACGACATTCTTATCTGTGATGATCCCGTCGAGAACTGTGTCCTCGCCGACAACCGTATCCTGCATGAGGATGCAACCGCGCACCCGCGCGCCCTTTGCTATCTTCACGCCGCGGAAGATTATGCAGTTTTCCGCCTCGCCCTCGATGTAGCAGCCGTCCGCAACAAGGCAATTGCGCGCAGCGGCGCCGGGCGCGTAATATGTGGGCGCCTCATCGCGCAGCTTTGTGAGCACCGGACGCCCCTTCGGGAAGAGCGACGCTCGCACTTCCGCATCGAGCAGCTTCATGCTCAGCCTATAATACTGCGCGACCGAGTTGGGACGCGCGATAAAGTCGTTTACAATGTAGTTCATTATCTTCAGGCGGTCGATACTCGACTTGAGCGCCCGAGAGAAGCTCGGCTCGCCGGACACTGCACACTCGTCCATCAGCGCGAGCAGACGCTTTGTGGACATGATGTACATTCCAGTGCCGACAAGTCCATCCCCGAGATCACCGCCGAGCAGCATATCCCGCGCAAATCCATCCTCTCGGAACACGAGCCGTATTTCGGAACGCAGCTCGCTGCTCTCATGGACGCATATCGCGGTGACATCCGCGCCCGAGTAGATGTGGTTTTCGAGCACCGCGCCGAGGTCAAAGCTCGCAATCGTATTGCCCCGCGCTATGAATACGTAGTCCTTGCGGATCCGCTCTATATAGCTGCGCACGCTGAGTAACGCGTCCATACCTCCCGCGAATCCCGCACCCCGGTTCCTTCCGGTAGAGAACGGGGGCAGCAGTTTCAGACCACCGTTTTTGCGACTCAGATCCCACTCGCGACCCGCTCCGAGATGGTCGAGCAGCGACTGGTAGCTCTCCTGAAGTATTATTCCTATGTCGTCCACTCCCGCGTTTACGAGTGTGGACAGCAGGAAGTCTATGATCCGGTACCGAGCGCAGAACGGAACCGACGCCGTCGTCCTCGCCTCGGTAAGCTCGCGCAGGTTCTCATCCCCGTTGTACCCGAGAATTATTCCGTGCAGATTACTCATCCAGACCCTCCCCACTTATCTCTTCCGCGGCGTACATGGGCTCTGCGTCCGCATCCTCCATATCGCGCACTATCATGAGCTTGGGCGCGACCTCCCGGTTCTTTCCTACCCTCACACGCTCGGCGACAACAGCTATGCCCCATTTGTCCGGGTCGGTATTTATCGGATCTCCGCCGACGTGTGCACCGGTGGCTATCGTAGCCTCCTCAGCCACAATAGCATACTCCACGAGCGCGCCCGGCTCTATGACCGCGCCCGGCATTATCGTGGAATACCGGACGACCGCTCCTTTTCCGACCGTGACATTGGAAAACAGGACCGAGTTTTCCACCTTTCCGTATATCTCGCACCCCTCTGTGACTATCGAGTGCGAGATCTCGCCTTCAGTGCCAACGAAGTGCGGAGGCGCCGCCGGTGATCGGGTGTACACCTTCCAGTCCGCTCCGAACACGTCGAGCATCGGGTTTGCGAGCATATCCATATTCGCGTCCCACAGGCTGTCTATCGTTCCAACGTCCTTCCAGTACCCGTCGAACCGGTGGACGACCAGTTTCTCGCCCGCGGCAATCATCGCCGGGATCACATCCGAGCCGAAATCGTTGGACGAATCGGGCTTCGCCTCGTCCTCAACGAGGTATCGCCGGAGCTTCTCCCAGGTGAATACGTAAATTCCCATCGAGGCAAGGTTGGAGCGCGGGTTCTTGGGTTTCTCCTCAAACTCGACTATCCTGTCCTCCTCGTCTACATTCATAATGCCGAAACGCGGCGCCTCGTCCCAGCCAACCTCTATTACCGCTATCGTAGCTGCCGCTCCCGCATCGCGGTGCCGCGCAATCATCTTCGAGTAGTCCATGCGGTATATGTGGTCTCCGCCGAGTATTAGAACATACTCCGGGTCGTACTGCTCTATGAAGTCCATGTTCTGATATATCGCGTTCGCCGTCCCTTTGTACCACATTCCGGTGCTCCCGGTCATGTACGGCGGCAGCAGACGCACACCGCCGTACATCCGGTCAAGGTCCCACGGCTGACCCGAACCCACATACTCGTTTAACTTCTGCGGTCGGTACTGCGTGAGTATCCCGACCGTGTCTATGTCAGAGTTTGCACAGTTCGACAATGGAAAATCTATTATTCGGTACTTCCCGCCGAACGGAACCGCCGGCTTTGCCACCTTCGTGGTAAGTACATACAGACGGGACCCCTGTCCGCCTGCAAGGATCATTGCAATACATTCCTTGCCGTGAATCATGGCAGCATCCTCTCCTCTGAATGCGATTTTGTATGGTCTCCGCTATTTTGGTGATATTGTACCACACATTTTCCGTTTTGTCACCTGTTTTATTTATTTTATACAAAACGCACAAAGTATTGTAATTTGTTACCAATTGACCGGCTTATCGCCCTTCAGCTTACGTTTAATGCGCAGAAAAACTGCGCCTAGAGGCGGGAGGTCGAGACGGAGCGAGCGATCTTTGCCATGCTGCGGCGCCTTGTAAGTGTGCAGGGGACCAGGGTTCGTGATACCCGAGCCTCCGAAGCGCTCATCGTCGGTATTGAATATTTCCTCGTAGACGCCGCTCTGCTCGACACCGACGAGGTAGCCGGTGCGCCGGACGGGGGAGAAATTGATGACGCAGATGAGTTCTTTTCCCTTGTCGTCGCGGCGAATGAAGCTCACGGTGTTTGCGCTAGTGTCGTCGTGACATATCCATTCGAAGCCGTGCCAGTCGAAATCGATGCTCCACAGCTCACGGCGCGCGCGGTAGAACCGGTTGAGCGCGGAGACGTAGTCAAGCAGCTTGCGGTGCGACTCGTATCCGAGCAGCAACCAGTCTAGTCCGTTGTCGAAGTTCCACTCGATAAACTGTCCAAACTCCTGACCCATGAACAGCAGCTTCTTGCCAGGATGCGCAAACATGTATGCCAGGAACACGCGCACGCCGGCGAATTTCTGTTCGTATTCACCCGGCATTTTGTTTATGAGTGAGCACTTCCCGTGAACGACCTCGTCGTGCGAGACCGGCAGAATGTAGTTCTCGCTGAACGCATACATAAATGAGAAAGTAATGTCCTTGTGGTTGAATTGGCGGAAATATGGGTCTAATGCTACATAGTGCATCATGTCGTTCATCCAGCCCATGTTCCACTTGAAGTTGAAGCCGAGCCCTCCCTCGCTTACCGGCAGGGTGACGCCGGGCCATGCGGTGGACTCCTCGGCTATCATCATCACCGACGGGTGCTCCGCAAACACGACAGTGTTCAGCTTGCGGAAAAACTCGACCGCATCAAGGTTCTCCTTTCCGCCATCCTTGTTCGGATGCCACTCCCCGTCGCGGCGACCATAATCAAGGTAGAGCATTGACGCGACCGCGTCTATGCGCAGACCGTCTGCGTGGAACTTTTCAAGCCAAAAGTTCGCGCTCGAAATGAGGAAACTGCGCACCTCACCCCGCGAATAGTCGAATATGCGTGTGCCCCAGTCGGGGTGCTCGCGCATGACTGGGTCGTTCGACTCGTAGCACGCCCCTCCGTCGAACTCCACAAGTCCATGCCCGTCCTTCGGGAAGTGCGCCGGGACCCAGTCGAGGATAACGCCGATACCGGCACAGTGCAGCCGGTCGATGAGCCGCATCAGCCCGTGCGGGTCGCCAAACCGGCTCGTCGCGGCGAAGTACCCGGTGCACTGGTAGCCCCAGGACGCATCGAGCGGGTGCTCGCTTACCGGCATCAGTTCGACGTGAGTGTACCCGGTCTGCACAATGTATGGGACGAGCTCGTCCGCGATCATGTCGTAGCTGAAAAACTGTCCGTCCGCGCCGTCGACAACCTTTTTCCAGGAACCAAGATGGATCTCGTATATCGAAAGCGGCTTTGCGTACGGTGCAACGCGGTTACGCATCCACTTCTCGTCCTTCCACTGGTAGCCCTCGATGTCAAAAAGCTTTGAGGCGTTAGCGGGGCGGGTCTCGGAATGGAACGCATACGGGTCGCACTTGTCGCGGATCTCGCCGTCCGCCCCCTCGATAGAGAACTTATAGGCGTCGTAGACCTTTGCGCCCTCTATAAACTTCTCCCACGTCTCCCCGTCGCCAAGGAGCTCCATCTCACCCGCTTTTCGATCCCATCCGTTGAACTCGCCGATCACAGAGACGCTCTGCGCATTCGGCGCCCACACGCGGAAGCGGTATCCCGCGCACCCGTCCTTTTCTGTGGGATGTGCGCCAAGGAAGTCATATGCGCGGCAGTCGCTCCCTTCGTGGAAGAGATAAAAGTGGTCGCGTGTGTATGGGTCGGTCACACGGCGCGGCGCAGCAGACTTTTTCGAGCGTTTTTTTGCATCGCCCTTTGCGGTGCTGATCTCTTTATTTGTATTCCTCGGCATTTTCGTCCTCCAAAAAGTTCCTGTCAGTTTTAGACGTTTTTATACAACCGGAGCGACTCCCTGCGCTGAAACCAGACCGCAGGGAAGCCGCTCCTCATTACTCGTTACCCGACTATTACCTCGCCGGTGACATTGCCGCCCAGATGCGCGGCATTAGCCTCGTCATAGTCGATGTGCATATATGTAGCATACTTCTCGCTTACACGGATGACCACCTCATCAAACGTGAGCGCGCGGTCGCCTCCGACCTTGACCGAGACAAGCTGCTTATCCTTCAGACCGTACTTCTCCGCATCCTCCGGTGTAACATGGATGTGCCGCTTGGCAACTATACATCCCTCGCTTATCTCGACCGAGCCGTTCGGTCCAATTATCTTGCAGGGCTCACTGCCCGCAAGGTCTCCACTCTCGCGCACCGGCGGAGTAAGCCCGAGCACGCGCGCGTCGGTGAAGCTGACCTCCACCTGGTCGGCGGATCGCTCCGGTCCGAGTATCGACACGCGGTCGATACCACCGCGCGGTCCCTCGATGCGTACCTTCTCCTCGCTCAGAAACTGTCCGGGCTGGCTAAGGTCGCGCTTGCGGGTGAGCTCGTACCCCTCACCGTATAAGATTGCGAGCGTCTCCTTTGTCACGTGTACGTGCCTTGCGGAGGACTCGATTATGACATTGAGTTTTTCCATAGCCTTTTGCCGTTCCTTTCCGGGAATCCGACTGTCCGCCGGACCCGATTTAAGCGTTTTTTGCACACTCATAATACCACATATCCCGCGGCAAAACAACCTCATTTTCCGTATAACGGCAAAAATTCCCCACAGCTATAAAACCGCCTGCTCACGCTTTACAAACGGTATAATGTATATTATAATAAACACATTGTCGAATTCAATTATATTACGGCGGAAGTTTAAATAAGGGGGAGCGGCGATATGGAGGCAAATTTTCCGCGCACACTTTCACTGTTGAGGAAAGAGAAAGGGCTGAGTCAGAAGGAGGTCGCCCGAAATCTGGGCATTTCGCAGGCGCTGCTCAGTCACTATGAGAACGGCGTGCGCGAGCCAGGTCTTGCGTTTGTGGTTGCGGCAGCGGACTTTTATGGAGTGTCCGCCGATTTTCTGCTCGGGCGCACCATGTCGCGCGACGGCACAGAAATAAATATAGACGAGCTGTACGACGACGCGGAAACAAAGCAGAACAAGCTCGCGCGCGGCGGTGCGACCGCCCTCATGGCAAAGAAGCTCGCTGTAAACTCGCTCGGCGTCCTCTTTGACATCGCCGGGCGGAGCGACGACCGCGAGCTCTGCCGCGAGTTGTACTCCTCCATCATGTTCACGATATATAAGCTCTTCCGCACCCTCTATCGCCGCTGCGGGGCTGAGCCGGAGAAGTTCTTCTCCATAGCCGACCGGGACGCGGACGACGCAGCCGATGCCGCACAGAAGCTAAGCGAAATGCGCTTCCGCCGCAGTGCCGCGGACTGTTCCGCCCTCCCCCCGCTCTCGCACGACACCCTTTCGCGCGATTATCCCCTGCTCTTCCAGTCGCTCCTCTCGCTCACTCTCTCCGCCGAGAAGGAGATAGGAGAACTTACAAAACAGTCGAAGTGACACCGCACCTCGCCGCCTTGACATTTCAGGGCGGCGGTGTATAATTTTCGTACAGATGTACGGTTGCAGAGAAAGCAGGACAAGGGGGTACGGCGCATGGACGGCATACTCGGCGGGCTGAACGCGCGGCAGCGTGAGGCGGTGGAGGCGACCGAGGGTTACGTGCGTGTGATAGCCGGCGCGGGCACCGGTAAGACGCGCGCGCTGACTCACCGGTATGCGTATCTCACCGGGGTAATAGGCGTTCCGCCGCGGAACATTCTTTGCGTCACTTTCACAAACAAGGCGGCAGGCGAGATGCGCCGCCGGATACGTTCACTTCTGGGGGACGGGGACACCGGGTATATCGACACGTTCCACAGTTTCTGCGTGTCGGTACTCCAGGAGGATTCGCACGCACTCGGGTATCCCAAGAGTTTCCTTGTCATAGATAATTCGGATATCGACGCGATGCTTGCCATAATATATGAGGAGCGCGGGCTCACTCTGCGGGACATGACTTTCACCCGCGCGCGGGACATGATAGAGCTCCGCAAGACGGATAAGCAGCCGGACTACTGTCTGCTGCTTCTCGACATGTCCGCCGAGGAGCTGCACGCGCGCTATCTTGAGGCGACCGACCCGCAGGACATTATTTTTTACGGGTATCTCTATCAGGAGAAGAAGTGCTTTGCGCTCGACTACAACGACCTCATAATTTTCACTCTTTATATGTTCGAACAGAACGAGGCGATCCGCCGGAAGTGGCAGGAGCGGCTCGAGTACATAATGATAGACGAGTTCCAGGACATCGACGCGCTGCAATACCGGCTCATGGAGGCGCTTGCGGCGCACCACCGCAATCTGTTCGTGGTGGGCGACCCGGACCAGACGATATACAGCTGGCGCGGCGCGGACGTGAAGTTCCTGCTCAATTTTGAAAATGCGTTCCCCGGCTGCCGCACGATAGTCCTGAGCGAGAACTACCGCTCCACCCCCGAGATAATCGCGGTCGCAAACTCGCTCATCTCCGCCAACCGCGACCGGATAGAGAAGGAGCTCTGCGCCACCCTCCCCTCCGGCAGGCGAGTGTATTACAGCCATGAAAAGACGGCGGAGCGGGAGGCTGAGTGGATAGCAAAGACCATAGAGGGTCTTGCGGCGGAGGGCGCGGCATACTCGGAGGTTGCAATACTCTATCGTGCGCACTACGTCTCGCGCGAGCTCGAGGAGGCGTTTCTGAAGCACGACCTGCCATACACGATATACAGCGGGACGCCGTTCTTCTCGCGCCGCGAGGTCAAGGACGCGCTCTGTTACCTGCGGCTTGTCGCGCTCCGCGACGACATTTCATTTCGCCGTGTCGCCAATGTCCCCCGGCGCAATATAGGCAAGAGCCGGATGCAGTTTTTGGAGGAGTACGCCACCGAAAACGGCTGCACACTCTACGAGGCTCTCGTTCGGAACGCGGACGGTGAGCGTTTCCGCGGCACCGGAGCGGCAAAACTTATTGCGCTCGTCGAGAGGTTTTCGCGCGACTGCGCAGACCGTCCGATAAGCGAGCTGCTCGGGGACATCCTTGACGCGAGCGGGTATGAGCGCGCGCTGCGTACCGAGGGCAGCCAGACCAGGCTGGACAACCTTGCCGAACTGCGCCAGTCGATCCATGAGTACGAGATTTCCTGTGGCGAGGAGAGCACACTCGAAAACTACCTCGACCACGCCGCGCTCTTCACCGCGTCGGATGCAGGCAGCGAACGGAACGTGGTACGCATGATGACGGTACACACCGCCAAGGGGCTCGAGTTCCCGTACGTATTCGTGTGCTCGCTGGACGAGGGTGTATTCCCCTCGAAAAAGACGTCCACACCCGCGGCAATGGAGGAGGAACGGCGGCTCGCATTTGTCGCGATTACACGCGCGGAAAGGGCGCTCTTTCTCAGCGACTCGGAGGGGCGGAACCTCGACGGTTCGTTCCGTTGTCCCTCACGTTTTATATTTGACGTCGAGCGCACGCTCCTCGATTACCGCGTCGAGCTCAGCGACAGTCTGCGTGCTTCGGCAGAGCAGCAGATCTCGGCACAGACCCGCCGTATGCAGCTCTCCGCGACCGCGCCTAGGTTCTCGGTCGGGGAGAGGATACTTCACCCGGTCATGGGTGCGGGCACTGTGACCGGCATTGACGAGGACAGTTCGCTCTACTACATAAAATTTGATACGCTTGCCACCGCCCGCCGAATAAGCTGGAACATAAAGCTCGAGCCGGGTGGGATAAAATCTGAAGATCAGTGAGGAAAACGATATAAAATGATAATCTGCGGTCACCAGATCGAGCATGGAGAGAAAAAGCGCATAGCCATTGCCGTACCGGACGCGAACCCGATAGAGGCGTTCCTGTTCTGCGGCGCGAAGGAAGGGAGGACCCTCGCGATAACAGCAGGCGTGCACGGCTGCGAGTACGTCGGCATAGAGACTGCGCACCGGCTCTCCGAATCGCTTGACCCGGCGTTGATGCGCGGGAACGTCATACTTCTGCCGCTTGTCAACGCGGGCGGATTTCTTGCCGGTGCAAAGCAGGTCGTGCCGGAGGACGGCGCGAACCTGAATCGCGTGTTCCCCGGCGAGATAAACGGCACCCTCTCCCGGCGAATGTCCTATCTCATCGAACACACGGTGTTTCCTTACGCCGACTTCCTTATCGACCTTCACGGCGGAGACTGCAATGAATCCCTCTTCCCGCTCGTGTTCCACCCCGGCGCAGGCTCCCCTGCGGTAAACGCCTGTGCGCTCGAGGCGGCGCGCTCCCTCTCGGTCAGGTACCTCGTGCGCTCCACCTCAAAAAACGGGCTTTACAGCTGGGCGGTACAGCGGGGCGTACCTGCACTGCTCATCGAGCGCGGCTCTGGCGGCTCGTGGTCTGAGGAGGAGGTCGCGCGCTGCACCGAGGACGTGATGCGCATAATGAGCCACCTCGACATCATCGACGGAGATTACCCTCCGGTCGAGCAGGTCGAAATATCTCTCACAACATATCTTGAGGCAGAGTTCGGCGGATTCTGGTACCCGGAGGTCACAGCGGGTCAACACGTCCGCAAGGGCGATCTGCTCGGCACCCTCCGCGCCTACCCCAACAGACAGCTTCTCCGCCTGTACGCCCAGTCGGACGGGGTTGTGCTCTACTACACCACCGCGCTCGGCGTGCGCACGGGCGACCCCCTCGTCGCGTACGGAATACAGTGACAAAAAGGACGCCTCCCGGCGTCCTTTTTGCTATTCAAGTGCGGTCTTTAACCGAAAATAATACGGTTCCAGATCTCGTTGTACACTTCCACATACTCGCCAAGGTCGACAAAGACCTCCGAGTCGGCGATCTGCTCGCTTGCGGGGTACTGGACGCCGTCGTTCTTGATCTCGTCAGGCAGCGCGTCCACAACCTCGGTCTGGGGGCTGGAGTAGTTTATGTAGGCGCGGTTCATCTCCGCGATGTCTGTACGGCACATGAAGTCGATGAACTGCTCTGCGAGCTCCTTGTTTTCGGAGGTTTCAAGCACGCACATCGCGTCAAAGAAGAGGTTCGAACCCTCTACCGGGACCGCGAACTTGAGGTCGCTGTTCTCGTTTATGCAGGTTATCGCGTCGCCGGCGTAGACCACTGCGAGCGCAGCCTCTCCGCCTATCATCTTGTCCTTGACCTCGTCGCCGGTGTAGTCGAGCACGAGCGGCTTCTGCTCCTTGAGCAGCGCCTCAGCCTCTGCGAGCTCCGCATCGTTGGTGGAGTTCATGGAGTATCCGAGGTAATCGAGCGCAACACCTATCGAGTCACGCACCGAGTCCATCATGAAGAGCCTGCCCGAGTAGTTCTCGTCAAACAGCACCGACCAGGACTCGACCGGACCGTCCACCAGAGTGGTGTTGTAGAGGATGCCAAGAGTGCCCCACATGTACGGGACCGAATACTCGTTGTTCGGGTCATAACCGAGGTTCTTGAACCGGTCCTCGATGAGGCTGTAATTCTCCATGGCGCTCACGTCTATCTTCGCGAGCATCCCCTCGTTTATCATCTTGCTTATCATGTAATCAGACGGAATCACCACGTCGTAACCCGCGGCGTCACCCTTCGAGACGAGGTTGGTATACATGGCTTCATTGGTGTCGTAAGTGTCGTACACGACCTCAACGCCATACTCCTCCTCGAACATGTCGAGCACCGCTTCATCGATGTAGTCGCCCCAGTTATACACCTTGAGCGTGGGCTTCGAGCCGCTTGAACAGGCGGATACAAGGCCGCAAAGCAACACGGCGCAGAGTACAAGGCAAACAAGTTTTTTCAATTCGGGTAGTCTCCTTTTCAAATATACATATATTACCACAGGCATTCGCCTGACGGTTTCAATTCCGCTCAGCGGTGTCGAGCACGGTTGCGCGCGGCGCGCTCACGCTCTCGGGCATCCTTCGAGGCACGTACATTGACCACTATGAGCAGCGCGAGCACGACAATGAACATCACCGCGCTCAGCGCGTTTATCTGGTTCTTGAGTTTCGTGCCCTTGGTTATGGCGGTGTAGATGACGGTGGAGAGGGTGTTGATACCGTCTCCCTTTGTAAAGAAAGAAATCACAAAGTCGTCTATCGAGAGGGTGAATGCGAGAATTGCGCCGGTGATGATACCGGGCATTATCTCCGGGATGACGACCTTTATTATCGCGCCGAGCGGCGTGCACCCGAGGTCGAGCGCCGCCTCATAGGAGTGCTTGTTCATCTGATGGAGCTTCGGCATGACCGAGAGGATGACGTACGGGATATTGAAGGTGACGTGCGCAAGAAGCAGGCTCACCCGCCCGAACGGGATGGACAAGAACATGAAAAGCACCATCAGCGATACGCCGGTCACGATATCCGCGTTAGTGACCGGGATATAGGTGAGGTTAGTGATGAGCGTCTGCGGCAGCCTGCGCATCGAGTTTATACCGATGGCGGCTGCCGTACCCACGACAGTCGCTATCGCGGCGGACGCCGCAGCGATAAAGAGGGTATTTACCAGCGCATCGCGTATTGAGGAGTTCTCGAGCAGCGCCGTATACCACTTCAGCGAAAACCCGCCCCACACCGCGCGGCTGGACGACTCGTTGAAACTCAGAACTATGAGCACGACTATCGGCAGATACAGGAACAGGAAGATGATTGCGGAGTACGCCCCCTTGCAGGCGGAAATAAGTTTCTTCACTTCGCGCCTCCTCACATCAGCAGACCGCCGGATGCGGACTGTTCCTTCTCATACCTGCCCATAACGCCCATCATGAGCAGGATCATGACCATTATTATGACGCTCATTGCAGAGCCGAAGCCCCAGTTTCCGGTCGCAAACTCGCGCTCGATGAGGTCGCCGATGAGCGCATTCTTTCCGCCGAGAAGGCGGGACACTATGAAGGTCGTGACCGCGGGCACAAAGGTCATCGTCACCCCGCTTACCACGCCGGGCAGGCTCAGCGGGAAGATAACGCGGCGGAAGGTGGCGCTGAAATTCGCGCCGAGGTCGCCCGCCGCCTCCAGATACATCCCATCCAGCTTGACGATGGTGTTATATATGGGCAGTATCATGAACGGCAGAAAATTGTACACGTTTCCGAAAACTATTGCGCCCTTCGTGTACATGAACTGCACCGGTCCGACGCCGATGTGCCCGAGCAGCGTATTTATGACGCCGGTGTTCTCGAGCAGAGTCATCCACGCGAAAGTGCGCAGAAGAAAGTTCATCCACATCGGCAGCACGAAAAGGAAGCTCACCATCCCCCGCACCGACGGGCGCATCTTCGAGAGGATATACGCCATCGGGTATCCGAGGATGAGGCAGACTATCGTGGACAGCGCCGCTATCCAGACCGAGTCCCACAGCGAGCGGAGATACATCGGGTTCGAGAGGTCAAAAAACTTCTCAAAGTATTTCAGTGTCAGCTCCCAGCCGCCGCCCTGCTGGTAGCAGAGGGAGTAGACGACGATGAGCACCATAGGCGCAAGAATGAATATCAGCGCGTACACCGTATACGGCAGCGCCACAAAAGAAAGGCGGAACTTCTTTTTCAACCTTCCCACCGGTCCTTTCCTGACAGACTTCCCGGAGCACCGGGCGCTACTTTTCACTTCTCTTCCGACTCATACTCCGCTTCGTCGCTCCACACGTCGACGTCGCTCTTGTGCATTATGTGTATGTCGTCCGGCGTGATGGTCATGCCAACGGTGCTTCCCACCGCCTGCGGGTCGGTCGAATGGATCATCCACTCGAAGTCTCCGGAATCAACCATCATCTCGTAGTGCACGCCCTTGAACACAATGCTCTTGACCGTCCCGGACCACTTTCCCTGCTCCACCGGCACACAGTCGATGTCCTCCGGGCGGATGACGACGTCCACCGCCTCGTCCCTGGCAAAACCGCGGTCTACACACTCGAAGCGGTGACCGCCGAAGCTTACGTCGAAGTCGGCGTGCATGACACCGTCGATGATATTGCTCTCGCCGATGAAGTCGGCGACAAACTTGTTTTTCGGCTCGTTATAAATATCTATCGGCGTTCCAACCTGCTGGATGCTGCCCCCGTTCATGACCACAACGGTGTCGCTCATCGTGAGCGCCTCCTCCTGGTCGTGCGTGACATACACGAAGGTGATGCCGCTCTGCTGCTGTATACGCTTCAGCTCGGTCTGCATGTCCTTGCGGAGCTTGAGATCGAGCGCTCCGAGCGGCTCATCGAGCAGGAGCACCTGCGGACGATTGACGAGAGCGCGTGCTATCGCCACCCGCTGCTGCTGACCGCCGGAGAGCTGGGACACGTCCCTCTTCTCATATCCGCTAAGCCCGACAAGCGAGAGCATCTCCTCCACCCGCGGCTTTATCTCCTGCTTTGGGACCTTTGCCACGCGGAGCCCGAACGCAACGTTCTCGAATACGTCCAGGTGCGGGAAGAGCGCATACCGCTGGAACACAGTGTTCACCTTTCGTTTATACGGCGGAACGTCATTAATCCTCACACCATCGAAAAGCACGTCACCCGAGGTTGGCACCTCGAAGCCGCCTATTAACCGAAGCGTGGTCGTCTTGCCACACCCGCTCGGTCCCAACAGTGTGAGGAATTCCTTGTCGTTTATTGTAAGATCGATGGAGTTCAGGACCACTTCCCCGTCATACGCCATGACACATTTCACAAGGCGAATGAGCTCTTTTGCCATTTATCAGCCCCCCTATACCGTTTGAGAGATGTTACGCTTTTTACAGCATACAATATAAGACCTGCCCGTCCGATTGTCAATCTAAAAAACCAAAATTTCCGCGTTTTTTTACAATAAAATCATGTGCAAGTCGCCGAAAACAAAAGTCACACCCCGCAATGCTCTTTTTTTCTCGCTCTCCGACTGAAATGCTCACGTTTTCTCACGTTCATTTTTCTTTGTAAAACCGTTTCTTTTTACCGTCCGCTTTGCCCGCGATATTTCCCGACCCGCTTTGCCGCGCCCCGGCTGTAACATTAAATCACTTGACACGCGCACGTGCGCGGAAACAGGAGGTTTAAATGTAAAATGAACGGAACGGTAAAGCGGGGACGAAACACCCGCGTATTCTCCCCACGCGACGGGTCGCACGAACGACGCGCCTCACAACGCGCGCCAAAGCGCGCGCCGCGCGTCAAAACGCGCGGCAGCGGGGCTACGGTGGACGCAGGCGCAGGTCCAGGCGAGGGTGCGAGTGTTGGCATGGGCGCAAGCAGCGGTCTGTCGCTTGCACGCCGCATTCTGCAAAGCCGCGCCGCGCATAAACTCTGGCAGTGCACGCTACGGGCTGCCGCCGGTTTCATCGCAGCGCAGGGGGCGTTCGGTGGCACACGCGCGCCGTTTGGCGCAGCGTTTGCGGCGGCAGGGGCGGCTCTGCCCTCCGCAGGCGCCGCAGGAGTGCTCGGGGCACTCGGCGCTGCGGCGGGCAGCATTATGCGCTTCCGTATGAGCGACAGCCTACGCTACATGGCGGCGGCTCTGCTCTCTGCAGTAGCGGTCTACGCCGCGCAGGACACCCGGCTCGCTTCGAAGGTATGGTTTCGCCCTCTATGTGCGGTTGCGAGCCTTGCCGCGGTGGGTCTTGTGACGCTTACCGGAGGCGGACAGGGCGGCGCGGTGATGCTCATCTGCGAGTTGATACTCTCCTGCGGCGCCGCCTTCGCCTATCAACATCTCCTTGCGGGTCAGACCGGCGCAGAACCACTTCGTCACCCCCGCATACCGCCCGGGGTGGCGGAGGTCGGAGCTGCGGCTACGCTGATGTTCGGGCTTGCAGGGTTCACTCTGCCCGGGGGGTTTGCGCCGGTGCGGATAGCGGCGCTCGCGCTTGCTCTCTTCTGCGGGTACTCCGGCGGTGCGGGCGCAGGAGCCGCCTCGGGGCTTGCGTTTGGTGCGGCGTCCGGTGGGTCTGCTGGGTTCTGTGTGATGGCGGCATTCGGAGGGCTCGGCGCGGGGATAGTCCGAGGTTCGGGGCGAACGTGGAGCTGCATGGTGTTCCTGATGAGCTCGGTCGCGGCGGCGCTTATCGACATGCCTGACGCCACCTCTCTCTACGAGACCACCCTTGCAGGCGCACTATTCATGCTCATCCCTGAACGCAGGCTGCCGGTGCTCGCGATGTTCAGTCCACCCTCCCGTGGCGGCGCGGAGCGGCGGGCACTTGCCGCCTGCGAGCGGCAGCAGACGGCACTAGGGCGCGCGCTTGGCGAGCTTGGCAAGTACATCGCAGGCGCCCCTCCCGTCGAGGAACGCGAACTGGGTCAGGTGTTCGACCGCGCCGCCTCCCGCGCATGCAGCCGCTGTGCGCTGCGTACCCTCTGTTGGGAGCGCGACCGACTGAACACCTGCGCCGCAATGAATTCTCTCGAAACCGCTCTTGTCGAGCGCGGTCGCGTGGTCGCCGCCGACCTGCCCGCATCCTTTGCCTCCCGCTGCCTGCGTCCCGACCTGTTCCTCGCGGCGGTAAACGAGGAGATGCGGGTCTGGCAGCTCGGCAGGATCTCAGCGCGACGACTCGAATATATGCGCCGTGCGGCAGGTTCTGAGTGTGAGGCTATAGCTGGACTTCTAGGAGTAGCACCCGAGCGCACACGCCCCGCGCCCGCCGCCGAGCTCAAACTTCGCCGCGCGCTCAAGACCGCCGGCATCGAGGCCGAGTGCGAGGCATGGCGCACCGCCGAGGGGCGACTCTGCGCCGAAATAAGCGGTAGGGAGCTCTCTCCGTTCGCAAGTGACGGTGGGGCGGCGCTCTCGAACGCGGTCGGGGTCCGCTTTGCCCCACCAGAGCTCCGCCGCCTACCTGACGGAGACCTTCTTCTCATGCGGCAGCGAGAACCGCGCAGTGCGACGGTCGGTGTCGCGTGCCGCCGTCGAAACGGCAGCCCGCGCAGCGGCGACAGCGGAATATGGTTCCGAACCGCGTCCGGCGAACTCGTGGTGATCGTGTCCGACGGCATGGGCAGCGGAGGGGAGGCTGCCGGGGACAGTCAGGCGACCGTCCGTCTCGTGGAACAGCTCGTGCGGGCAGGCTGCGACCCCCAGCGTGCACTCGCCGCAGTCAGCGGAGCGATGGCACTGCGAAACGAGGAGCGTGCCGGGTTCGCGAGCGCCGACCTCTGTATTCTCGACCTGTTTGGCGGGAACGGAAAACTGCTCAAGTGCGGCGCTGCACCGACATATCTCCGCTACGCCGGACGCACCGGCAGGGTGAGCGGAGGGAATCTTCCAGGTGGTCTCTCCCCACGAAGCCAGGTGCGCGAGGTCAAGCTGCGGCTCGGGGACTGTGACTGCGTAGTGATGGTAACCGACGGCGTCTGCGACGGCTCGGACGATGGCTGGCTGCGCGAGCTGATACGCACCGGTGGCGACGACCCACGCGCGCTTGCCGCCCGGATAGCGGACGCTGCATGGGAGCGCACCGGCGGCGCAGACGACCTCACCGCAGTCTGTATTTCGCTTTCACCTCGCTGAGGCGGTATATTCTTCCGCCGGACGGGAGAGACTACCTTCGAATTGTAAAACGGAGGCGGACTAATGGTAAAAGGGGTCACGCGGCGGGTCGTTGTAGTTCGACCTGAGCCGGACGGCATATTTGAACAGGCAATATTTATTGTTAAGAGCAGCGGCGCGGCAAAGGACGGACGTAGCCCGGACGACCTGCTCCGGGAGGCGTGCCGCGTCGCGGCGGGCTGCTCCGGCTCGCGTGGCGGACATTCGCGACTGATGCGTATGTTGCGTCTCGCCGCCCCCGCGGCTGCGGGAGGCGCAGCAGTTGGCGCCGCGTGGCTTCTGAGCACTCTCGTCTGAGGCAGACGGCAACTTTCGCTTTTCTTATTGCAAAAAGCGTCAACGTGTATTAAACTTGTGTAAATACGACAACACACAAACACACCGCCTCACATCGAGAGAAAGCGAGGGACCGGCATGAAAAAATACTGGAAGATTTGCTTTACCGTGGGTTTTAGCATCTTTCTGCTCTTTCTTGCCATATACTACTGGAACTCGGTAAGCCGCCTGCTGCGGCTGCTTATCGGCGCGGTCTCCCCGCTCATTACCGGCGCGGCGATGGCGTACGCTATAAATATACCGATGAGCTTCTTCGAGAGGCACTACTTCCCGAAAACCCGGAACAGGCTGCTCCTTCGGAGTCGCCGCCCGGTTTGTATGTTCTCTTCGGTAGTACTGCTACTCGCACTGATCTCCCTTGTGGTAAGCCTCGTGTTGCCGCAACTTATAAGCAGTGTCAAACTGATCTTCACACAGCTCCCCAGCTCTATCGAGGATCTTATAGCAATTATAGACCGCTTCAACATCCTGCCGGACGACATCATAAATATGCTCGAACAAGTGGACTGGAATTCCCGCATCGGCACAATAATCTCGATGCTCTCCTCCGGTATCACGAGCGTAGCGGACGCACTGATATCCGCGGTCACGTCGGTGTTCTCCTGGCTTGTAACAGTGTTCCTCAGCCTTATTTTTGCGCTCTACGTGCTCGGCAGCAAGGAGACCCTCGCGCGCCAGTACCACAAGGTCTCGTCCTACTACCTGCGCGAGCACTGGTGCCACAACATCAACTACCTCTTCCACACCCTCGACGACTGCTTTCATAAGTTCATCGTCGGACAGTGCACCGAGGCGCTCATTCTCGGCATACTCTGCACGTCTGGGCTCCTCATCCTGCGAATGCCGTACGCCACCATGATAGGTACGCTCGTCGCGTTCACTGCGCTTATCCCGATAGCAGGCGCGTATATAGGAGCGGCGGTCGGCGCATTCATGGTGCTCACCGTATCCCCCGTCAAGGCGCTTGTGTTCCTCATCTTCCTTGTGTTGCTCCAGCAGTTCGAGGGCAACGTGATATACCCGAAAGTTGTCGGGTACTCGATAGGGCTCCCCGGCATATGGGTTCTGACAGGCGTCACGGTCGGCGGTGGTCTTTTCGGAGTTATTGGTATGCTCATCGGCGTTCCCATCACCGCCGCCATCTACCGGCTCGTGCGCGAGGACGTAAACGGGCGCTCTCGTTTCACCGGTTCAGGCAAACTCAGTGACGCAGGCGACCCGCCACAGTCCGTCGTGGTGCCCGCTTCCACGGCTCCACCGCCAACCCCAACCCCGGCGCCTGCGCCGTCCGGAAAGACGCGCAGGGGCGGTTCGAAACGCAAACGCTAACTCAGACAGTCACCAAATATACGCTATACGTCAAAACGGCGAGGGTATCCCTCGCCGTTTTATTTTGTTTTGTTGCTGTTTCAGGTCACCTGCGAACCGCGACTGCGGGCGCCGGCGGAGTGATGCCGGGCGGCGTCATCTTTCTGCGTTCCGAGACCTCGACTCGTTTCTCTCCGAACTCAAAGACGAGTGCACGCTCAACATCAGCCTCCGGCCAGAGCAGCTCGAGGCGGAAGCGTGTACCGCTCTCCCACACGCCGTTCGCCCAGCACTCCCTTGCGAACTGCCAGGGGGACGGGAACCGGTTGTACCGGCGTGTACCGTTCATCGCAAACTCGAGAGAGCAGCCGGTACGGTCGTCCGCGGTCCAGGATATTCTACCGTCCATCACGCCGAATTCGATGTCGAACTCGCGCGCCTGAACTTCGACTTTCGCCCCCATCGCATTGCAGTAGAGGTCGAAACTCCCGCTCTCCACTATGTACCGTCCGGAGGCGGCAGCCTTTCCCTCCGAGTATGGCGCATACTCGGGTGCGGTGACCGCCAGCGAGCGCATCCTGCGCGCAAGCGCTGCCTGCGCATCGGGATTCTCGGCGAGCTCACCGTCGCTCACCGCCGGCATCAGGTACTCCCAGACGCAGTCAAGAGTCTTTTGAGCCTGCATGGTATGTTCGTTTATCGAGACTATCATGTCCTTCGACGGAATGACTATCGAGAACTGTCCCGCCGCGCCGTCCGCACGGTACGCGCCGGGATACCGGCACATCCACATCTGGAATCCATAGCCCACAAAGTTGTCCGATGCGGTCGGGTTGCCCTTAGCCTCGCTTGCCGAGTCGTTCTGGAAGCTTGTGGCGAGCCGCACATACTCCTCCGAGAGTATCCGCTCCCCCTCCCACACTCCGCCGTCCGCATACAGCTTCATCAGCCGGAGATTGTCCTCCGTGGTGGAAACGGCGCGCCACGCCCACATGTCGCGGTCGGCAGGGGCGGGCGAATAGGTCAGATTGTCGGGGTCGATGCCGATCTTCACGAAGAGCTTTTCGGCGAGGTACTCATAGACGTTCTTCCCGGTCAGCTTTTCGATTATCTTTCCGAGGAAGGTGGAGCCGACGCTGTTGTAGAAAAAGGCGGTGCCCGGGCGGTTATTGAGCGGCATTGCAATAAAGTTTTTCACCCAGTCTCCGTCGTCCGGTGGGAAAGCGGTCATACCGCTGCCCATGCAGAGTACGTTGCGCACAGTGAGCTCGTTGATATACGGCGAGGGATTTTCCGGGGCAAACTCGGGGAAGATATCGACCAGCCGGTCCTCTATCTTCAGGAGTCCCTCGGTGACCGCGATGCCGATAGCGGTTCCCATATACGTCTTTGTAAGCGAGTTGCACATATGTGGAGTGCCGGGTGCGAACGGCGCCCACCATCCCTCGGCGCACACCTTTCCGTGCCGCATTATCATGAGTCCGTGCATCTGCGTATGACCGCCCTCCAGGCTGTCGAGGAACCGGGCTATTCCCTCGGACGAGATACCCACCGATTCGGGCGTAACCCTTTCAAACTCCTTGCGCATAACTTCTCTCCTTTCGTTTTCCGGTCTGTTTTTTACCATTTTACACGACCGCAGGCGTCAAATCAAGCGCAAAACGCAAAACCGGAGCACCGCATTCCGCGGTGCTCCGGTTTTGCGTTCCGGTATGTCCGGTTTACTTTATGAGGCTGTGCCCGGTCATCTCCTCCGGCTTGCCGAGACCCATGAGGTCGAGCATGGTGGGGGTGATGTCCGCAAGACGACCGTTCTCAAGGCGGACGTCCGCGCCGATTATCACGAACGGAACCGGGTTAGTGGTGTGCGCGGTGAACGGGCTCTTGCCATCGGTGTCGTACATCTGGTCGGCATTGCCGTGGTCGGCGGTGATAATGGTTATGCCGCCCACACGCTTCATCGCGTCAACTACGCGACCTACGCACTCGTCAACCGTCTCGACCGCCTTGATGGCAGCCTCCATCACGCCGGTATGACCCACCATATCGCAGTTCGCATAGTTCAGGATTATGACGTCGTACTCGCCGCTGTCTATCCGCTTTATGACCTCGTCGGTGACGAGGTACGCACTCATCTCGGGCTGCAGGTCGTAGGTCGCGACCTTGGGCGAGGGGATGAGGACGCGGTCTTCGCCGGGGTAGACAGTCTCCACTCCGCCATTGAAGAAGAAGGTGACATGCGCATACTTCTCGGTCTCAGCGATACGGAGCTGACGCAGACCGAGGCGGCTCACATACTCACCGAAGGTATTTGCAAGCTCCTCCTTGCCGAATGCGATATGGACGTTCGGCATCTCCGCATCGTACTGCGTCGTGCAGACGTAATGGACCGGGAAGTACCCGTTTTTCCGCACAAACCCGGAGAACTCGGGGTCGACAAACGTACGGGTTATCTCGCGTGCACGGTCGGGACGGAAGTTCATAAACACGATGCTGTCATTCTTGGCTATCGGCTTGAATCCGTCGATAACCACCGGCTCGATAAACTCATCGGTGACGCCTGCGTCATAGCTTGCGCGCACCGCCGCGACCGGGTCTGCGGCATGGTTGCCCTCGCCCGCAACAAGCGCATTATACGCGCGCTCGACACGCTCCCAGCGGTTGTCGCGATCCATTGCGTAGTAGCGCCCTATGACGGTACCGATCTTCGCGCCGTTTGCCGCGCAGACCTCTGCGGTCTCCGCCACAAAACCTGCGCCCGACTCGGGAGCGGTGTCCCGCCCGTCCATAAAGCAGTGGACAAACACGCGCTCAAGCCCCATGCGGTGGCAGAGCTCGATCATCGCGTGGATGTGCTTATAGTGGCTATGGACCCCACCGTCGCTCATCAGACCAAAGATGTGCAGGGCGGTGCCATTTGTCAGGCAGTTCTGCACCGCGTCGCGATACGCCTTGTTGTCAAAAAAGCTGCCGTCCTCGATGGCACGGGTGATCTTGGGAAGGTCCTGGAACACGACGCGACCGGCGCCGATATTCGTGTGACCGACCTCACTGTTTCCCATCTGCCCGTCGGGAAGCCCGACGTCGAGTCCGCTTGCGCTTAGCTGGCAGCGCGGGTTCGCGGCAAAAATACGGTCAATATTGGGGGTGTTGGCGCGGTAGATGGCGTTGCCATCCCCTGCCGGCGCCACACCAAAACCGTCCAGAATAACTAAAGTTACAGGAATTTTCATAATAGACTATATTGCCTTTCCATTCAGATCAGGCTTTTCTCAGATTGCGAGCGTGCGCCCATGACCTGTTTAATATTACTGGTTTGCCGCCTCAACTATCGCGGTAAAGTCAGGAGCCTTGAGCGACGCGCCGCCGATAAGCCCGCCGTCGACGTCCGGCTGTGCGAGCAGCTCGGAGGCGTTCTTGGCGTTCATCGAGCCGCCGTACTGGATGGTGACTGCGCGCGCGGTACGTGCGCCGTACATCTTGCGGATGGTAGCACGGATGAGCTCGCAGATCTCGTTTGCCTGCTCGGCAGTGGCGGTACGCCCGGTGCCGATAGCCCAGATGGGCTCGTAGGCTATGACCATCTTACGTACCTTGTCCTGCGGAACTCCTGCGAGAGCTGCCTTGACCTGCATCGCTATGAGCTCGTGGGTGATGCCCATGTCGCGCTGCTCGAGACGCTCACCCACGCAGACTATCGGGTGCAGACCCGCCTCAAGCGCGGCAAGGACCTTCTTGTTTACCAGCTCGTCGGTCTCGCCGAAATACTCACGGCGCTCCGAGTGACCAATTATGACATACTTGACGCCAAGGTCCTTCAGCATCGCCGCCGAGACCTCGCCGGTGTACGCGCCGCTCGCCTCGTGGTGCATATTCTGCGCACCGACTGCAATACGGGTGTCCTTCAGAGCGCGAAGAGCCATCGGGATGTCGACAAACGGCACGCAGCAAACGACTTCGCACCACTTTATCTTGCCCACACTCTGCTTGATCTCGTCAAGCAGAGCCTTGCCCTCGCTTGCGGTCTTGTTCATCTTCCAGTTGCCGGCGATTATGGTCTTACGGTATCTCCTGTTCATTGTTAAAAAGCTCCTTAAATCTTTGTCCTTTTTTCGGTCGCCACTCAGAGCGACCTTATAGTCTCGGTATCCATCGAATGGGTGAGCATATTCGGCTGCTGCGTGATTATCGCAAGCTCTCCCGCGTCTCCGCTGAGCTCGAGCGTGAACGCCACGGTGCTCGCGGCTTCCACAACATGAACTCTGAGCTCGAGCATGCTCTCTGAGCTCCATGCGCCGTATGCGTATACCCACTCGGGCAGATCATGCGGAACGTTCAGCCTGCTAAGTCTCGCAAGACCGTCGAAGCTGACGTGGAGGAGCTGCTCCTCCCCCGCAAATTCGAGGCGCAGCAGCATCTCGCCATCGCCCTCACCCCGTTCAAAGCGCAGTTTATCCAGCCCGAACCGCATAAGCGCAGTGAGCTTTCCCCAAACCACAGGGTAGAAGGTAAGACGGTTGGACGGGAATTCCCAGGTCCTGCCGCAGAGCTCTCCCGCTCTCGCGGAGACCGGCTTTACGGCAAGAGTACGCGGTGCGGCAAGAGTCGCTATGCGGCGCATGAGCGATGCGTCCGCCTCGGGGTCCTCAGGCAGACTCCCGTCGGACACCTCGTCACAGAACCGCTCCACCGCATCGAGCACCACGTCGTTTACGTTAAACGAACCGCTCTCTGTTATCGATATGGTGAGTCCCCTGTCGCGGTACATTATTGTGTACTGTCCGCCCGCGCCATCAAAGCGCGGTGCGTTGTGCGGCTGACCCAGCCAGGTCTGATACCCGTACCCGAGGTCTTTGGAGTGCGCGCCGCGGAATAGGAACTGCGCGCCGAGCGCCTGCTCGACCCACTCCTCCGAGAGGATCCGCTCACCCTGCCACACTCCACCATTCATGTACAACAGACCAAGACGGAGATTGTTTTCGGTAATCGTGATCATTCCGCCACCGCCATACTCCAAACCGTCCGCATGCGTCATCCACTTAATGGTTTCTGGGTCTATGCCGATTTTGTTAAAGAGTTCCCGCGTGAGAAACTCCTTCACACCGCAGCCCGCGACCTTACGTACTATAACGCAGAGCATTGCAGTGAAGTTTCCGCTGTAAAAGAAGGTCGAGCCGGGCTCGTGGGTCATCTCACAGCGAAAAAAATCTCTCTCCCAATCGGGAAGCGTTATGTCGGGAAGGGTGGTCATGCCGCTCGTCATGGTGAGCAGATGGCGCACCCGCATTTTTTTGAGGTTTTCCGGGATAACATCAGGCATGTATTCAGACAGGAGCTCACACACAAGGTCGTCTACCGACAGCTTCCCCTGCGTTACGAGAATGCCTATCGCGGTCGCCGAGTACCCCTTTGAATGCGACGCGAGCATGTGCGGCACCGCTGGTGAATACGGCTGCCACCACGCCTCACAGCACACCTTGCCATCGCGCGCAATCATTATGCTGTGCGGGTCGGTTATCCGCTCAAGCTCGCACATCAGCCGCTCGAGCGCTCCCGCCGGTACTCCAACACTCTCCGGCGCGACACGCGGGAGTTCCGCGCGCGCGCCGGCAGCAAATCCGGATTTCATGATTACTTGTCCTCGAGGCAGGCGATGCCCGGAAGCTCAAGTCCCTCAAGGAACTCGAGGCTCGCGCCGCCGCCGGTCGAGATGTGGGTCATCTTGTCGGCATAACCGAGCTGCTGAACCGCAGCAGCGCTGTCGCCGCCGCCGATTATGCTGATGGCGCCGCTCTCTGCGACCGCCTTGGCTATCGCCTTGGTGCCCACCGCAAACCGCTCAAACTCGAACACGCCCATCGGTCCGTTCCAGACCACAGTGCCGGCGTTCGCTATCGCGTTGCTGAACTCCTTGATGGTGTCCGGTCCGATGTCGAGACCCATGAGGTCGTCCGGTATTTCGTCGGTCTTTACGACGGTGGACGGAGTATCCGCGGCAAAGCTCTCGCCGGTGAGAGTGTCGACCGGCAGCAGGAACTTGACGCCCTTCGACTTCGCCTTCTCTATCATTTCGCGAGCATAGTCGAGCTTATCCTCTTCGCAGAGGCTCTTGCCTATCTTTCCGCCCTGCGCCTTGACAAAGGTGTAAGCCATGCCGCCACCGATTATTATGGTGTCGACCTTCTCAAGCAGGTTGTTTATAACGCCTATCTTGTCCGAAACCTTCGCGCCGCCGAGTATCGCGACAAACGGACGCTTCGGGTCGGACAGAGCCTTGCCCATTATGCCAATTTCCTTGCTGATAAGGTATCCGCAGACAGCCGGCAGATAATCGGCAACTCCGGCGGTGGAGGCATGTGCGCGGTGAGCGGTTCCGAACGCATCGTTGACATAGATGTCGGCGTAGCTCGCGAGCTTCTTTGCAAACTCGGCGTCGTTCTTCTCCTCCTCCTTATGGAAGCGGACGTTCTCCAGCATGACCACCTCACCCGGCTTGACGGCGGCGCAGAGTGCGTCAGCACTTGGACCGATGACGTCGGCGGCAAGCTTGACTTCGCAGCCGAGCAGCTCGCCGAGGCGCTTAGCGACCGGGGCAAGGGTGTACTTCGGCTTGAACTCGCCCTTCGGACGACCGAGATGCGAGCAGAGAATCACGGCGGCGCCATGGTCGCGGAGGTACTTGATGGTGGGCAGCGCGCCGATTATACGGTTCTCGTCGGTTATGTTTCCGTTCTCGTCCTGCGGCACGTTGAAGTCGCAGCGGACCAAGACCTTCTTGCCCTTGACGTCCACATCTTCAATGCTCTTCTTGTTGTAGTTCATTTCGTCAGACTCCCTTCAAAAAGTATAAAAACCATTAACTACGTAAATTGATAGCGTATCACACCGATACGCATTATAGTACACATTCAGGGTAGTTTCAAGTGCCATATTGCGATTTTTTGCGGAATTGGCAGATTTTCTTCTATTCACAAACTTTTCAAAAAAACCCGGCGCAAATGAGCCGTTTTAACCATAAATGTCCGCGAGCCGACGTTTTTTTCAACCGGGCAACGTCCCCTGATCCCTCAGATGTGGAAACCCAAGCTGCCGCAGCGCCTCGAACAACACCACCGCTGCCGAATTTCCAAGGTTCAGTGAACGTGCCTCTGCGCGCATAGGTATGCGTATGCAGCTCGCATAGTTCTCACGCAACAGGTCCTCAGGCAGACCGCGGGTCTCCTTCCCGAAAAACAGGTAGTCTCCATCCCGGAAGTCCGCCCCTGTGTACACGCGCGCCCCTTTCGTCGACGCATACCAGCATCGAGCACCGGGATTTCTCTCCCGAAAGGTCTCAAGGTTCGGGTAGGTCAGCACCTCCACGAGGTGCCAGTAGTCCAGCCCCGCACGCTTGACCGCGCGGTCACTTATGTCGAAACCGAGTGGCTCTATAAGGTGGAGCCTCGTGCCGGTCGCGGCGCATGTGCGAGCTATGTTCCCGGTGTTCGAGGGTATCTCAGGCTCAAGCAGAACGATATTCAGCATTTCAAAACCTCCCAGCGCCCATTTTAAGGCGCTGACCCCTATTATCGCATATTTGCGCCGCGCGAGCAAGAAAAACCTTTGCGTTCCCCGCTGTAATGTGATACAATAAATGCGCTTTTATACTACACGCTCCCGCGGCGCGCCGCGGCGCTGTGAAATTTGTAAATTTGGGACGGAAAAATGTACGGCGGAAAGATAAATACACTTGTAGTGAAGGTAGGAAGCTCCACCCTCACCCACGAGAACGGAAAACTCAATTTCAGGAACATGGAGCTGATAAGCCGTGTCATCTGCGACATCGCCAACACCGGCGTGCGGGTCGTACTCGTGAGCTCGGGTGCGCAGGCCGCGGGAATGGGCGCGCTCGGTCTTGCCGAGAAACCGACCGAGGTCAAAATGAAGCAGGCGGCCGCCGCAGTGGGTCAGGTCGCACTAATGTATACATACGACAAGCTGTTCAGCGAGTATGGGCGGAGTATCGGGCAGATACTGCTCAACCGCGCCGACGTCGACAACTCGGCGCACCGCGCAAATCTTGTCAGCACCTTTGAGGCGCTGCTCGAGCTCGGCGTTGTCCCGATAGTAAATGAGAACGACAGCGTCACTATCGACGAACTCATAATTGGTGACAACGATACACTCAGCGCGGTCGTCGCCGAGCTTGTGCGCGCGGATGCGCTCGTCATGCTCACCGACATAGGCGGTCTATACACCGCAAACCCGCACACCGACCCGTCCGCTCGCCTTATCCCGGTAGTCGCGGACATCGACGCAGTCGAGAATCTCGCAGGGGGCGCGGGTTCAAATCGCGGCACCGGCGGAATGGCGACCAAGCTCGCCGCCGCGCGCCTCGCCTGCGCACAGGGCATAGATACCATAGTCGCATCCGGAGCCGACCCGTCGGTGCTCTACGACGTGGTCGAGGGGCGTCCTGTGGGCACACTCTTCGTCGCGCCGCACTGTCTGAACACCGCCTCCACAGACGTCTGTGACAACACTCAGGAAGAACAGGAAAGGACGGAGATCTTATGACAGTCGCTAGTCTCGGACTTGCAGCAAAAGGCGCAGCTCCCGCGCTCGCAGCCTCCCCCGTAGGCGTGCGAAACGGCGCGCTCGAACGGATGGCAGACGCCATTGAAGGCTCCGCCGCCTCCTCCATACTCTCCGCCAATGCTCGTGACATTGAAAGCGCGGAGCAGAACGGGGTCGCGCCACACATGCTCGACCGGCTCCGCCTCACCCAGGAGCGCCTTGCTGGCATCTCCGCCGGTATACGCGAGATAGCAGCTATGCCCGACCCGCTCGGCGAGATAACCGGAATGACCCGCCGCCCCAACGGGCTGCTTATCGGCAAACAGCGAGTGCCGCTCGGTGTCATCGGAGTCATCTTTGAAAGCCGTCCAAACGTCGCCGCCGACATCTCCGCGCTCTGCATCAAGTCGGGCAACGCCGTCCTGCTTCGCGGCGGCAAGGAGGCTATAAACTCCAATATCGCAATGACTTGCGCCATCCGCGGCGCACTCGCAGCCGCAGGTCTCCCCGAGGACGGCGTCTGCCTCGTCACCGACACCTCCCGCGACAGCGCCACCGAACTCATGCGGCTTCGCGGCACGGTCGACGTGCTAATCCCGCGCGGCGGCAAAGGTCTGATAAGTTCGGTCGTCGAAAATTCGAGCGTCCCAGTTATCGAGACCGGAGCGGGCAACTGCCACGTCTACGTGGATTCCGCCGCCGACCTTGACATGGCGGTCGATATACTGTTCAACGCAAAGTGCCAGCGCCCTTCGGTCTGCAACTCCGCTGAGAGCCTGCTTGTCGCGCGCAGTATCGCCCACGAGTTCCTCCCGCGCGCCTTTGAGCGACTTTCCGAAAAGAACGTCGAATGGCGCGGCTGCCCGGAGACCTGCGCCATTCTCCCCTCTGCCATACCAGCATCCGAGGAGGACTACTTCACCGAATACAACGATTATATCCTCTCCTGCAAGGTCGTCTCCGGCGTTGACGAGGCTATCGCCCACATAAATGCGCACAGCACCGCTCACTCCGAGGCGATAATCACCCGCGACCACCCCACTGCCATGAAGTTTCTCTCCGCAGTCGACTCCGCCGCGGTCTACGTCAACGCCTCAACCCGCTTTACCGACGGCGGCGAATTTGGTCTCGGCGCGGAGATAGGCATCTCCACCCAGAAGCTGCACGCGCGCGGTCCGGTCGGGCTGGACGCGCTCACCTCTTCAAAATACATCATATTTGGAGACGGTCAGGTTCGCTGAGTTGTTTGTCCCGTTTGAGACGGTTTTGTGCGGTTATTTGACGTTGTCAACAATTTTTATTAGTGTTTTTTGCACAAACTGCCGATTACTTTTTCGAACTTTATTGTTGACAAATGCGTGAGCGAGTGTTATACTCTAAGCGTAACAGGAAAGCAGACGGTGCCGGAAATGGCAGAAGCCACTGTTTCCGAAGATTCGGAGAAAAGACCCGGTTACATCCGATATGCTTCCGTTACAGCAGATTTTTGGACCAGGTGAAAAACACTGAAAGGACTGATACCAATGTACGAGGTTTTTTCAGTCTGAACCGGATTTTTTGGGAGAGTCCGGGGAGGACTTAAAATCGAACAGATTCCCAGAAAATCAAACGGAGGTATGGTCCAGTGACCTGACTACTTCTCCTGCGGATGTACAGTTTCTGTAAATTGCCACAGATCCGTTAAATTCGGAGAGAGATTTGATGCGTGTTATGCATTGAGGCTCTATTTGGGTGGATCGGGCAACTTAAATATCCCCGCAGATACCGTTTAAACGCGTAAGGGTTTTATTTTGAGATTCGAGCGCGTAACTGCAATAAGGTAGTTTGGACCGGGAAGATCAGTTGGTATATTTATACGGTTGAGTTTCTTTGGAGCGACTTTGCGACATCCGTTGATCAGAGCGCATGTTCGCACAGAGCACTTTCTCATTATGTTCAAGATTCGTATGCGCTTGTTGTACGGATAGTGGCAGAGGGATAATTCCCCGGTGAGGTAAGTTCGGACAGGAATTGCAGTTGTACCTTGGTTTCGCTGTAAGATGTTACAGGTCATCACATATAGGGTATTTTAAAGGTTCTGTGATGTTTGGATTTATAAGGTCGGAAAAGACAGAGCTGATTTGATTGCCGCAGGTTTCCCGCTTAGGACTATGTCCTGTCGATTGTGAGCAGGTTCGCAAAATGCCATAGCGGATTTGTTAAAAGCAGAAAAGAAAATCCGTAAAACGCAGGTCGTAAGCCTGTTGTGTATGGAAATTTGATTTGCACGAGACAGAAAACGCCAAGCAAATGCGAAAAACTTGCAAAATACCGAAAGGGACTTTTCAGGCGGGTATAAAATTAAATAATATGTTTGATTCCCGGGCAGACCAAATGGTCTGCCCGGTTCAGTTCTGCCCATAACTTCCGCTAAGCGGCTTGTTTCACTTTTTTAACTTTCCCCACCTCTATTGACGCACGGGCAAATTGGGAGTAGTATATGTGCAGAACATTTTGCGGGAGACACAATTGCATGAAAAAATTTTTTGGTTTCTGGATAATCTGGGTGATCGTCGGCATCGCCATGCTCGCCTACCCGCTTATCACCTCCAGCTTTAGCTTTCTTTCCCACCCTGTGGCGGATAGCGCGGAGGACATAGCGGCGCTCTACGACACCGACGGTGAGTACCGCCCGTTTGCCGAATTTCGATTTGAAACTGTAATATTTTCCGGTCTGTATCTCTGCGCCGGTGAGGACGACACCCCGACCGACTGGGTAATGTGTGGCTACATAGACGGTCGCTTCCTACCCTTCTACGTAAAAGCTACCTCCGTCGACCCTCCGGACGACCAGACCAACGTCTCGTATATTTTGCGCCGTCCGTCAGACGTGAATACCGTCCACGACGAGTGGGTGGTCACATCGCTTGTCGACGACATTGTAAACGAGAGTGATTACAGTTACGACGATGCCACCTCATTCTTCACCTCCGAGGTGCTCCAGGCTGACCGGAACGGCGCGCTCATCCTCACCGCCTGTGCCGGTTGCGGTATTGTTTTCATTGCCGCCGGCATACTTTTCCTCGCGGCACGTATCCGCCGCTCAAAAAGTTCTCCCGAGGCTGCCGTCTCCACACCGATGGGCGGCGCGGAAGCCGTAGAATTCGGCGACAGCGATACATCGACCACCAGTGCCGACGTCACACCCACCGATACCGAAAGCGAAAACGAAGGCGATGACGACTTTGGGCTTCCTCCCCTATAAACACTAAAAATGATGATACGATGATATGAGCGGGAAAGATATGTATCTTTCCCGCGCTTTTTTCACTCTATCGTAGAAATATATATGCCCATCATGCCCGGTATATAGCTTATGCTTATTCCCCGCTTCCCATCGGATAGGAGCGTTCCGATCGCTACGTAGTCCTGACCCTCTATCTTCTCGTCTATCTCCTCCACGGTCGCGTACCCGGCTTCCTCCAGCGCCGCCATGTATTCGGTGTACTCGTCGTCGTTCATGTCTGAAACAAATATGCTACAATACCCTCTGTCGGTGTCCACCGTCGCCGAACTCACAGTTCCGGGCGCAGCGGGAACTCCCTCGGTGTACTCGTTTTCGGGCCACTCCTTCCCGAGCTCGATCACACCGCCCGAATGTATGTCGCCGGCATTTTTCACGGCAGTCCTGTCCGAGCAAGCACTAACTCCAACCACGAGCAACAATATCAGAACCATAAATATGTATTTCTTCATCGTCTCCTCCACTTTGCGCAGAATCCGCGAACTGTCTGGATCGCTCCCGCGACCACAGCCACAATCCCCAGCAGCAGGATAGCGAGCGGTACCTGCCCGTTTCCCTCTACCGCTATATTTGTCATTGCATCCGCCTGCCCGATCACGCCATCCGGTACTCCCGCACCTCTCACCATTCCGTAGACCACAAAACAGATCGCAGCAGCGGCAAGAATGCATATGCCGCTCCACCGGGCAGCCACTCCCACAGATCTGCCCGAGCCGCCAAGCTGCTCTGCCGCGCTTTTCGCAAATTCTTCAGGCGATCCGAGGCGTTCAATGACCTGCGCTTCGGTCTCGCCGTTCTCGAGAGCAGAGGCAAATATCTCGTTTAAATCGCCTATTACCACCCGCTTAGCCGCTTTCGAAACTCGCAACGCTTTTCTCACCAGCTCTATGTAATTTTCTCTCATAACTTCTCCTCCATCCGCTGGTAATCCTCTACAAAACCATCCACGCATACGGTGTATTCCCGCCAAAATAAGATCAACTCACGCAGCGTCTCCTCCCCTTTTTCGGTGAGCGAGTAATATTTCTTTGACCCTCCGTTTGCGGCGGCGGGAGCTATCCGGCACTGCACCAGCCCCGCCTCCTGAAGTCGGTAAAGTATCGGATATACCGTGCCCTCCTTCGCGTAACCCAGTACCGCTGCCCCGCTACCGTTCAGCTCGGTTATTATTTCGTATCCATACGTCTCCTTTTTCCCAATGAGACAGAGCAGTATCATCTCAAGCGAGCCTTTTTTGAACTGCTGCACATATCGGTTCTCCACATCCTCACTCCAATCGACGCTCTACTTAGTATTACTAATTAGCAACGCCACTGTAGCATGATTTTTCCACTTTGTCAACACCCTGCTAGGTGTACGTCACGCAGGGGCTGCGTGGATGTGAACTGTTTTTCTTGTAATTTTTCCCGATATGCTGTATATTTATTTTGTGTGGGCTAACCGCGTGTGAGCGGACACACTATTTATGATTTATTTAAACCGTTTTGCGGGGAAGCGAAGGAGGTTTTCGGATGCGCTTTACAAAGATGGAAGGCTGCGGCAACGATTACATTTACATCGATTGTTTTGTGCAGGGCACACCCGAGGACCCTGGGGTGCTTGCGCGCAGATTGAGCAACCGACATTTCGGCATAGGGTCGGACGGGCTTATCCTGATATGCCGCTCCGAGCTTGCGGACTGCCGGATGGAGATGTACAACGCAGACGGAAGCCGTGCCGAAATGTGTGGTAACGGCGTGCGCTGTGTCGGAAAATACATCTACGACCACCGGATATCACAACGGGAGACGATCACCGTAGAGACCGGCGCGGGAATCAAGACGCTTGAGCTGTCGATAGACGGCGGTGTGTGTACCGGAGCCACGGTCGACATGGGTGCTCCGGTCCTCACGCCTGAGCTGATTCCCACGACCCTCACGTCCGACACTCCCGGCGACCCGGTCCTCCGCACGCCGCTCGAGCTGCCCGACGGGCAGACGGTTGAGGTGAGCTGTGTGTCGATGGGAAATCCTCACGCGGTGATATTTGTCGAGGACGCGGACACTTACGACGTCACAGGAATAGGGCGTATGGTAGAGACCCACCCTGCATTCCCCGCCCGCATAAACGTGCACTTCCTCTCCCCCGCGCCCGGCGGGTTCCGTATCCGCTCGTGGGAACGGGGCGCGGGTGAGACGCTCGCCTGCGGTACCGGCGCATGTGCGAGTCTTGTGGCGGCAACGCTCTGCGGGATGTGCAATGGATCCGCCGACCTGCGAACTTCAGGTGGCGTTCTGCACATAGAGTGGCGACGCGGCGATAGCGTATTCATGACCGGTCCCGCCACCGAGGTCTACTCCGGAGATATTTCCGTTTAAAATGCGGCGTCAAAGCCGCCTCAATATAATAACATAGGAAGTATACAAAACGTGGAGGTAAATAATGGTTAAACTCAACCCCAACTTTGCGAAGCTGCAGGCAAACTACCTTTTCAGCACGGTCCGTGAGCGCACGAATGCGTACGCCGCCGCACACCCCGACGCAAAAATAATCCGTCTCGGCATAGGCGATGTGACAAAGCCGCTCGCGCCGGCGGTCATCGAGGCAATGCACGCAGCAGTGGAAGAGATGGGTCACGCGGAGACGTTCAAGGGATACGGCGAGGACTTCGGTTACAGCTTTCTGCGCAGCGCCATCGCCGACAACGACTATGCTCCTCTCGGTATAAAGCTGGATATCGGCGAGATATTCATAAGCGACGGCGCAAAGAGCGACACCGGCAACATCGGCGAGCTGTTCTCGGAGGACTGCACGGTCGCGGTCTGCGACCCGGTCTACCCGGTCTACGTAGATTCGAACGTGATGGCGGGGCGCGCCGGCGACTATGACGGTGAGCGCTGGAGCCGGCTTGTGTACATGCCCTGCGTTGAGTCCAACGGATTTGTGCCCGACCTGCCCGAAAAACCGGTCGACATGATATATCTCTGCTTCCCGAACAACCCCACCGGTGCGCACGCTACCTATGATGATCTGAAACGTTGGGTCGATTATGCACTTAAAACCGGCGCGGTGATACTGTACGACGCGGCGTACTCCTGCTTCATCAGTGAGGGTCTGCCCCGCTCGATATACGAGATAGAGGGCGCGCGTGGCTGCGCGATAGAGTTCAAGAGTTTCTCCAAGACCGCCGGATTTACCGGCGTCCGCTGCGCGTATACCGTCATTCCGCAGGAGCTGAAGGTCGGTGGTGTGAGTGTGAACGCGATGTGGCGCCGCCGCCAGAACACCAAGTTCAACGAGGCGTCCTATATCTCGCAGCGCGGCGCCGCCGCCATCTACACCGAGGCGGGCGCGGCTCAGGTTGCCGAAGTCATCGGGTACTACAAGCGCAATGCACTGATGCTGCGCGACGGACTGCGCAGTGCCGGCTTTACCGTGTACGGCGGCGAGAACTCGCCCTACATCTGGATGCGCACGCCGGACGGCATGTCGAGCTGGGACTTCTTCGACACACTTCTTGACCGCGTGCAGGTCGTGGGCACTCCGGGCAGCGGATTCGGACCGAGCGGTGAGGGCTTCTTCCGACTCACCGCATTCGGCACCCTTGAAATGAGCGAACAGGCGCTTGAGCGGATCCGTTCCGCGTTCTGAGCGGCGCAAAGAAAGGAGAAAACATATGCAGATTGCAGACCTCGGAAAATATACCGACAACATAGTTGCGGCGCTGAAGCGGATAGTCAGCGTCCCCTCCCCGACCGGATATACCGCACGCGCGGCGCGCGAGATATGCGCGATGCTCTCGGAGTGCGGCTACAAAGCCGAGATAACCAACCGTGGAAACGTCCTCTGCCGTCTTGGCGGCGAGGGCGAGCCCCTGATACTTGCCGCGCACTTCGACACGCTCGGCGGCATTGTGCGCGCGCTCAAGCCGAAGGGCAGGGTGCGCATGACGAGCGTGGGCGGTCTCGCGCTCGGCAGCTACGAAGCGGAGAACTGTACCCTCTTCACCCGCGGCGGAACCACGATAGGCGGCACTCTCCAGATGATAGAGGCTTCGAGCCACGTTGCGGGTGCAGCACTCTCCGAAAAAAAGCGCACCACCGACGAGATGGAGGTCGTGCTCGACTGCGGCGCGACCACTCCCGAGGAGCTGTCCTCGCTCGGCGTTGCTGCCGGCGACTTCATCGCGTTCGACCCGCGCTTTACCGAGGCGGACGGCGGATACATCAAGAGCCGCTTCCTCGATGACAAGGCGAGCTGCGCAGTGCTTATTGCCTACGCCCAGGCACTCAGCGCCGGAGACGTCCCTGCGCCGAGCCGCGCGATCTGGCTGCTGTTTACAAGCCATGAGGAGGTCGGAACCGGTGCAGCAAGCGGACTTCCGGACGCGACCGAGTTCCTGTCGGTCGACATGGGCTGCGTCGGCGCCGACCTCGGATGTACCGAGCGGATGGTGTCTGTCTGTGTTGCGGACGGCGGCGGACCGTACGACTACGGAATGGTCACACGCATGAAGCAGATTTGTGAAGAGAACAAACTGCCCTATGCCCTTGACGTCTATCCGCACTACGGCTCGGACGCAGGCGCGGCGGTGCGCGCGGGCTACCACATGCGCAACGGCTGCATAGGTCCCGGTGTCTATGCATCGCACGGCTACGAGCGCACGCACCGCGAGGGACTTCTGGCTACCCTCCGACTCGTCGCAGGGTACGCCGCACTCGCCCCGCGCGGAATATACGATGGCGAGTAAGCGCTCCCTTTTCCGCCGTCTCAAGCTTCGGACGGTGGCACTCACGCTCGCAACTCTGATATTTGCGCAGGCAGGGGCACTTGCTGCCGGTGCGGACATGCCAGGCACCTCCGGCGCGGCGGAGGACGACCTCATTTCGCGTACCATTCTCACCGAGGCGGGGAGCATTGAGGTGTCTACATCCTGCGGCGACCTCTCCCTTCCGCGCAGCATGAGCTATCAACTTTCACTAAAGCAGAGTCTAGACGCAGAATTCACTCTCATAACACTTGAACCAGGCAAGAGCTTCTCTCTGCGTCTCGGATATGACACCCCCTCAATTTTTACTGTGGACGACGACGGGCTCGAGCAGCCCGCAGTCTACCGCGGCAGCTTCCCCGACGAGCCGTTTTTTATCCGGGCGGACGGGCGGGAACTCCTTGTTTCTCCGCCGGTCGCGTACTCCACCAGCGGATATGGGTGTGTGGAGCGGGAAACCGCTCCGCGGCTCGTCCTTGAGCGGCGTTCAGACGGATGGTATCTCTATACTAAATGCGAGGAGGACAGCGAAACCGTCTCCTCGCTCTGGTTCTTTGCGGCGGATAGCCTCGAGGGGGAGGGCGGCTACGGGTGGTACGCGAAGTGCAGCGTCGGGCTATTCGACGATACCCACCTCATGCTGGAGAGCGGGTACTACTACCTGACGAGCGCAAACCACATTCCGAACGGCAGCAATCTGTACTACCGGATAGCCGCGCCGCACATCGCAGTCAAGCTCGCTGAGAGCGGTGAGGCGGTCGCTCAGTTACTCGGCGTCGTAATGCTCGACATCTGCCTTGCTGACCTCGGGGAGGAGGGATACGTTCCGACCGCCCCCGGTGTAGACTGGCTGATGGAGGACTACGGCATCCAGCCAGGTTTCTTTGACACGCGGTTCAACACCGATTTTGCGCGTGCTCTGCTCACGCTCGGCGAATGGTTCGGCATAGACAGCTTCCGCTCCGCGGCGCTCACAATCGCTGAGAGCCTAGCCTCCCGCATTCCGGCGTCCGAGGATGGGAACTCATTCCTGTCCGACTATTTTAACGCTCCCGGCGCCCCCGAGCCCGACCCGCCCTCGCACACCTCGCTCAACCATCAGGCAGCCGAGGCGGTGCTCCTGTTCCGCGCAGGGATGGACGAGCAGGCGCTTACGCTCGCGCTCGCACTCGAAAACACCGCCCCTGAGTGGATAACCTCGAGCGGCGACCTGTGGTACGCGCGCAGCGCGTCCGGCGAGTATTTCGGCACCGACTACCCATACCTGACATATAATGACCTCCTCGCTTTGCGCGATGAGCTGGACGCCCGCTCGGTCGAGCATCCCGGTATCGACCTTCTGCTTGAGAGCAAACTCGAGTGGATGGAGAAGAACGGAGTGGAGTACAAATAATAGAGCCGTCGCAGTTCACACGAACGACCGCTTCCAATCTACACACATCGTATCGCGTGAATGTGTAGCGACAGCTCATAAAATACCAGAAAACAGGCGACATGGTCGCCTGTTTTCTGCACTTTTCAACAGAAATTAAAACTCTTATTATTTTCCCGTTTACCGCTTCCGACTCAGGAACACGAACTCTTTGCCGCATTCTCTACGCATTCGTTTACTTTACGACCTCGATGCCGTATACTTCTGCCAATCTCGCGGGATAGCTTTCCAGTATCCCTCCGTCGTACGCAATCAAGACGACATCTCCCACTTTCGGTTCACCGTCAGGGTCAATTTTTACTGTCGAGACTTCAATCTTATCAGAGCTTAGCCTTTCCGGGCTCCCTTCCTCGGGTTCAACAAGCAAATATCCGTCTCCGACCTCAAGGACCGTTGCCTCAAATCTCGAGCTCTCATTGTTATCGTTATCGTTATCGGCACCATCTGCGGCGCAGCCCGTCACCGATACCACAAGCATCACCGCGATGCACAACGCCAATATCCGACTTACGCCATGACCCCTCCCGAATATATTTACACTTATATAGACGCCATTCCCTCCCGAATGTTTCGTCTTTTCCCGTGATCAAGACAATTTCCACAGAGAGCGGAGCAGGCACTTGTGCGCCCGCTCCGCTTTCATTTTTACTTTTCCGCGTTCAGTGCGCGGTACAGGAACACGAGCACCTCACGGCGGGTCGCCGCCTCATCGAGTCTCAGATCACCACCCGGAGTTCCGAGCAGCACCCCGCTCTCCTGTGCCCACTTCACCGCATCCGCAGAATAGTCAGTCTGCGTTCCTCCGGTCTGTACATCCCCCGCACGGATCTCTGAAAATCTGCTGCGGAATTTAGCCAACGGGAAGTTCTTGCCTGGGCAAGCAGTTGCGGCTAGTTCGCCGTGCGTCTTGAGCTCGACAATTTCATAGCGCGAGCAGATATCCGCGAGCAGTTCAAGCCCGGCAGTGAGCTGTGCGTCCGGCATGGTGTCCTTCTCGAAGTTCCCCTCGAAGCAGACCCCGATGCTGTGGAGGTTGTAACCGTTCGACGCACCCGCGTGAGACCCGGCGTATTTTTCCGGTCTACCGCGCCAGACCTCGCCGTTTTTACGGACGTAGTAGTGGTAACCTATACCCCACCATCCCTGTGCGAGGTGCTGTGCGTGTATTGAATTCACGTCCCCGGCTCCGGCGCGATGGTGCAGTACCACCGCGTCGATCTTTTCCTGCACCCCAGCCGAAGGGGCGGCGCCACTGAATGTGAGCCCGGCATCAAGAATTTTCACCCGTCACGTCTCCTTTCTGCGCGTGAAAAAGTAGGTTATTACCGCACCATAGCTGGTGCAGTAGAGCGCAAGAAGCTCGCTTGGCGGGTTGGACCCGCTGAACAGCATCACAACTAGCGCCCCCGTCATTACGAGCGTCACAATGCTCTTTACGTCGATCAGCGCTGCAATCTTTTCCGACAGCTTCATCTCTTCCTCCCCCCGTCCTTTCTATGCGTCTTGCGCGGGTGTGTGGCGCAGCTCATCCAACCTGCGCTCAACCCCTTCCCGCCACTCTTCCAGCCTGTAAGTGCGCTCAAGCACCGAATTGTGCCGTTCTACCTTCTTCTCAAGCGCCGCTATTCTCGCGAGTATCGCGCCCGCTGTCGCGGCAAGCCCGAGCAGGTAAATTACCATTTCAAGTGAAAAGGTCATCTCTCTCCCTCCGCACAAGTCCGCACCTCATTCTACGCCGCCACACGGCTACCGGTGCGAATCATTCTGCTCATAAAGTAGGCTCCACAGCTTTGAGAAGTTCTCGTCACTGATATAGCGCGAGTTCTGCTCGAGCCATCTCTCTGGGTCATCCGACGAGAGCATCTCCTCACGCAGCTTGTTGAGCTCGCTTTCCGCCTTTGTGGTGGTGTTCTTACCACCGTCGCCTTCATCATCATCTTGGTCATCGTCGTCGTCCTTATCCTTTCCGCTTTCGGCGCGTTTGAGCGCATCCTGCCAGCGGTCATAGGCGAGCTCATCGGCATACCGCTCATCCTCTACCGAGTCGCGCCAGCGGTCGTATGCGAGTTCATTTGCGTACCGCTCATCCGCGATGGTGTCCCGACCTCGCTCGTAAGCGAGTTCGTCGGCATACCGCTCGTCAGCGATGGTGTCCCGACCGCGCTCGTAAGCAAGCTCGTCGGCATACCGCTCGTCCGCGATGGTGTCCCGACCACGCTCGTAGGCGAGCTCGTCGGCATACCTCGCATCCTCGATCTCGTCGCGCGAAAGCGCATAACGGTAATCTCGGTCACTCTCCCAGCGCGCGTAATCTGCGGCATCCGCCTCCATGAGTGCTGAGAGCCGGTCGTACTCGCGAGCATACTCGTCCGCATACATCTCATAGGCGAGCGACGCAAGCTCAGGGATTTTGTCGGTGAGCTGGGCGTTGTAATAGTTCTGCGCCTGCTGTGCGGCGCTCACCGCCCAGCTGGATGGCATGCCCCCGGTGAGCGCCGCCGCTGACCCCATCGTGTCACGCGCAGCCCTGTCCCCTTCACGCAGGTACTGCTTGCGATAGGACGAATAGAGCGGGTCGCTCTCAGGAGAGTAGCTAAACTCGCGGAAATTGGCGAGGTTCTGAAGTGCCTGGCGCACCTCGTCGGTGTATCCCTCCCTGTCCCCGTATCGCTCCGGGGAGATGTACTCTACCGACCCGTCTATACTCACGCTGCGCGTCCCGTCGGACAGACGCCATGTACCGCTCTCACCGTCGTATACCGACCTGCCGCCGGTCAGCGCGTCCATAGCGCCCGCAAGCTCGGCGTTCCGGCTGCGCAGCCGCTCGCGCTCCTCCTCCGATGCATCGTGCCACGCATTCGAGTTGCGCTGCATTTCGGAAATTATGCTTTCTCTTGTTCGTGCCATGCCTCTTCTCACTTTCCACCGCGCGGCGCGCTCACAGGATCACCCTGCTGCTCGCCGGTCGGTTCTTCCTCAGGTAATAGCGGGCGTATTCGCCGCAGAGCTCGTTGAACATGCGTGAGCTTGCAGCATATGCGTCCCACTCAGTGTCCGCAAAGTCTATCTGGGCGGCGAGATATACCGGGTACAGTCCGTCAAACGGTGGGGGAACGAGCAGCTCAACATTCCCCTCCGCCTCGGTGTACACCGGCGTACCCTCTTCTGCGCCGCAGACCACCCCGAGGTACAGCCGCCCATCCAGCGAGTTGAGCCACGCGGTTTTCTGCGCCGCAGTGTATGGATTTGCGGGGCGCAGCGCGTCGACCCCCGCGATCGCCTGTGTTATCGTCATTTTTTACCCCTCCTGTGCTCCTATTTCGCGCCGTATATCTCCAGGCAGCGGTGCGGGGAGATTGGTAATGCCGCCGCCTTTCGTTTCTTCTACTTTGTTTTCTATCACTGTGACGCGGTCACCCGCGACGCTATCCTGCCCACCTTCACTTCTCCTGCTCCGCTCAGTCTGAGCTGCCAGCGGTCGCAGCGGCGGGGCACTATCCGCAGTTTCCGAAGAGCGCCAGACGGCGACGCCGCCACCGACTGCACCGTCTCGAACTCTCCCCCGTCACAGCTCAACGCCACCGATACCGACGCTCCCGGTGCGAGCGAAAGCCTTAGCTCGACCGCACCAAGCCTCTTGAAACCCGTATCCGCAAGGGTGCACTCCCCGAGCGTCGCCTCCCAGGTCACCGGCTCTTCCGTGCTCTCGCCCTCCACCGGCGCCCCGCTTACCCGCACGAGCCCTCCCGCGGCGGTCAGCATAACGAGCGCCCCGCCGTGCATGAACAATGCCGCCGCATCACTTGAGTCCTCGCGGTACCACTCGCCGTTGCGGGTATCGAGCACATACAGCGAACGCTGACCGTCTAGTGCACAGCTCACGTAGTACTTCACGCCGTCGCTGCCCGCGACCGCTCCGCTGGCGCGCGCCGTTCCAAACGAATCACTTACCCGCGACGGCTCTCCGCCGGTGTATGCCACAAAGCCCGCGCGGCTCAGATAGTAGAGCGTCTCCCCCGCGACCGCGAGCGACGCCGCACTACCCGGCTCCACCCCAAGTGTGAACGACGCCATAAGCTGGTACTTCGAGGGCGAAGAGCCATAGACCTTGTATATCGCGTCCCGCTTAAAGAAAGTCGGGTAGCCCATGTATGTCGTACACGCAGTAAATTCACCCGCAGAACCACTCTGCACCGCGTAGCTGTCGGTGCTCAGCCCCTCGAAGCGGTTCCAGTTGAACGGGTCTCCAAGAGCACAGGCATAGATCGTGTCTCCGCTGCATCCCCAGAGCCGGTTTTCGCAGGCGCAGATGAAATCAAGCTCCGGCATACTCCGTGAAAGCGTAACTGCGCTTTCGCTCTGCGAGCTTCCTTCGAGCGTAAATGTGTTTTCGTAAAACCGGAGCGTCTTTGCATCCTCGCTCACCTCTCGGACGACCGCGCTTCGGTTATTGCCGGGGTTGGTCATGCCGGTTATCGTGATCGCATCCCCGACTTTAAAGGGAAGCGCGACCGAGGCTGTGAGGGTGTTTGCCTTCGCACTCTCGCCGGCATAAGTGCCGTCGGACAGGGTGAGGGGACCGATGTACTCAGCCTCAAGCGGGCTCACCTCAAACTCAGAACTCACACACAATTTCTCGGGCAGTACCACAAGCCGCCCGCTCATCTCGCAGAAGGTGTGGGCACACTGCTCAAGCCCGGTGTACACAGTCTCACCGTCTGCTGTCAGCGTCCCGCCGGACGCCGCGACTATCTTCCCCGCAAACGAGGTAGCGCCCCCCTGCGAGGTGACGCTGCCGAGCAGTCCGCGGCGCGCGCGCGGCGCAAGCATCGGCGCGTGGTCGCCCGACATGTTCGTCGCGGCGGACATCCGGCGTTCACTGCAAGAACCGGACATGTCAAGCCCGCCAAAGCCATCCAGCATAAGCCGACCCGGCGCACCCTGTACCGGAAGTGTAGGAAGTTTCACAGACTGTCACCTACCTCTATTGCGGAGAGCAGTTCCTCCGGGAACGCTACCCGCTCCGCCCCCTCCGGTAGCTGCGCATTGTACATCTCCTCTGCGAGCTTCACCACCCGCCTGCGCGCGCAGCTCTCCACACTTCCTCCCTGCATGTCCTCGCCCGCTCTCCCCACGAAAAAGGGCACCCCGCGGTGTACGTCTCCTATCAGATAGGCGCGCTCTCCCTCCGGTATGTGCAGCGCGTGCCGGAACTGCTCAGCCGTAAACGTGCCCGTCGAACAGCGCACGTCGCTTGTCCCGTCCCAGACCGCCGCGCACAGCCCCCGCAGTATCTCATCGTATGTCCTCATCCAGCTCTCCTCCATTCTCCGCTCACCTTTGATATGTCCACGCCTATGCGTCCGTACCCCACGTCTGCCACTCCGTTCCGTTACCTACACTGCACGCCGCATCACGCAGCTTTCCGTCCTCAGAGATGTAGACCGCAGCGAGAGGGATATCACAGTTTTCGGCAATGCTGAAACTTCCCTTTGCCGGGCTGCAGACCACCACCACCTCTCCGGTGAGCCATTCAGTGGACGGCACGAGCTCCAGCCGGTACACCGTTGCGGAATAGCTCCCATCGCTTGTCGAGCTTCCGCCAGTCAACCACAGGCTCCCACCGTCCTGCGCAAGCGCGTACTGCGTCATGTTGCTCATTCCGGTCGGCGCACCCTCGCTCCACTCGTCACTCTGAGCATTGTACACCAGTAGATCGGATCCTCCGGTCGTGCGCGGAGTGCCCACCGTATAGAGAGAACCTCCGAAAGACGCGCCTCGGCAGCTTGTCATAGTTCCCGGAGGGGCTGCACACTCGCTCCATGTTGCTGTCTCCTCCGAATAGCGATAGCAGTTTTGCAGGTACGTGCTGCTCGTCCTCCCAAGCGCCACATACAGGTCACCGGACACCGCCTCACAGGCGTGCTCATACCTGCCGACCGGCATATTCGAGAGCTGAGTGAACGACCCGCTCTCTATGTCGAACTGCCAGAACGCCTGTGGCGCACCATTACCTCCGGTGACGTAGATCTTCCCGTTTAGCAGCGCGGCGCCGTAGCTCGTTGCCCTTGTCGCCGACCACTTCGCCACCTGCGTCCAGCTATCCAGCTCGGGCGAATACATATACCACTCCTCCTGCCCTGACGAGTACCCGTGCAGCATGTACAGCGCCTTGCCGTCGGTAACGCACTGTGCCCACGTGCGCGACTCGGGCAGCGGCGCTATCACACTGCACACGCCGGTCGCGGTGTCATACGAGCAGCATTCGGTCGTCTGTCCGCTCGTTTTCATTCCGCTGATTATATAAACCTTACCCCCTATAGCCTCGGAGGCATGATACCCCCGCCCGGCGCTGAGCGGCTCCGCCTGCGTCCACGCCTCACCTGTCGGTCTGGTGGGCAGTTCGGGCAGTACGTATACCTCCCCCGTCGCCGCCGTGTCGCTTACCCACAGTCCAACCGTCTCTTCCGGCTGTTCGGGCTGGACATATATCCGCAGCGGCGATGCGACCGGCGCTGGCGCCGGCACCACCGACACCTCGTAGCCCGCTATCGCGGCAAGCGTGTCCAGCGCCACCCGCCTGTAATCGCTTATCATGTCAACTACCTCCCCCCATTTGCACTTTCCACCCCACACTCCCGGAGCAGAGCGGAGTTCCAGGGGCGGGTCTTTGCCGCCCCACTTAGCCCTGGTCCTCCGTTTCAACACCGCTCTCGGTCTGAGAGTAGATCGCCTCCACCGGCGTTATCCGAATCTCGGTACCGTTGTACAGGCAGGTGTACACCACTCCGTCCGCGATGTCCAGCCCGATGAGCGCGTACTCAAATACCGCAGCCTCGCTTCGCCCGCTATACTCCACATCCAGCCTCCCCGCAAAGTCGCTGTACTTCCGGGAACGCATTGCGTCTATCGGCGCGTACCGCCCGCCGTCTACTACACTGTATCTCGCAAGCGCCAGCGCCGCCGCCTGCATCACCTGCTCCGCGCTGAGACTCATACCATGCTCACCTCCGTCGTAAATCCGTCCGGCCAGGTGTAGGTGACGCTGTTCTCCCCCTCGGTGCAGAGCAGGGTGTGCGCCGCAGTCTCCCCCTCGTACATGTAACTCACCACGCCGCTGGTCCTGTCTATTTCACAGGAGGCGAGACGGCGGTGCTTGGCATCCACATAGTCGCCAAGCGTCACCTCGGTGTACTCGCCGCTGCCGGTCACCTGCCGTATTACAAGCCCCTCGCTGTCCTTGTATATGAACGCCTTCCCGCGGTCGCCGATCCCGGTTCCCGCACCGAGCACGATGACAGGCATAACCGTTGCCGTTCCGTTCGACATAGCCATTGCCTCAAAGCGAAGAGTCAGCTTTACCAGTTCTTGATACTTGTAACAGATGACCGGTTCCCCTCCCGGCTCGACCGTCATTCGCGAGTGTTCGGCATCTGCCCACCAGTAGCTTACGCCGCCACGCACCAGTTGTTCGGTCGAGAGTCCGTCTGTCGTACCGGTTATGAAGTTTATCTCCCCGTCGTGAGCGTAGATGTAGTCGAGCTGAGAGGTGTCCCCGAGGAGGTATCTCTGCGCGCGAAGATAGTCGGTACGCAGACTGTTGACCGTCAGCGCTGCAATGTCGCCATACTCCGCGCAAAGCTCCTCGGTTATAACGGCGTCCGAAATGACAAGCCCCGCGCGCACCGTCTCCGCCACAAGCTCCCCCAACTCCGCAAGCCCGCTCTCGCTGAAATTCGACGGGTCGAGGTTGGTCAGTATGTACCGGAGATTCTCGAGCAACATGTACACATACCCTCGCAGCGCGGTCACCTGTTGCTCAACGCTCCCTACTCTCCCCGGAAACCGGTCACCAAGCGCCGCTGTACCCCCCGCCATCGGCTATATCCTCGCTCCCGACCACTCCTCGGCGCGCGCTGCCGTCATCGCCTCGGTATGCGCGTCCTGCCTCTCGCTCTGCTCGAGCACAAGCGCAAACTTGCGTTTTATCTTTACCGGCTCTCCGCGCTTTATAAGACAGCTCTCACCGTTGACGCTCACAAATACGTCGTCACGGTAGTCCTTGCCATCCTTGAACAGCTTTACCTCGACATACTCCTCCAGCCAGTCGTTCACATTTCCCTTTTTTGCGGCTGCTGTACTCGCTGTTTTCGCCATACTTCGATTCCTTTCCGTAGTATCTTACAGTAATACTACTTTATGTTTTGCTTTTTGCACTGTTTTTGGGGCTGTGCCCCCGGCTGTCACGCCGGGAGCACAACTTGTAAAGGTTCACACCTTGCAGTGAAATTCACCGGGCACAACTCAGTTGTTGCCCGCCTCGTAGGTGCCGCAGGTCTCGATTCTGCGCATGAACGCCTCGACGAGACGCACCGCAGCCTTGGTAGCTTTCCAACCGACGGTGGAACGCTGGTCAAGCGGGTCGCCTGTACCGGCGGAGCCGAGCTGCTTGACGATATGCTGGAGTCCGCCGCCCTTTATCTCACTTACGCCGTAGGCGTTGGCGCCGAGGATGAGGGTCGCATAGACGTCTCGTCCCTTTGCGCCCGCCTCGCCAGGATAGATCACAGCACTCGCGTCGCAGCTTATCTCGTGGTCTAGGGTGAGGGAGGAGGAGGTGTTTGCGGTCACCTCCGCGAGCTCGGTGCCTATGAGCACCTTGCGTCCGACGAGGGAATCCGCCTCCACCGTTCCGCCCGAGAAATTGACCGTGTTCGAGCTGCTGACCTGCGCGCTCGCAGTGAGGGTGCGGCTGTCCGAAGCGAGGTCGTCGGCGTGGAACACCTTCGCCTCGGTGCTCTCCACAAAACGGACGTTCTCGATACGACCTATCTCACCGGCGTAGATTCCCTCCGGGTCGGAGTAGCTCTTGACATTCATCCAGCGGCTGTCGTTCATGAGGTCGTAGCTCACGTCGGGGTGGATAATACCGACATAGCATCCGTCGATGGTATCCGCATTCATGTTCTTGAGATAGCGAACTGCACGGCGGATACAGTCGACTGTGAGGTAGTGGTTTCCAGACTCCTCGCCGCCCACGAGCAGGTGACGCGCCGCAACCGCGTCCTCGCCGTACTGCACCGAGGTGCCTCCCGCAAGTACCTCTCTTGTGATGGTGTCGAGCGAGCGCCCAGCCTGCGAACCTATGAGGCGGGTCGCCTCGAGCAGGTTCTTGTCTATTGCGGCGAGCTGGAGCATGTCCGAGAGCTCCACATATCCGCCGTACTGTTTTACCTCCGCGCTGACGGTGGTAACCTGCAGCTTCTGTCCGTCCGGCGTCACGCCCTCCGATATCTGGGTGACGAGCTTGGGCAGCGGGTTGTACTTGCGGAACTCCACCGTCTTACCGCTGTTCTGCGGTATCGGGCGCTGCTGTGCAAACTGGTCGTGGACCAGGTTCGGCTCGGCGTTATCGATGAGATAGTCGGAGTAGTAGGTCTTCATCTCAGCGCTGAGACCGCTGTCGGTAGTGAGGTTCGTGTTCGGCTCCCCGAACATTGTCAGGTCAAAATGCTTTATATAATCCATAGCCCTCTCCTTTTCATTTTTTACTATGCCATCACGGATAGTCTGCCGCAGGCACTCTTCACAGGAAGATCCTCTCCCCCGCCGCAGCACGGCGCGCAAGCTCGGCGCGTCCCGCGGGGGTGAGAGTAGAGGCGTAAGGTCCGGTAAAGGACACGGAGTGCGCCGTCCCGTTCTCCTCCGGACGCATTCCCCGCTCGCGCGCAAGCTGCATAGCCTGACGCACTCCCTGCGCCCGAAGTTCCTGCGCGTGCAGTACCTCGTACGCCTCGCTCATCGTAACACCGCTCCGTACAAGCCTCCGAAACCGCTTATTTGACAGTTCGCGCGCAAGATCAAACGACGGATACCGGCGCGAAAGTTCCGCCGCCTCCCGCTCAAGCCTGTCCGCAATGACACGTGGTCCCGGCGTGGACGCGCGTACAAGCCTCTCAACACTTTGCCGCCTCACTGCGCGTTCCGCCGCCTCCAGTGCAGTGCGCATGCCCTCTTGCCGCGCACGTTCGGTCACCCTTGCGGTCTGCCCGGATGCCTGTGCTTCCTGTGTGTCCTGTGTGTCCTTAGCACCGTTCACACCACCGCCTTCAGCTTCCACTTCCTCCTGCGCGGTGTGCGCGGCTCCAGACTTCTCTGCGGCTCCGCCCCCTTTCACCTCCTCAGGCGTCGCCTTCTCCCTGCTGCCCTTGGCCTTTTCCGTCCGCTCCGCGCTGTCACCTGCGTTAGCTGACGACGTTCCAGGCTCCCCCTGCCCCCCTGCTTGCACGGCAGGCTGTCCGTCAAACATTCTTAAATCAATAGTGCGATATTCCATGTGCCCTCCAATCTCCAGTCTCCATTTTTCAAAACATGTCGAGCATACACCGCCGCTGTGCAAATGGCGCTCCGCTCACCTCTACCCGCAGCCCCATCGGGTACGCAGCGGATATTCTCTCGAGCCCGGTGAGTGCCAGCTCAAACGCCGCACTTGAGCGCTCCGAGCTTGCGCAGTCGAGCATAAGCTGACCACTCTCCGCCCGGTACAGCTCGCACTCCCCGCACTCGCTTGCCCACGCCCCCAACGCCTGCGCTATCGCGCTCACCGCCGCGCACACGAGAGCGCTGTTTTCTCCCTCGGCATGTCCGGTAATTTTAAGTGTGAACATGTCGTCCGACCACACAAATTCTGCCTCTATCACAATTCTTTTCCTCCGAATAATGTAATTTCGGCTGATCAGCATGTCGTTCTATATCTGCATCTGTCCGTCCACGTTTTTCTGCTGTGCAGCGACCGCCGTCGCTGCTGCGGTCTGTGCTGCGTAGCGCGCTGCGTTTTTCGCGATTACATCCGCCGCCTTTTCTTTTCCGTCGAACTCCATAAGTTCGAGCGCCGCGAGCGCCTGCGAGGCGAGCTCCGGTTTGAAAAAACCGAGACTGTACAGTTCGCGCGCAAGTTCGTTCTGCGCAAGTTTGGTGTACGCAGAGCGCTTCTGCGGTCGTACATACACATCAAACACCGGGCTCCTGCCCATCAACGCATTTGAGAACTCGATAAACCGTCCGCCCTCTGCACCCGCGACCCTGAACCAGCGCGGCTCGTCGTAAAACTGGCGCACAAGTTCGATTATCAGCCCGCACAGTGAGACGTAACTGCGGTAGGACGCCGCTATCATGTCGCGACTCGTCTTGCTGCCCGCCTCCTGAAGCGCGCTTATCGCCGCCGCAGCGGTCACTCCGCCGCTCACCGACCCCTGCGAGAAATCGCGATTCGCGCTCGTCTCCTTCAGCTCGTCCACCTTCATCTGCATTATGTTCACGTAGATCTGAGGGAGCGTGCTCACAGTTATCTGGCGCAGTTTTTCCTCGTCGATGTCCCCCTCAACATCCACTATCGGCTCGTTGAGGTCGAGGAACTGCTCCCTGTTCACGCCAGCGGACTTCTTTGCAAAGTAGCGTACGCGGCTTGCCTGGAGCGCGTTTTCAAGAATGCCGCGACCAAGGAGGTCTATGTACATCTGCGGATCTTTTGCCACCGCTACCACCCCAAACCCGACCGGTGTCCCCTCCTCCGGGTAGAGTACGTCCAGCACGACCGGGTACCGACCGTGGTCATACAGTCCGCGTTCGGCGAGTAGGGGGTCGTTTTCGGTCGCGTAGAGCAAAGTGTCCCGCGCGATCTTACAGAAGTGCAGCGCCACGCTTCCATCTGGTCGCGTGCGGCGGTAGTAGCGGTCGATGACAAGAGTCTTTCCCTCACTCTCGTCGCGACCCTCCCACGCCCATCTGCCCGCCTCCGGCACACCCGAACCGCGTCCGGCAAGCTGCGGATAGTTCGCCTCGAGCTGGTCGGTAGGGCGCATCGATACGATAAACAGCTCCTGCGAATCCTGAATGTCACTGATTCCCGGTTCCCAGTATATATTCAACAGGTCGAGCCTCGTAACTCGGATATCACCGCGTCCGTCACGCAGCGACCGGTCCCAGAATGCACCGTATGCCGCCGTGCCATGCTTGAGCTTATACCACCACGCATCCGAGTAGGTCTGTTCAAAATCATTCTGCTCGTAGATTACCGGCAGCACCGCGCCTACCGCTTCCGCCGCCCTCTCGTCCGACGGCTCGCGCGCAAGGACATTCGGCTCTGGGAAATTGTCCATAGCGTCAGCGTGCTTTCCGAGTATCGAATTGAACAGCCATCCGCTCTTCGGTTCAAGCCGACCGGCAGCCTTCGCGGTCTCCTTGCCGAAACACTCCCAGTGCCGCAGCTTCCACCACAGTTCATCCTCGACTATCCGCTGCTCGAGCGGAAGCTTCGCACGGCGATACCGGGAAAAGGTGTCCAGTGCTTCGCGCACCTGTTCCTGCCCTATGCGCGGTGCAAACTCCGCCCCGGACCCGTCAAGATGGGCGCCTTTGCTTGCACCCCCGGCAATGCCGGAAAAACTCTCATTTTCTCTCATCTGCTTCTCCTCTTCTCCTTTCACAGTGAAAATACACACCGCATTGCCACCTCATTCAAGAGGGTTGTACTGTCTGCGCTTCGGCGGCGGCGCAGGGCGCTCGGGCGCTATCGGCTTCATCTGGCATATGTAGCGGATCTCGTCCGGCGCGTGGTCCTCAAGAGAGCTGTCAACATCCTCGGGGAAGTGCGCGTCATACTGCATAAGCGGCAGCGTGCGTATCGCCGCCGTGCACCCCTTGAAGAAGTACATCATCGGGATCCCCTCCTCGTCGAATCTCAGCCGATAGTGCAGCTGCATCCAACCGGGTATTCGCTTGTTGTCCCCCTTTTCGAAGTATATCCCTGCGCGCTCCGCGGTCTCCGCTATCGACTCGCCCCTCGAGCCGTCCCATATCGACGGGTCAGCCACCCCGAATATTCGCTTCCCGCGAAGCCAGGCGTGTTCGCACTCTATCTCGCGCATCTTCCCGAATATCTGCTCCGGAGTCCATTTCACCCCGACGTTAGCCTGCCCCTCCGCGCAACCATAGAGTTCTAGCAGGCGGTACAGCCTCCCGTCGTGATCGACCGCCCACCACGCCGCTGAGAACGGTCTCGCGTACCCGAAGTCGAACGACCGCCATATTGACCAGCTATCCGGCGGGTCAAACGGGTCTATGACGTGCGTCCACCGACGGTCTGCGTAGTGCTCCGGGTCGTTGCGGAACTCCTCAAAGACCTGTCCCTCGTAGATGTCCCAGTCCCCCTCCAGGTGCGCTCGCCGTTTGTGCGGCGGCAGCGCCTGCAACCTGCGTATATACTCAGGATCCGCCTGCATGAGCGCAGGGTTGTCGTATACCCGCGCCGGGATAAACGCATAGTCCTCCGCCCGCTCGCCGTCCACGTAGCTGCGCGTCACGAATAGCCGCTTTATGTAGTCGTGCGACACGCCGCCCGGGTTGCAGGTGTAGTATATCCGCGGTGAGAAGTCGGTGCGGGTGGTTCGCAGACAGGTGGATATGAACACTATCCACTCCTCACGGAAGTTGGTCGCTTCCTCAAACCCTATTACCTCATACTCCTGCCCCTGATAACGCAGACAGTCCGCGTCGTTTGCGCAGTACCCGAGACAGAGTCGCGACCCGTTCGGGAATATGAATGCCCGCTCAGCCGACCGGTACTCCGCATACCCATCCAGCTCACGCAGCAGCGGCAGTATGTGATTCTCGCGCAGCTCGGGCATTGTCCGGCGCAGCAGCAGAAGCCTGAGCCCGTCCCATCGCATCGCGAGCAGCACAAACTTTCTCCGCATCGCCCACGACTTTCCCCCTCCCCGCGCGCCGCCGTACGCAATGTGCCGCGCGCGAGAGAGAAAGAACTCACGTTGTCTCGGGTTTGGGACCTCGGTTCGCAGCAGCCCGAATATCACCGGTTCCTTCTGCCCTTCTCCGTCCGCCGCCTTGTTCTCGATAGCGTCAATGTCTTCCGCGGCACCAGCTGTGTCGATAGTGTCCACAGGATTTGCGATGTCAGCGATATCCGGTGGGTCAGGCATGTTCGTCAGACCGTCCGCGTGTCCGTTCATTTTTATCCTGCCCAATCTTCCAGCTCCCCCTCAAAGCGCACCGAGCCGCCGGTGATCGGGGTGCTCTCCGGCTTCGAAACCGACGGCTTGCCGAGTGCCATCTCCGCAATCCACTTATATATTTCTATTCGACTCTTCTCCTGCGTCCCCTCGTCCTCCGCCATCCGGTAGAGCTGCTCAAGCGAACGCTGCCCAAGCTCACCCAGCGACAGCTTTCCGCTATTGCTGGTCATAGTACCGGTTGAGCGCCACCGCTATCGCGCACTTCTTCCATGCTTCCGGGTGCGCACAGCTACCATACACGAGCACACGCCTCGACACCGCATCCGGCATCGTTATACGTCCACCTTCACAGTTGAGCACATATTTTCCCTTTCGCCTGCGCTCACCTATATAAAAGGGACAATAAAAGCACTTCCGCGCCTTTTCCTCCGTATTTGCCATTGCGTCGCCTCCTCCCTTCTCCATCAGGTTCACTCCCCCGCTCAACCACCTCCGGCGGCGGCGGATACGGATATCCCGTCCGTTCACAGCGCGCGATCCGTTCATCTACTGCATCCCAGTCCGTTATATCGTACCTCCCCCTCGCTATAATCGTTTTCGTCAGCAACAGCCACAGTTCTTTTCCCTTTCGGACAATTTCCTGTTGACTTTGCGGCTCCAATGTGGTACGGTTAAACTACAACAACGTGTGTTTAGCCACATCAACTGTGAGTTGATTATAGTTTAATTTTATAAACAAGTCAACAGCATTTTGTACACCTTTGTAAATTCGTCATAGTGAACAAATCCGGAGGGAGAAAATAATATGTTTTACACAACGTTTGCAGAGCTGTGCAACAGACGGGGCATACGCCCGGGGCGCGCCGCAGGAGAAATAGGCATAAGTCGCGCCGCGGTCACCCGCTGGAAGCAGGAGGGGTTCACGCCGCGCGGAGATGTGCTCGAGCGCATTGCGGCATACTTCGGTGTCACGGTAGACTATCTTCTGCGCGGCGGGGATTCAGTTCAGGCGCCGGATGGAAGTCCGGATGCGGCGGATACATCCAGGGAAGAGGAGGAGATGGAGGAATTTCTCGAGATGTTGAAAAACCGCCAGGAGTGCAGGATGCTCTTCTCCCTTGCGCGGAACGCCACCCGCAGCGACGTTGAGCGGGCGGTAAAAATAATTGAAGCGCTGCGGGAGGTGGAGCAGGATTAAGGAGGGGCTATGAGAGAGATCGTTGACGCCAACATTCGCGGTATTCCGCTTCCGGTCGCGGTCCATGGATGCGTTTTGCCAAATCGCGACGGCACCTTCGACGTCTACTACAACTCGCGGCTCGACCGCGAGCAGTGCATGAAGGCGATAGCGCACGAGCTTGAGCACATTCGTCGCGGTCATCTTTACGACTGCCGCCCGGTTTGGATAAACGAGACGGAGGCAGAAAAAAATATACCTCATTAAATTACTGAGGACATTTAATAAGGCGCAAAACACAATATTATTTAAACTTTGTATGCCAAAAGGCTTTCACATTTGCCACGTATGGTGTATTATGGATTTGCAAATTTAAACACTTTAACATAGTAACATCCAGCAAACTGAAAGGAGACGGCATGAGTATCAGATCGGACGCACGTCAGTCAATAAAGTATGTCGCGCGGGATGCGCTGTCCGAGCGGTGGCAGCATCTACTGCGCTTCACCGCGCCCGCATCGCTCATTGTGGCAGGAACATACGTCGCGACCGGCGCGCTCACGCCCGACCTGTCCGGACTCGAGACGCTCGGCGAGTTCAGCGACTATGTTTACGGACACTTTTTTCTCTTTGCAGTCTCATACCTGTTGCAGCTTCTTTTGAAGGGTCTGATGTACGGACCACTTGTGATGTGCATAGCCGCGTTTTTCCTGCCGCGCAGCGCGCCCGAGGCACTCGCAGCTGAACGAAAACTATACCGAAGCGCTCCCCCTGGTGAGCTTCCTGCCGCACAGCACAACTTCTCCTGGTTTCTTGACCCGTCACGGCTCCTGTGCGCACTGCGATACTGGTTCGCGGTCACGCTTGTACGACTCGCCGCCAGGATAGTGTGTTTTGTTCCCGGCATTGCGCTGCTGCTTGCGGGTCTCCTCGCTCCGCAGACCAGCCCATATATCTCTGCGCGGCTGTCTCTCGGCGCGGGTCTTCTGCTAATCGGCTACATGCTCTCCGAAATATTTGTAGCGCGCTACGTTGCAGTACCGTTTCTGCTCGCACAGGACGGCACCGGGGTGCGCAGGGCGATGCGTGACAGCTCCGAAATGATGCGCGGACGCCTATTTGAATACTTTCTTTTCAACCTCTCGTTTATACCGTGGTATATAATAGCCCTCGCCACCTTCGGCGTAGGACTTGTTTACGTGATACCATACCGCGCCATCTGCGAGGCTATGTTCGTTCGATACGCCGACGCAGACGGTCAGTGGCGCATGTTTGAAACCGCCGCGTAGCCGGTATCGTTAAATGTACAACTAAAGAGGTACGCCGTCCTTCAATAGGACTGCGTACCTCTTTTTTATTCCCGCCGCCGTTCCTCAAGCGGACATAACCTTTTGTTACCGGCAATAAATGGGAACATTTAGAAAAAGCATTCGTCTATACAGGTGACAAAACATGAAACGGGGGAATAAACGTGAAAAGGATATCAGCATTCGTTCTGTTGCTTTTCTATCTGTTTGGACTGACGGGATGCGGCAAAACTTCAGATGACGGCGGTACGTCCGGCGCCGGCAGCAGTGAAATACCAAAAATTAAAGAGACCACGCAGGCGGAAAACGAAATCGGGCTGACACTGAGCGCCAAAGACGTGACAAGCTCGGGCTTGACATTGGTTTTCACGCAATCGGGCGACAGTCCGACGCGCGAGCTCTTTACCGGCGCCGACTACTCGTTAGAGCGGTTCGAGGACGACGCCTGGACGGCGGTCGAGACCCTGTCCTCCGAGCCGACTGCATGGATTGCCATCGCATATTCCATCGAAATGGACGGCACAACCGAAAAGGAAGTAGACTGGTCTTCGCTGTACGGCGAGCTGGAGACAGGGCATTACCGTGTGGTGAAAACCGTCGATTTCAGGGCGACCGGGGACTGGGACTACGACACCATAACTCTCCACGCCGAGTTTGACGTCGAGGGCTGAACGGCGGCGCGCCCGCCCCGTCCCGACGGCATAGCTGCTACCGGGCACTCTCGCGCAGCAGTTTTAGGAAACTTCCGCGCACCATCCCGGCATGCACGAACAGGAACGCTCCGCCTCCCGCAATCACGAACATTAGCGACAGCAGAACCACGACGAGAAGCTCGTTTTCCGGCGCAAAAAGCAACCCGATAAACATTGGAACCAGAGACAGAACGCAGAGCATCGCTCCGGTGACATTCTCACGCATGTATTTCTGTCTGAACCGCACCATCCGCTCCCTCGCCATTTCGCTGACCGCGTACTCGGTCTCAAACTCTCCGTCCAGGTAGGAGAACGGGGCTGTTTTTCCGGCGCTCGAGACAAATTTTGCGACGGCGGCGGCAACAAAAAGAAGCATCACAATCATTCCAATTCCGCCAGCCGCAGTGTCGGTGAGCCCAGTGTCTGTCAACTCGCTTACCGCCGACAATATAAGCAGGCACACCGGTGAGATACAGCACAGGAACACTGCCGTTGCCGCCGCCTTCGCGGCGCTCGCTTTTGCGGCGAGGAATGCGTTTGCCTCCTCCACAGTCACCCGCCGGCGCACTCCGCCCACAACGCCTGGCGCAGTCCGCGCCGCCGTATCCTCACCTGCTATCTCATCTTTCAGCAGGTAGTCGGTACTCACGCCGAAGAGTTCGGCTAACCGCACTATTTTTTCGAGGTCGGGAACCGACTGTGCCCCCTCCCACTTCGAGACCGACTGCCGCGTCACCCCCATCCGTTCCGCGAGCTCCTCCTGCGTCCATCCAGCCTTCTTCCGTAGCAGTATCAATTTATCTGCGAACATCACATTCACATCCTCCCTGCGTATTTACGGTTATGTAGAGATTTTACCAGATTTCCCGGTTGCGCGCCACTAATCCCCGCCATTCAATCTGTCAACCGACGGTTGCATGAGCGGTTTAATGCAAATCCCGCGAGTCAAAACACGAATGCCACCCCGGCGTCGCCGTGTGCGAGAGGCTTTAGCGCCGTCCGCCTGATTCAACATATGCAGCAGAAAACCGGTTTCACGAACGCAGTGCGCCACCCATCCGGTACGACGGCGCGGCACGGCGGGTTCCCTGAAAATACAGAGCGATAAAGCGAAAAAGGACGCCTGCCGGCGTCCTTTTTGTGTAAAACCGTGATTTTCCGCGTTCATGACCTCAAAATCTGCTCTCTGCTCAATTCTGTTTAAGCTCCTCTTTCCTCCCGCTCCATCGTACCGCAGAAACGGGGAAAAGCCCCGGCTATTGCCGGACTTTTTCGACGGAATGAAAACCGTGCGCCTCATGCAGCTCCTTCATATTACCCGACACCGTTCTGAGCAGCTTGTTCTTTTCATAAAAATACGCAATTAACAACGGGATCATTGCGCCAACCCAGGCGGCGGGTCCCGCCAGGCAGCAGCCCAGGTATCCCAACACCGCCGGCAGGGTCAGACAAACGGCGATGCGCATGATACACTCCATCGTGCCGCCAACCATCGTGTAAATGCTGCGACCCATGCCCTGCAACGCGCTGCGAAAAACCATTAAGGCATTGTACGGCCAGAGGAAGACTGAAAACGTCTTGAGATACGTCATCCCCGCGTCAAGAATTTCCTCTGCCCCCGGTTCGGATACATCCACAAAAATCATCAAAATCTGGCGTCCCGCAAGGAAACAGATCAACGCCGAGACCACCGCATATACAGTCGCCAAAATTACATTGATGCGGACTCCCTTAAACATCCGGTCATAATTTTTCGCGCCATAATTCTGTCCGACGAAGGTTGCTGCGGTGGTTCCAAGGGTCATGGCAAGCATTCCCACCAGCGCTTCAACCTTATGTGCAGCAGTATAGCTTGCGATTATATTTGAACCAAAGTCGTTAATAGACGCCTGCATTACCACCATGCCCACCGCCGTAAGCGAGGACTGTAATGCCATCGGTATGCCCAGTCGGAGCATATCCTTGATTATCTGCCAATCCGGCTTCACGTCCACAATTTTCAGCCGGAAGACCTCGTATTTCCGTGTAGCATAGACTACGCACAGACCGCCCGAAACAAGCTGCGCGATAAGCGTTGCAATGGCAACACCCGCCACGTCCCAATGCAGCAGCACCACAAAGGCAATATCGAGAACAATGTTTATAATGCTCGACAGGATAAGGAAAAACAGCGGGGTTCGGGTATCGCCAAACGCCCGCAGCAGCGAAGCCATAACATTATACAGCATCGTGCAGGCATACCCGCCAAAAACAATGGATATGTAAAGCGCGGCATCGTCCATTATATTATCCGGCGTGTCCATAAGCTGCAACATGGGTCGCGTCAGAATAAGCGCAAGCGGCGTAAAAATCAGAATGATAATCACGCTGAGCACAATTGTATTGCCGATGACCTTCCGCACCCGGTCCATATCCTTTGCGCCATAAGCATGGGACGCCAAAATACTGTATCCTCCGGTCAGTCCGAAAACAAATCCTAAAATAAAGAACGATAGTGAACCCGTCGCACCGACCGCCGCCAATTGGTCCGTGCCAACGTATCGACCAACGACTGCGGTATCAACAGTGCTATACATCTGCTGAAAAATGCTTCCACAAAACAATGTAAGTGAGAAGCTCATGATCTGCGCAAAAGCATTGCCCTGCGTGAGGTCTCTGCGATTTCTCATATGTTTATTCCCCCTCATCTATATGATAATGGAAGCCGGGGGCAATTTCAAGCGTTTTAGCGCAAATAAAGAAAATTTTTATTACACCGCTACTATATTTTCAAGTATTTCTATGTAGTATAATACTAACTATTCCTTGCAAATACTGTACTTAACTTTACCGAATGCCGAATTTATAAAATTATATATTCTCTTAGAAAAGTAAAATATGCAATATTCGCAAACTTCAATTAACATTTTTATTGCAGCTACCCATTTGAGAACAAAAAAAGTAAGGTATATTTCAACCTTACTCCAGTCGGTATGCTATTCGGTTCGGCGTATTAAAATTAGTTGTTATACTACGGCAACTCATTTTGTTCAACAGGAACTGCTTCAATATCCGTATTGTTCCAATAGGAGCCAATGTCTGCACTTGTAAAATATATAAAATCTCCCGTGGAGGATTTTAAATTGCCAGTCTTTACTCCATAGCAGCCGTAAATCAATTCATAACTTGTTCCATCAGAAAGATTGAATCTAAAACTGGTTATCTCTGCTCCCGCAGTCTCTTCAACCTCTTTGTTCTCCAAGGTCAACTCCTCGAACATATCATACAAAGTTTTTATAGTTTCTTCCGCAACAACAACTTTCTTTTCTGCTGACACAGGTGCTCCAACGAAGTGATACATCTCTATATTCTCAACATCATCAACCTCAAAAGGCAAATCAATATTGACCGTTTTATTGCTGCAGCCTGCAAATACAAAGACGCAGACCAGAGTCAAAACCAATGCTGTGCTTTTCCTCATGCCAATTACCTCCTCATGAAATTGTAGTCCTATTCCTCTAGACGAAAAGCCCGGTGAGAAGATCCAAATTGCAACTATATTATAGCATATTTCTGTTCTGCTTCGGAGACAGCAATTACAGATCAGTATCCAAATTCTATAACAAACTTCCAGGCTTACCTTATCATTAAGAGAAAGCTCTAAAACGTAAAAGAGGACGCCAGAAAGCGTCCTCTTCAGTGTCGGCGTTACCTATCTTACCGGTCCGTGTCCAGACAAGTATTTTCGGCAGAAACGAGCTTAACTTCCGTGTTCGGAATGGGAACGGGTGGACCCTCGTCCTAATCAACACCGACTATATGT
>CALXFK010000071.1 GCA_944387575.1 uncultured Clostridia bacterium
GTCTGTGGTCTCCGCTCAACAGAACCTCGGGCACATCCCGACCGTGCCAACTCTCAGGGCGGGAGTACTGCGGGTACTCGAGCAGTCCGTCCCAGTGGCTCTCACCAGTGTAACTTGCCTCTCCCGCAAGCACACCAGGCAGCAGCCGGAGCACCGCGTCGCAGACCGCGAGCGCGGGAAGCTCCCCGCCGGTCAGCACAAAATCGCCCATCGATATCTCCTCGTCCACGCACTCTTCGATAAACCGCTCGTCTATCCCCTCGTAGTGCCCGCACACGAGTATAAGCCTGCCGTACTGCGCAAGCCTGCGCGCATCCTCCTGCCTGAATGGGCGTCCCTGCGGGGTCATATATATCGTGCGCGCCTCTCCGGCGCCCATATCGCACACCGCGCGCCAGCAGTTGTAGAGCGGATCCGCCTGGATAACAACACCCTCTCCCCCGCCGTACGGGTAATCGTCCACCTGTTTCTGCCGGTTGAGGGTGTAGTCGCGTATGTCGTGGCAATAGGCGGAGGCGTACCCACGGTCTAGCGCGCGACCAATTATGCTAGAATTGAGCATTGTGGCGACCGCATCGGGGAAAAGGGTCATGATGTCTATTCTCATTTGCTCTCCATCCCCTCAATCAGCGACACGCGAATCTCCCCTGCCTCCGGGTCGATACTCCGCACAAACTCGTCGACCACCGGAATCATCCACTCGCGCCCATCCTCGGCGCGCACCAAATACACGTCACTTGCCGGGAGGTTCAACACATCCACAAGCGAGCCGAGCGAACCGCGTTTTTCGTCTATCACTTTCAGACCGAGAAGGTCCTGCACGAAGAACCGACCATCCTCCAGTTCAACGTCCGAGCGGTCGAGCCAAACCGTCTTTCCCTTGAGGGCGATTGCCTTTTCGAGCGTATCTACCCCATCGAGCTCACAGAGCAGCATTCCCTTGTGCACCGACGAGCTCCTCACTGCATGTTCCTGTCCGTCTATAAAAAAGCGGCGGAGCTGGGTGAGAAACTCCGCACTGTCGCACCACGGCTTTATGCGCACTGCTCCGCGCACCCCGTGCGTGTTTACGATCTGTCCCGCCTCAAGTTTCTGCTTCATTGTCCCCTCCTGGGCAAAAATGCCGGAAAACCGCCGCATGGGCACTCCACGCGGCGGTCTTCAATTTTAGTCAACTATATCGACCGAAACCCTGCGGGGCTCGGACGCGCTTGCCGCCTTGATAATTGCGCGTATCTCTTTCGAGGTGCGACCCTGACGCCCGATTATCTTGCCCATGTCACCTGGCGCGACCCGGAGCTCGAGCACCAACTCGTCCTCCTTTTCGACCTCGGTCACACTGACTTCGTCGGGCTTGTCAACCATGCTCCTCGCGATGTAGATGAGCAGCTCTTTCATCAGCCTTCTATTATGCCGGACTTCTTGAGAAGCACACGGACAGTGTCAGTCGGCTGAGCGCCGTTGGCGAGCCACTTCTTAGCGCTGTCAGCGTCTATCTTGATCTCAGAAGGATCGGTCATCGGGTTATAGGTCCCTATCTCCTCGATGAAACGACCGTCGCGCGGATAGCGGCTGTCCGCAACGACGACACGATAAAACGGCGCCTTCTTTGCGCCCACTCTGCGAAGCCTGATTTTTACCATTACTAATTGCCTCCAATAAATTATATGTTACGGCTTGTCCCCGCTGCATACGAGCCGGTATAAAGCCTGTAAACAACATTTTTACATCCCGAACGGGAACTTTCCTCCCCGCCTTGCGCCTCTACGCATGGCTTTGCGCATCTTTGGCGAGTTCATCTGCTTTACCATCTTCTGCATCTGCTCAAACTGTTTGAGCATCCGGTTTATATCCTCAACTCGCTGCCCGCACCCTGCAGCTATCCGCCGCTTGCGGCTCGCACCGAGTATCGACGGGTTCTCCCGCTCCTGCGGAGTCATCGAAAGGATTATCGCCTCTATTCGCGGCATCGCCTTCTCGTCGATAGTCGCTCCCTTGAGTGCCTTTGCGTCGATGCCAGGGATCATTCCGATGAGATCCGCCATCGACCCCATCTTCTTCAGCTGCGCTATCTGCTCGAGAAAATCGGTTAGCGTGAACCGGTTTTTACGAAGCTTCTCCTCGAGCTCGGCGGCTTTTTTCTCATCGAGTGCCTGCTCAGCTTTCTCTATAAGTGTGAGCACATCGCCCATGCCGAGGATACGACTCGCCATACGGTCGGGGTAGAACGGCTCTATCTGGTCAAGCTTCTCACCAATGCCCGCAAACTTTATCGGCTTACCGGTCACCGCCCGTACAGACAGCGCCGCGCCTCCACGCGCATCGCCGTCCAGCTTTGTGAGCATGACACCGGTTATATCAAGTGCATTGTTGAATGCCTCCGCAGTATTCACGGCGTCCTGACCGGTCATTGCGTCGACGACGAGCAATATCTCGCGGGGATTCAACTCACTTTTCAGCCGTTTGAGCTCATCCATGAGCACCTCATCGATACTGAGACGTCCCGCGGTATCTATCATCACAACGTCGTTGCCGTAATCTGCGGCATGTCTAAGCGCCGCTTTCGCGATCGCCACCGGGTCGCCCTGACCCTGTTCGAACACCGGTATCCCTACCTGCTCGCCCACCACCTGGAGCTGCTTGATAGCCGCCGGACGGTAAACGTCGCACGCAACGAGCAACGGTCGCCGCGACATGTTCTTCTTGATATATGCGGCGAGTTTTGCTCCGCCGGTCGTCTTACCCGCGCCCTGAAGTCCGCAGAGCATTATTACCGTCGGCGGGCGGGACGAAAAATCAAGCGAGGCGACCTCGCTTCCCATCAGCGAGATCAGCTCCTCATTGACTATCTTAACTATCATCTGCGCAGGGGTCAGGCTCTCAAGCACGTCCTGCCCAACCGCGCGCTCGCTTACCCTCGCCACGAAATCCTTGACCACACGGTAGCTCACGTCCGCCTCAAGCAACGTCAGCCGGATCTCGCGCATCGACTCTTTTATGTCCTTTTCGGTAAGCCTTCCTTTGCCGCGAAGCTTCTTGAACGCAGCATTCAGCTTCTCGGTGAGGCTCTCAAATGCCATCGGTCACTCTCCAACTCCAAACATCACGTCCCCCTCGCGCAAATCGAGGGTGAGACTCGTTATCTCCCGCGCGAGGTCGTCGATCTCCCCGGACAGAAACTTCTCAGAATTTACACGCTTTATCTCCTGCGCAAGCTCAGCGATCTTCTCGAGTCCGTCACATATGCTGCCATACCTGGCATACAGACCAAGCTTCGCCTCCATGTCGCGCAAAATGTTCTCCGCGCGAAGAATCGCATCGCGCACGCCCTGCCGCGTGATGTTCTCATTTTCCGCTATCTCGGACAGCGACAAATCCTCATTGTAATATAGATCGAAAAACCGGCTCTGCTTCTCGGTGAGAGTTGCGCCGTAAAAATCATAGAGCATGACCATTTCTAACGACTTGTTCTTCATATACGCCGCAGCCCTTCCTCCAAAGCATCTGTGAAGCCGTGAACTTTACTCCTGTGATACTATACCACTCCTTCGCTCGTTTGTCAAGACTGTAAAGAGCTTTATTTTACAGTTCCACCGTTACTCGCGCCGCGCCGTCGCTTACCTCGACCGAGCGTACGATCGCCGAATCGGGCAGAGTCTCGCGGATGACGTCGTTCAGTTTTCCCTCCACTCCGGCAGGCAGATAATCCGCAATATCGATACCAAATGCCTCCGCGCCGGTTATTTTTATTCGAAGTTCACCATCCTCCGCCGAGAGCTCTACGCTGACCTTTGCCTCGAAACTCTCAGGCAGCAGACCGCGCGCGGCGGTCGCCGCCGCACCGCCCCCGTTTTCGATGAGCTCGAGCAGACTGTCACGAACGATATTTGCGGTTATCTCGAGAGTATCCGGCGAAATAAAGCGCGCAGCGGTATCCTGGGCGTAGTCGTGCAGCGCCATTGCGGTAAGCGAGCTTGCCTGTTCGTCGGTGAGTTCTACGGTGTACTCATTTCTCTCGCCCTGCGCCTGAGGCTCCGCAGACTGTTGTATGTTCCCATCTTTTCCGTCTTCTCCGTCCTGTTCGCCGTACAGTGTGGTCTGCTGCGGGCGCGGGCTTCCTCCGTCCGGCGTGGACACAGCAGGACGCTCATCACAGTTTGTCAGTAGCACCATTAAAAGTGACAACGCAAGCGCCGCAAAGGTTATAAACACATACACTCCCACCCGCTCGGTGTGTCGTTCCGTCCGGCTCTCTTTCGGCATATAGGTTACCTCCGTTCAACCCCGGTCATAACTTTACAGTACACGGTCTCTAATAATATGCTTCCCCATATCCGGCGTATGTCAACGAGAAAACACGTCTTTTTTCAGAAACCGGAAGAGAGCGGTAAAACAAGTTGACAAATAGACTTTTTTGCTGCATACTTTTGTTACAGAGTGGGCAATCCACATCTGGCAGACGTTTTACCTAAGTTTACCGCGAAAGGATTTGACAGACATGGATAAACAGAACGTCGAATTTTCCAGACAGCTGTCCCGCCTCATAGTTCACCTCAACCGTATGCGCAAGAGATTCATGGGCGAACGGCTGCGGGAATACGGTCTCGGCGGCTCCATGTATATGTTCCTCACCGCACTCGACCACAACCCTGGTGCAAGCCAGGACTTCCTCGTAAACCACTTCTATATGGACAAGGGAAACGTAGCGCGCAGCGCTAAACGGCTCGAGGAGCTCGGATACATACGCCGGGAGATCGACCACAACGACCGCCGCCAGTACAACCTGTTTCTCACCGAAGAGGGGCAGAAGATCCTGCCTGTGATCCGAGCGTACATTATAGAGTGGTCCGCATATCTCACCGAAGGTATGAATGAAAACGACTGTCTCGCTGCGCTTTCGCTTCTTACAAAAATGGCGGAGAATGGCGCAAAACACTTCTGACCGTCAAATTCAAAATTTTATATACAGGAGACGTTATGGACGTACTTCACTGGTTCTATGAGCTGTGCGGCATACCGCGCCGCTCGGGAGATGAGCAGAGGGTGTGCGAGTGGCTCTGCAAGTTTGCGAAAGAGCGCGGGCTTGAGCACTACTCGGACAGCCTCTGTAATGTCATAATCAAAAAACCGGCGTCGCCCGGCGCATCCGGTGATCCGGTCATTCTTCAGGGACACACCGACATGGTCTGCGCCTCTGCACCCGGTTCCTCCCGCCGTGCTGAGCGGGACGGCGTTTTGCCAGTTCGAGATGGAGACTGGCTTCGCGCCGACGGCACCACCCTCGGTGCGGACAACGGCGCAGCAGTCGCACTTATGCTCGCCATACTCGACTCGTCCGACGTCGTACACCCTCCGCTCGAGTGCGTGTTCACGACGCAGGAGGAGACCGGGCTCACCGGCGCCCAGGGTATCGATGCATCGCTGATTTCGGGTAGGCGCATGATAAACCTCGACAGCGAGGAGGACGGCGTCGCGACCGTGAGCTGCGCCGGCGGCAAGCGTATGCGGCTCAGCCGGAAGTTCGCGTACGAAAAAACTTCCGGCTGCGCGGTTATCGTCGACATAGACGGGCTACGCGGCGGTCACTCCGGCATGGAAATTGGATTTGACCGCATAAACGCGATAAAGCTCGCGGGTGAGCTCACCGGTACCCCCGCCCGCGGTGGGCGTCTCTGCGACATATGGGGCGGCGAGGCGGATAATGCCATTCCGCGCAAGGCTAGCGTCACCCTTGTTTACCGAGACGACGCCGCACGCGACGCCGCGCTCGTGTCACTCCGGGAGTGGGCAGACAGGACACAGCACGAGCTTGCTTCTTCCGAGCCGGGTCTTAATTTCACCTTTAATAATCTGCCACAGGGGGAGTACCTCTGTCCGGACGACCTCACCGCTGATCTCTTTGAGCGACTCATCACACTTGCACCCACCGGCGTACGCACCCGCAACAGCGAGGCAGGTGGATTTGTGGTGTCCTCCGAGAACGTCGGCGTCGTCGGAGTGGACCGTAGTGGTATATACATGGTCATATCCCTTCGAAGCAGCGACGAGCGCATGATGCGGGTCATGACCGACGAGATAGAAACCCTGGCAGACACACTGATATTCGATTGCGAGAGTGGGTCGGAGTATCCGGGTTGGAGCTATGCCGAAACAAGTGAGCTGCGGGATGTCATGAGCGAAGAGTACCGCAGGCTGTTTGGAAGCGAGCTCCGCATAGAGGCGCTTCACGCCGGACTCGAATGCGGCATATTCGCAAAGAGACTGGAAGGACTTGATGCAGTCGCGATAGGTCCGACGCTTACCGGCTGTCACACCCCTGAGGAGGCGCTATACCTTCCGTCGCTTGAGAGGACCGAGAAACTTGTTCTCGCGGTACTTGCGCGGTTCGCGGGCGGTGTAAAATGACCGGGTCTATATATGATGAAAAGCGGCGAGAGTTCCGCATGACTATACCGGTATCCCCATCCGAAAGCGACATAAACGGGCTCGTACGCATGAGCGCTATCCAGGGATACATTATCACTGCAGCCACGCGCCACCTCGAAACGGTGGGCGCGTCGTCAGACGAGGTATACCGCCGTGCCGGAGCGTTCTGGGTGCTGATACGGATGCGATGTGAGCTCTCAGCTCCGCTGCGCTGCAAAGGCGAACTGGAGATTGCGACCTGGGGCGCCGACCCTCACAGCGCCGGATTTCAGCGTGAGGCGGAGATATACAGGGACGGCGAGCTCGTCGGGCGCGCGGTGTCGCTGTGGTGCCTTGCAAGCGCCGAGAATCGCAAAATAATGCGTCCGTCCGTCCTTGACGGCGTCATCGACCTGAAGACTGCGGGGGCACCCCGCTTCCCGACCCCTGGTCGTCTGCTGCGCCCCGAGCGCAGCGGGGAGCCGTATCTGCACACCGTCCGTTACAGCGACATCGACATGAACGGACACCTTCACAGTGCGCGCTACACAGACATATGCTGCGACGCCCTAACCCTCGAACGAGGTGGTCTGTATGCGGGGACCTGCCAGATAAACTACCACGCCGAGTGCCGTGCTGGCGACCGACTCTCACTGTATAGCGGTACACACGAGGATGAGAGCCTAATCTGCGGTATTGGTGGAGACGGCAAGATTCGCTTTGACGCGAGCTTTATTCTTAGAGAAATTTGACTATTGACAGTAGCTTTGCGGGTGTGGTAAGATTTTTTCAAACTTAAAATGCAATTGGCAATGACGGAGAACAGTACTCGGTATAATGCTTCAGAGAGCCGCCGGTCGGTGAAAGGCGGTGCACAAAATCGGGGAAGCTCGCTTCTGAGCCTCGCAAGTGAAGCAGCAGTGCTGTTAGCGAGCGCGGATTCCCACCGTTACAGGGGAGCGGATGTGTTTGCATCCCGACTTACGGAAGTGCATTGCATCCACAGAGCGGCGGCAGTTTTGCCGCAAGCAGAGTGGTATCGCGGAACGTACGAGCGTTTCGTCTCTGGTGAGACGGAACGCTCTTATTTTATTTCAGTTCCAGCAAGTTTTATGGAGGACAGACATGGCAGACACAATAAAGAATCCACATATCGGACCGACCGACGTACCCCTTCTCGAAAAAACAATGGCAGGCATGTTTGACGAAATAGCATGGAAATACCCGGATAACGACGCACTCGTGTATCCGCACGAGGGTAGGCGCTGGACATATGCCGAGCTTCAGCGCGACGCGAACATCCTTGCGCGCGGCTTCATGGCGATGGGCGTCAAGAAGGGCGACCATGTCGCCATCTGGGCTACCAATGTCGCGGAGTGGGTGCTCACTCTCTTCGCCACCGAGAAGATCGGCGCAGTACTCGTCACCGTCAACACCGCATACAAGCAGTTCGAGCTCGAGTACTTGCTCGACCAGTCCGACTCCACTACCCTCGTAATGATAAAGAGCTTCAAGGACTCGAACTATATTGAGCATCTCCGTGCAATCTGCCCCGAGATAATGACTTGCAAGCCGGGTGAGATCAACTCTGCGACCCTTCCCCGCCTCAAGAACGTCGTATACGTGGGCGACCGCGAGGACATGCTGCCCGGTATGTACAATTTTGAGGACCTTTACACGATGGCGGAATCGGTCTCGGAAGAGGAGCGCGCCGCGGTACAGGCGTCCATCGATATCCACGACGTTACCAACATGCAGTACACCTCCGGCACCACCGGGTTCCCGAAGGGCGTCATGCTCACAAACTACAACATCGTCAACAACGGCAAGGCAATCGGCGACCGCATGGCGTTTACGGAGAAGGACAGGCTGTGCATCGTCGTCCCGTTCTTCCACTGCTTCGGCATGGTGCTCGCCATCACAGCCTGCTTCACTCACGGCTCGACGATGGTTGGCGTCCCTATATACAACCCGCTCACCGTCATGCAGGCAATCCAGATGGAGCGCTGCACCGCGTTCCACGGCGTGCCCACGATGTACATTGGCATGCTTGAGCACCCCGAGTTCAAGAACTTCGATTTCTCCACCATGCGCACCGGGATCATGGCTGGTTCTCCCTGCCCGATAAAGGTCATGGAGCAGGTCATCCGCGACATGCACATGCCCGAAATATGCATAACCTACGGACTCACCGAAGCCTCCCCTGCAATGACCATGTCCGCCACCACCGACCCCATCGAGCTTCGTGTCACCACCGTCGGCAAGCGTATGCCGCACTGCGAGGTCAAGGTAGTTGACCCGGACACCGGCGAGGAGTGCCCGCACGGGGTCCCCGGCGAGCTCATGGCGCGCGGTTACAACATCATGCTCGGCTACTACAACATGCCTGAGGCGACCGCACTCGCCATCACTCCGGACGGCTGGCTCCATTCCGGCGACATCGGCACCGAGGATGACAACGGCTACTTCAAAATCACCGGACGCCTCAAGGATATGATAATCCGCGGCGGCGAGAACATCTACCCCCGCGAGATAGAGGAGTACCTCTACACCAACCCCAAGGTCAGCGACGTTCAGGTCGTTGGCGTGCCGGACAAGAAGTACGGCGAAGAGGTCATGGCATGTGTCGTGCTTGCCGAGGGCGCAGAAGCCACCGAAGCTGAACTTATCGACTACGTCAAGCAGGGGCTTTCCCGGTTCAAAGCTCCGCATTACGTAATGTTTGTCAAGGAGTTCCCGATGAACGCCGCCGGCAAGATACTCAAGTACCGCCTTCGTGAAATGGGCATCGAGTACCTCAACCTCCAGGAGGCTGCAAACATAGAGACTGCCTGAACGAGCAACTGTTTTCGGAATATTAATACGAAGTTCACAGTTCGTCCACAAGTTGAATGTAAAGTATAATTGTACACGGCAAGAGATTGTCTGTACAAGGAGCCCCCTCTCCTTCTGCCGGTTCACGGTCCCCAACGTGTGCTGGCAAGTTCCTCCTTTCAATAAGGAGACAATCCCCCATTTCCAATCCATTGACAGCGGACGCCTCCCCGGGCGTCCGCTGTCAACTTTTCTGCCCATATTGCAGGACCGCCCGGGAGGAGCTGTTCCACCCGGACGGTCCTGACGGCGCGGTTTCGTTATTTATTGTTATTGTACTTGTTGTTTTCCTGCTGGTTCTGCTTCTGCTGATTCTGGTTCTGATTCTGCTTGTCCTGCTGATTCGGATTCTGCTTCTGCTGATAATTCTTCTCCTGGTCCATTTTAGAGCCTCCAAAGTAAGTTTTTGTTGGCGAAATCTACAATTGATTTTCGCAACACTCCTATTATTTCGCTTACAACGCTGAAATATGCATGCTTCCCAATTTTTCTATTGAAGATTTCGCTCGAGAATAATATATTATATAATGCCTATATATAATATCCTGGCATATCCTGTAATTCGGAGGCCGCAGATGAAAGTTCCGTTTGTAACCAAGTCACAGCTGGACCAGATAACCGCCCAGTATCCCACACCGTTCCATCTCTACGACGAGAAGGGGATCCGTGAAAATGCGCGCAGACTAAACGCCGCTTTTGCGTGGAACCCGGGCTTTCGTGAATACTTTGCAGTAAAAGCCACCCCTACCCCCGCAATCCTTAAAATTCTCGCCGAGGAGGGCTGTGGCGTGGACTGCTCCTCTCTCGTTGAGCTTGAGCTATCCGAGAAGTGCGGGTTTACCGGCAAAAATATAATGTTCTCATCCAACGCTACGCCCGCCGAGGAGTACCGCTACGCGAAGCAGCTCGGCGCAATAATCAATTTCGATGACTTTACCCATCTCGCGTACTTCCGCGAAAATGTGGGTGACTTCCCCGAGACGGTCTGCTGCCGTTTCAACCCCGGCGGAAGTTTCCAGGTAACAAACGACATTATGGACACCCCCGGTGACGCAAAATACGGCATGACCCGCGACCAGATGATAGAGGCATTCCGCATCCTGCGCGACGGCGGTGTAAAGCACTTCGGGATACACGCATTTCTCGCCTCAAACGTGCTCAGCAATGAGTATTACCCGCTGCTTGCGCGGGTGATGTTCCAGCTCGCCGTGGACATTAAGCGTGAGACCGGTATCGCAGTCAGCTTTGTCAACCTGTCCGGCGGTATCGGCATTCCCTACCGCCCCGACGAGACTCCCTGCGACATAATGGTCATCGGCGAAGGAGTGCGCCGCGCATACGAGGAGATCCTCGCTGCGGAGGGCATGGGCGATGTCTCAATATACACCGAACTCGGTCGCTTCATGCTTGCACCCTACGGCTGCCTTGTCGCACGCGCACTGCACTTCAAGCACATATATAAGGAGTACGTCGGACTGGACGCCTGCGCCGCCAATCTTATGCGTCCCGCAATGTATGGCGCGTACCACCATATAACCGTGTCCGGCAAGGAGGACAAGCCCTGCGACCACATCTATGATGTGACCGGCTCGCTCTGTGAAAACAACGACAAATTTGCCATCGACCGCCCACTTCCCGAAATCGAGTATGGTGATCTAATCATCATTCACGATACCGGGGCACACGGACACAGCATGGGTTACAATTATAACGGCAAGCTCCGCAGCGCCGAGCTGCTACTCTGCTGCGATGGGTCGGTTCGCATGATTCGCCGCGCCGAAACTGCGGATGACTACTTTGCAACTATACGCGATTTTATTTAAATAAAATTTACCGGCTCCGGGCACCATTTTTTACGGTGTCCGGAGCTGGCACGGCGTATCACCTCAAGTGCCAAGAAAAATTTTTCAAAAAAATGCTCTTCACCGTTGACAAATACAGCCTCTCTGTGATAAACTACACAAGCATGCGGGTGTAGTTCAGTGGTAGAATGCCAGCCTTCCAAGCTGGATATGTGGGTTCGATTCCCATCACCCGCTCCAACGGCTGGTCGCAGCCGGTGCGCCGGTTGAAACGAAGCTCAGCCTGTTCCGGGCGTAGTCTGCTCGATTCATACGCGCCTGTAGCTCAGGTGGATAGAGCAACTGCCTTCTAAGCAGTGGGCCGGGAGTTCGAGTCTCTCCAGGCGCGCCAATCTTTGCATGGTGGATGTAGTTCAGTTGGATAGAGCGCCAGATTGTGGCTCTGGAAGTCGCCGGTTCAAGTCCGGTCATCCACCCCAAACGCAGGCGAGGCCGTCCTTCAGACATTGGGACGGTCTCGTTCCGTTTCACGGTATGTTCGGGGTCTCCCTGTCAACCGCGAGGCGAGCATACTTGACAGTGGGATGTAGCCAAGCGGTAAGGCACGAGACTTTGACTCTCGCATTCGCAGGTTCGACCCCTGCCATCCCAGCCAGTATGAGCCATTAGCTCAGTCGGCAGAGCACCTGCCTTTTAAGCAGGGTGTCCGGAGTTCGAATCTCCGATGGCTCACCATAAAATCAAAACGGTATAGATGCCACTGGCTTTTCGCCAGTGGCATCTATACCGTTTCCGGGCTTTTTCAGCTCAAAAATTCACGGATGATTCCATAGATGCCAACCACTGTTTCCCCCTAACTGGTGGGATTCGAACCCCCTTTTTTCGGCGATTGGCAAATTCGGAACCATGTGGCGCCCTTTTTGAAGCGGTTATTTTCAAAAAGGGCGCTATTTTTCTATCAATAGAATACACAAAGTTTGAGGCGTCAATTTGTTGGTCACGACGGGCCATCGAATTGGCGCCCTTTTTGTTTTCAGACA
>CALXFK010000072.1 GCA_944387575.1 uncultured Clostridia bacterium
GGAGTATGTACATCCCGAGACTGCGGTCGGTTTTGAGCGGCATACGTGCAAACGGCCACGCGGGAGTTGTAGGATTCGCCTGGGGTTGGTACTGCTGATATTGCTGGTACTGCTGTTGGGGCTGCGGCTGTACCTGTGGGGGCTGCTGGGGCTGCTGGGGCTGAGCCTGTTGCTGCGGTTGAGCCTGTTGCTGCTGGGGCTGGGGCTGCGGCTGATAGCCGGAGGCGCCCTGACCAGCGGACGACTTGGCGTTTCCTCCGAAGATGAGCGAGATGCCGCCGATTATGGCGGACTTGGTCTGGTCGAACGGCTTGCCGATGAATGGGGGCTCGCCCATGGCGTAGAGCAGACCGAAGAGGATGCCGAGGCTGAGCACGTGCCGGATGAGGCAGCCGAAGATCGTTCCGACGAGTTCACCGAAGGCGTACCCGAATGGTATGTGGTAGACTGGAATTATAAGTATGCCGAGGATGAGCCGCACCACTATCTCCGCCACGGCGCCAAGAGCGAGGGCGGCAAACAATGTGTCGTTGGTCTCTTTACGTCGGCGTAGGATTAGCATGACAAACGATGCCACCATCCACAGGAATATAACAAAAATAAGGAAGTTGCGCGCCGCCCACAGGAAACCGAAGCTCCGGAATGTGTTGATGAGTGAACTGCCAGCAACGATGAGGTAGTACAGACCGAAAAGACCCGCGAGGATTTTTACTATCAGGTCAAGTATGTTTCGGTTGTCTCCGCCGGGATTGGGCGGGGCATAGGACGGGGGAATCTTTCCGCTTTCCGGTGCGGAAGAAGATGTCTGGGCTCCGGAGCCGGAGCTGACCGAAGACTCGGGGGTGGGTTGCGAAGGCTGCGCGGCGTCGACCGGATCAGAAGCGTTGCCAGCAGACGGCTTCACCTGAGCGCCGCAGTTGGGGCAAACAGTCTGTCCGTCAGGCAGCTCTTTGCCACAATTGATACAGAACATTTGCAGGACTCCCTTCTCGATTCTTATGTAACTTGCTGCCAAAGCCATTGAAGCAGGCGATAGACCGCCCCGTCCTCCGGTCGGAACACCACTATCGTGTTGGTGGCGTCAAACATCCGCAGCGCGTATACGGCAATGAACATGGCACACATCACATATATAAATATGCGGAACATGCGCTGTGACATTCTCGGGCGCAGGAGGAATACGACAAGCGCGGGTATCGGCAGCAGAAACAGCGGGTGGAAGTTGTACGCGGCTGAAAAGTCCAGGCGCAAAAGCGACAGCCAGGCGCGGGACATACCGCAGCCCGGACAGGACACTCCTGTTATAAATTTGATAGGACAGGTAATCCCGACGCATTGAAGCAGCAGATAGAATGCGCCTATGATCAAAAGAGCCTGTATATCCTTTTTTTGCAGCATAGACCAACCACCGCGCCTATTTTAACATATAATTCAAAAAATCACAATAACCAACCGGCGAAGAATGGAAAAATATTGCAGATATTACAATATGTTCGGAAATCGGAGGGTGGAGCTGCATATTGTGACGGGGATGGTGAAAATCGCGGTGAAGCGGGAAGAAAATATTTACTTTTACTCACAAATGCACTATAATAACCTCGCTAATTTATTGTGCCGGAAAATTAAACCAAACTATTTTAGTGTGAGGAAAAAACGTTGGACAATTTAACTCTTTGCGCGCCCTGTTTGTTTGGGCTCGAGGGTGTGCTGGCGGATGAGCTACGCCGTCTCGGGATGGAGGAGGTGCGCGCGGAAAACGGGCGCGTGCTGTTTTCGGGGAACATCGCTGCGGCATCGCGTGCAAATCTTTGGCTGCGGACGGCGGAACGTGTGATGATAGTTGCGGGGGAGTTCCGCGCGGAGAGCTTTGAAGAACTGTTTGAGCAGACGCATGCGATAGAATGGGAGCGTTGGCTGCCGCGAGACGCGGCATTTCCGGTGCGTGGTCACTGCGTCTCATCAAAACTGATGAGCGTGCCTGACTGTCGGTCGGTCATAAAACGAGCGGTAGCGGCGCGCCTTGGAGAGCGGTACCACTACCTTCGCGCGCCGGAGGATGGAAGCAAATATCAGCTTCGGTTCACCGTTTTGCGAGACAGGGTCATGCTGCACATAGACACGAGCGGTGCATCGCTGCACAAGCGGGGGTACCGTGCACTGTCGGGGGAGGCTCCGCTGCGTGAAACGCTCGCGGCTGGAATGGTACTTCTCTCGCGCTATCGCGGTAAGGGAGCGTTTCGAGACCCATTTTGCGGCTCTGGGACGATAGCGATAGAGGCGGCGCTGATAGCGAAGAACCGCGCCCCGGGGCTCTTGCGCGGGTTTGACCTCTCGGCGTGGTCGGAGGAGGCCCGGTGCAGTCTTGAGCAGGAGCGGGAGAGCGCGCCGGAGCGAGAGTTCAACGGTGAGTACGACATCGCCGGTTCTGACATAGATGCGGATTGCGTCGCGCTTGCGCGGGAGAATGCTGCAAAAGCCGGTGTGCAGGAACTGGTGCGCTTTGAGCAGTCGGACGCTTTGGCGTTTTACGCGGACACTGAGCGGGGCAGGGTGGTGACTAATCCACCGTACGGCGTCCGTCTTGGAGAGGCGGCGGAAGCTGCCGAGTTGATGCACGAGTTTGGCGTAGCGCTTCGCCCGGTGCTGAAAAGCGGTTGGGAGGCTGCAATACTCTCCGCCGACCCGGAGCTCGAGCGTGAGCTCAGTGTCCAGGCGTCGAAACGGCGCAAACTGTACAACGGCTCGCTGAGGTGCGAGCTCTATATATTCGGGAGGTGTCGGACCAGGTAAAAAAGCATCTCTTCATTATAAACCCCGCAGCTGGTAAGCGGCTGAACACCGGCAAGCTCACAGCCGGAATAAAAGAGGTAATGCGCCGGCGCGGTGAGGAGTACATCATACGGATCACCGAGAGCCCGGGTCACGCAACCGAGCTTGTGCGGCAGTATGTAGCGGGCGGCGGAGACTGGAGGGTGTATGCGTGCGGCGGGGACGGCACGCTTAACGAGGTTGTGTGCGGCGCCGCGGGCGCGGACAACTGCGCGATTTCCCAGATCGCCTGTGGGACTGGCAACGACTTTTTGCGCTTTTTCGACGGTGGCGGCGCCGCATTTCGGGATATAGAAGCTGTCGTGGACGGCGAGGAGCGCGAATTTGACCTCATGGAGGCTAACGGGCATTTCGCAATAAATATCTGCTCGGTTGGATTTGATGCCAGGGTCGCAGCTACCGTCCACCGTTTCTCGAAGCTTCCAGGCGTCACACCGGTCTGTGCATTTACTGTTTCCGCGCTCTACAACTTCCTGCGCAGCTTCTGCAACGATTATCGGATAAAGATAGAGGGTCCGGGAGTGAGTCGCACGCTTGAGGGTCAGTGCGCGCTCATATGCGTCGCGTCGGCACGTTACTACGGGGGCGGGTATATGCCAATGGGAGATACCGACCCTACAGATGGCGTGCTCGACCTTTTAGTGATAGGAAAAGCCTCCCGACTCCGTGCTGCGTCGCTTCTTATGGCGTATAAGGCGGGGAAGTACGAGGAGATCTCGCGAAAATATGATATAAAAGTTCTGCGCCTTCCGGTCACCAGGGTGGAAATTGACCTCTGCGGCAGGAGCGGTGTGATAAACGCGGACGGCGAGATAATCCCGGCAAAGAAGGCGCTCATTCGCCTTTCACAGAGAAGAATACGGTTTTTTGCACCCTCTCGCTGTCTCGAGTCGCTGAATCGCCTCTGCGAAAAACGCTATAAAAACGCGAATGCGGCAGCATTTTGATGTATTCGCTCGCTAAACTCGTATTGGCGGAAAAATTCATTAAAAATTAACATATGGCTGGACAAAAAGGTCTTGAAAAACGTGGTAGGCGCGGCTATAATAATCACTGTTGGCACTCGAAGGCTTTGAGTGCTAACTCACCGAAAAGACTCAGCGCGTGCTGCGGCGGGAAGCGTTTGCGGCGGCGCACCATAATAAGGGAGGAGAAGAAAAATGACACTCAAGCCTTTGGCTGACCGCGTCGTCATAAAGATGGTCGAGGCGGAGGAGACTACGAAGAGCGGAATAATTCTTGCCGGTAGCGCCAAGGAGAAGCCGCAGGTAGCGGAAGTTGTAGCAGTTGGACCTGGCGGCAATGTCGACGGTAAGGACATTGTTATGCACGTCAAGGTCGGTGACAAGGTGATAACCGGCAAGTACACCGGCACCGAAGTCAAGGTGGACGGCGAGGAGTACATCATCGTTCGTCAGAACGATATTCTCGCGGTCGTAGAGTAATAACAGGAGGTAGATATTATGTCTAAGCTCATTAAATATGGTGAGGACGCCCGCCGTGCTCTTGAAAGCGGCGTCAACCAGCTCGCCAACACCGTCAAGGTCACCCTCGGTCCTAAGGGCAGGAACGTTGTTCTTGATAAGAAGTACGGTGCTCCGCTGATAACCAACGACGGCGTCACGATAGCAAAAGAGATCGAGCTTGAGGATCCGTTTGAGAACATGGGAGCTCAGCTCGTAAAGGAAGTCGCCACCAAGACCAACGATGTTGCGGGCGACGGCACTACCACCGCAACCCTGCTTGCGCAGGCGCTCATCCGCGAGGGTATGAAGAACGTTGCCGCAGGCGCAAACCCGATGGTCATGCGCAAGGGCATTGCGAAGGCTGTCGAGGCGACGATAGCGAGCATACGTGAGAATTCGCAGAAGGTCAGCGGTTCGAGCGACATAGCGCGTGTTGCGGCCGTTTCTTCGGGCGATGATTTCATAGGCAAGCTGATAGCCGAGGCGATGGAGAAGGTTTCCGCCGACGGCGTTATAACCGTTGAGGAGTCCAAGACCGCCGAGACTTACAGCGAGGTCGTCGAGGGAATGCAGTTCGACCGCGGCTATATTTCGCCCTACATGGTCACCGACAGCGAGAAGATGGAAGCCGTTATCGACGATGCTCTCATACTCATCACCGACAAGAAGATATCGAATATTCAGGATATCCTGCCGCTGCTCGAGCAGGTAGTCAAGACTGGCGGCAAGCTCGTCATTATTGCCGAGGATGTTGAGGGTGAGGCTCTCGCAACCATTCTTGTCAACAAGCTGCGCGGCACCTTCACCTGCGTCTGCGTCAAGGCGCCCGGATTCGGCGATCGCCGCAAGGAGATGCTGAAGGATATCGCTGTGCTCACCGGCGGCGAGGTCATCAGCGACGAGCTCGGTTTCGACCTCAAGGAGGCAACTATCGACCAGCTCGGACGTGCGCGTCAGGTCAAGATCCAGAAGGAGAACACCATCATCGTCGGCGGCGCCGGCGACCAGAACGAGATAAAGGCCCGCATCGGTCAGATCCGTGCCAACATCGAGACCACTACCAGCGACTTCGACCGTGAGAAGCTCCAGGAGCGTCTTGCAAAGCTGTCCGGTGGCGTTGCGGTCATCAAGGTCGGCGCTGCTACCGAGGTCGAGATGAAGGAGAAGAAGCTCCGCATCGAGGACGCTCTCAACGCGACCCGCGCCGCGGTTGAGGAGGGTATCGTTGCTGGCGGCGGCACCGTGTTTGTAAACGCCATCCCCAGCGTCGAGAAGCTGCTCGAGACCACCGACGGCGACGAGCGCACCGGCGTCAAGATAGTCGTTAACGCACTGAGCTATCCGATCCGTCAGATAGCCGAGAACGCTGGCGTCGACGGCTCGGTCATCCTTGAGAAGATCAAGGAGTCGGGCAAGATTGGCTACGGCTATGATGCGTATAACGAGGTCTACTGCAACATGATAGAGGCTGGTATAG
>CALXFK010000073.1 GCA_944387575.1 uncultured Clostridia bacterium
CCCGGGAACCTCGAGCAGTACGGCAGCATGGAGCTCACCTATAAGCTGACAAACAACAGCGAGCTGCCGATACTTGGATATTATATTGACAACTGGCCGTCGGTTGAGCAGTATCTGGACGGCGAGTGGTACCGTTGTGTCACGCTGGACAGCCTTCTCTCGACGTTCGGTGGCAGTCCCGGCGTTGGGGAGGGAGAGAGCAGTTCCTTTCGTTGCAGCCTTGCGTTTGCGCACTACAACTACCAACGGGAAATCATACCGGATGAGATAAACTTTCTCGGCGATATGACCGGGGTCACCGACGTATACCCGGACAGATACATAAACTTTCCGGAAGGGCGGTACCGCATTGTCCAGGAGGTGGGTTTTAACAAGTATGTCTCGCTTGAGTTCGACCTCATGTACGAGGATGGGATGTGTTACCTCCACACTGTGGAGTAGCGGGAGGTGTAAATGGGGCTTGCGGATTATGCCGCAGGTCCCATTTTATCTGTTTAGCAATTCACTTGGGTGGGGCGTTATGCACATTTCTCGTTGGACGGATGGGCATGATTGCATATACTTAGCTGAAAATTGCGATGAACCCGCAAGTTTGTATTTTTGTTATGGATTTTTCCCGCGTTATGAAGTAATATCGTGGTGATAGAGCATAGCCTCAGGAGGGCTATGGAAAGAATATGGTCGGGCGAAAGCCGGTCACAGAATAATTGCGAGGTGGGAAAATGAACTTTCTCAAGACAATTGAAGAACAGATTGGCACATGGAGCGTGCCGGAGATCATTGGAGACATCCCGCATGGCGATATGCCCGGAGACAAGGTCGAGATAGGGCAGTCGCACATAGAGAAGAGCGCCGTAATATTTCCTGCGCTTTTGCCGCTGCTTCGCGACGCGATGAGCGCGAGTGCGAGCGGTCGCGCGGTGGTGTCGGTGTATGGCGGCTCGGGTGTAGGCAAATCGGAGATAGCCTCTCTCATAACCTACTATCTGAACAAAATCGGTGTTGGGGCGTACACGCTCTCGGGTGACAACTATCCGCGCCGCATTCCGGTGCATAACGACGCGGAGCGGCTCGGGATATACCGCACCGAGGGAATACACAACATGATAGCAAACGAGGCATACAGCACCAAAAATGCCGAGGTTCTCAAGGAACTGTGGATATCCGAGAAGGACGCGGACCCCGCGATGCAGGCGGAGTACCCGTGGCTCAAGCTGTACCAGGACGGGGGCAGGACGGGGCTTGAGCAGTTCCTCGGCAGCTCCCGCGAGCAGAACTTCGATGAGCTGAACCTGATAATCAGGCGTTTCCGCAACGGCGGAGATTCGATGTGGCTCAAGCGTATGGGTCGCACCGACATTGACCTGTGGTATGAGGAGATAGACTTCAGGTCTATCGGCGTGCTCGTGATAGAGTGGACGCATGGCAACAACGCCGAGCTGCGCGGCATAGACATTCCGATTTACCTGCACAGCACACCGGAGGAGACTCGTGAGCACCGCAGGGCGCGCGGACGTGATGGGAAGACCGACAGCGCCTTTACGACAGTGGTGCTGGAGGTGGAGCAGGAGCTTCTCGCCTCGCAGGCGCACACCGCGAAGCTGATAGTTTCAAAGAGCGGTAAGATACTGAGTTGGGATGAGTACAAGCAGATGATGGAGAGCGGAGGACAGACGAAGTGAAGAAGATGGATATAGGCCCCATGCTGAACGCATACCCGGACAGCATGGGCGGGCGTCTCTGCGATATAGTGGATATTCTGCGCCGCCCCGAGTTTCGGGACGTGTTTTCGTCATTTTATATTCTGCCGAGCATATTCAATACCGACCTCGACCGCGGGTTTTCGGTAATCGATTACTCGCTGAGCGAATTGTATGCGACCCGCGCGGACCTCGACGCGCTTGGCGAGCTCGGAATAAGTCTGAAGCTCGATTTTATTCTGAACCATGCGTCGGTGCTCTCGCGGCAGTTTCTCGACATCCTCGAAAAGGGCGACAAGTCTGAGTACTGCGACTTTTTCATAGACTGGAACAAGTTCTGGGATGGTCAGGGCGAGATGACGGCTGAGGGGTATATCCAGCCGCGTCCCGAGCTGATAAAGGACATGTTCTTCCGCAAGCCGGGGCTTCCGATAATGATGGTGCGTTTCCCGGACGGGAGGGAAGTTCCGTACTGGAACACCTTCTATCAGGAGGTACGGTACGACCGCATCGACGCGCAGGACCTCGTGCGCGGCGCCGGGATGCAGTACGGAAAGGCGGAACGGATAGCGGCGATAGTCAACGCCGGGCTGGACGAGGGAAAGAAACCGGGCGAGATAGACTTCGGCGAGTATGCCGACTGCCGTGACGCTGCGGTCGCGGTGGTGGAGAGCCGCCGCAAGTATCTCGGTCAGATGGACCTCAACATCCGCTCGCCGCTCGTGTGGGACTACTACCGCGAGGTTCTCGAAGCTCTTGCCGGTTACGGCGCACAGATAGTGCGGCTCGACGCGTTTGCGTATGCGCCGAAAGCGGTGGGCGAGCGCAACTTCCTCAACGAGCCGGGGACGTGGGAGCTTCTCGAGCAGGTGCGCGGGCTTGCGGAGCCGCTCGGGCTGCGGCTGCTTCCCGAGATTCACGAGAGTTACGCGAAAAAGACCTATGAGCTCATTGCCTCGAAGGGGTACATGGTGTATGACTTCTTTCTGCCGGGACTGGTGCTTGATGCGTTTGAGGGTGCGGACGGCAGCCGACTCGCTGGATGGATAGATGAGATAGTTTCGAAGGGCATGCGCACCGTGAGCATGCTCGGCTGCCACGACGGCATACCGCTGCTCGACCTCGTGGGACTTCTGCCAGAGGAGCGCATACAGCAGCTCATAGACACCGTTGTCTCGCGCGGGGGTTACGTCAAGGACCTCCATGGGCAGAAAAACATCTACTACCAGGTCAACGCGACCTATTACAGCGCGCTTGGCGAGGACGACCGGCGTATGCTGCTCGCAAGGGCGATACATCTGTTTATGCCCGGTAAGCCCCAGGTGTGGTATCTCGACCTGTTTGCGGGAAAGAACGACCACGAGGCGGTTCGCCGCGCGGGACCTGGCGGTCACAAGGAGATAAACCGCACCAACCTCACCCGCGAGCAGATGGAGCGTGAGACCCAGCGTCCGGTCGTACAGAAACAGCTTGAGCTTCTGCGTATGCGCAAGACCTGCGCACCGTTCTGCGAGGACGCGAAGATCTCGGCAGAGAGTTCGGGAACTCGGTTCTCGGTGAACTGGACGTCTGACGCTGGACATGCGTCGCTCGAAGCGGATCTTTCGGATATGTCCTTCCGCATTAGCGTCACCGGCGCAAACGGAGAGAAGCTCTTTGAAATGGCACAGTGATAAAAACGATTTACCCGGGTCGTGTACCCGGGTAAATTTTGTATCCTTTTGCAATAAGGCGTGCGCGGCGCTTGACTTGCGCGCGGTATTGTTGGATAATTGTATTGTACAATCGTTTGAATACATGGAAGGGGAGAGTACATAAATCATGAAGATGAAGAAGTTTTTTGAATGGGAGATATCGGCGCTTGGTCTTGGCGCGATGCGACTTCCGACGCTCGGGGATGACGGCGCTGTGGACGAGGAGCGCGCAATAGAGCTTGTGCGGTACGCATATGAGCATGGAATTAACTATTTTGACACCGCCTATCGCTACCACGAGGGAGAGTCGGAGAAGATAGTTGGGCGTGCTCTCTCCATTTATCCGCGCGAGAGCTGGCATCTTGCGTCGAAATTCCCCGGACATATGCTTGTCAAGGAGCCGGACGGACGGCTCGCATTCACCGGATTTCCGGGAAAGAAGGTCTACTTTGAGTCGCCGCGAGAGCTGTTTGAGACCCAGCTTTCAAAGTGCGGAGTGGATTATTTCGACGTCTATCTGCTGCACAACGTCAACGAGACGTCTATAGACTTTTATCTGGATAAAGAGGTCGGTCTGGTGGACTATTTGCTTGAAGAGAAGCGGAATGGTCGGATAAAGCACCTCGCATTCTCTACTCACGGCAGCCCGGAGACGATAGAGCGATTCCTCTCGGCGTATGAGGGAGTGTTTGAAGCGGTACAGATACAGATAAATTACATGGACTGGTCGCTTCAGAACGCGAAGGCGAAGTATGAGCTGCTAACAAAGCGCGGGCTTCCGATAATAAGCATGGAGTCGGTACGTGGGGGGCTGCTTGCGAAGCTGCCTGAAAAGGCGGCGGAGATACTGCGTAGTGCCGACCCGTCCGCGTCGCAGGCGTCCTGGGCACTACGTTGGCTCCAGGCGCACGAGGGCGTGCGTATTGTCCTGAGCGGAATGTCCAGCCTCGAACAGCTCAAGGAGAACCTCGAGCTGTTTGAAAACCCGCGCCCGCTCGGTGAGGATGCGAATGCGGTCCTTGACAGGGTGCTTGAGGTGATGCTTGACCGCGTCCCATGCACCGCCTGCCGATACTGCACCGAGGGATGCCCCCAGAGCCTCAACATACCACACCTGATCTCGATATACAATGACGTGAAGAGCGGCAG
>CALXFK010000074.1 GCA_944387575.1 uncultured Clostridia bacterium
CTTGAGGAGCGTGTCTCCACCCCCGTGAGCACCGCGTCCGGCGCGTCGAAACCGCGCACCCTGCGTCCGAACACCGGCAGCGCGTCTCGCAGCGCCCCCGCAACGAACCCGGGCAGCACGTCATCGAGCGCGGCGGGTGTGACCCCCGGCTGGTAGCTCGGCACGACCTCCCCGAATGCGGCGGACGCCCTCCCCGCAAGGAAGTCCTCCACTCGCTGTGCCGGCGCACGCCAGTTCCTTCCTCCCGCGGCAAACGCCGCACGTTCCATGCTCCGCTGCAGCTCGACCCCCGCGAGCGGATCCCCGTCGAACCTCGCAAACCTCGCCGAGTCCTCCGGCGTGACCGAGACCAGGAGCGCGCTGTTCGCATTCTCTGCGGAGCGGTCATAGTACGACATCCCGTTCGTCACCACGCCGCCCTGCTCACTCGCCGCCGCGACGACAAAACCGCCGGGACACATGCAGAAGGTGTACACCCCGCGACCGTCGGGCAGGTGTTCGGCGAGCTTGTAGTCGGCGGGCGGGAGGTCGCCGCGCCCTCTTGCGTACTGTGCAAAGTCGATTGCCTCCTGCCGGTGTTCCACCCGCACCCCCGCGCTGAACGGCTTGGGCTGCATCGCGACACCCGCACCGCGCAGCATCTCAAACGTGTCCCGCGCGCTGTGACCTATCGCGAGGATGAGCCGGTCGCACGCGAGTTCAACAGTCCCACCGTCCGCCGTGCGCAGCTCGACCGAACGGAGCGCGCCGTCCGCTGCCCCGAGCCCGCAGAGCGCGGTCTCGAACATGAACCGTCCTCCGAGCGAAATTATCTTCTCGCGCAGGTTTTTGACCATCCCGCGCAGCCGGTCGGTGCCGACATGCGGCTTTGCAAGCCAGAGTATCTCCTCCGGCGCACCCGCGTCCACGAAGTCGCGGAGGACGCCGCGTATTCTCGGGTCACGTATGCCGGTAGTGAGCTTCCCGTCGGAGAACGCCCCCGCGCCCCCCTCGCCGAACTGTACGTTCGAACTCACATCCAGCTCGCCACCTGCCCAGAACCGCTCCACGTCGCGCACCCGTTCGTCGACCCTGCGTCCGCGCTCGACCACAACCGGCGGTATCCCGCCGCGCGCAAGGGTGAGCGCCGCCATTAAACCGGCGGGACCCGCGCCCACTATGATAACGCGCGGCGCGTTCTCCATTCGCGGCACCGCCGCCTCCGGCGCGCGCCGCTGCCACGCCGCGCTGTCGTGCACCTCCACCGAAACGACCCAGTGTACATCCGGCTTGCGGCGCGCGTCTAGCGATTTGCGCAATATCTCTATGCGCCCCTCTAGTGTGGCAGGGCGTACTCCAAGTTTCTTCGCCGCCGCACGCGTTATATCCGCAAGCCCGTGCGACGGCGGCAATTTCAGACCGTCAAGTCTCATCAAGTCAACACATGACCCCGCGGCTGCCGCGGGGTTTCCCTTCAAAGTTTAAATACAGCACAAACAATACAAAAATATAAAAATATAAATCCGGCGCTTCCGCTATCCCGCGAGCCACTCCGCCGCACCGGCTCCCGCCGCGCGACCGCTCGCCCACGCCCACTGGAGGTTATACCCCCCGCAGTCCCCGTACAGGTCGAGCAGCTCCCCGCAGAGGAAAAGACCGGGGCAGACCCGGCTCATCAGGGTGTCCGGGAACAGCTCCCGGGTGTCCACACCCCCCGCCGTGACCTGCGCATTCTGCCAGCCGCCGTTTCCGGTGATATTGAATGTGAGCGCCTTTATGGTGCGCGCAAACTTCGCTATCTGCGCCCCGGTGAGCTTTCCCACCGCGAGCGACAGCTTCTCCACACCGCAGCGCCGCATTATGAGGTTACCCACCCGCTTATTCAAAAATCCCCCGAAGAACTCCCCGCACTCGAGGTGTGAAAGTGCGTCCCGGCGCTCGGTGAGCATCCGCTCAAGCTCGGACGCGCCGATGTCCGGGCAGAGATCTATCTCGACCGCGCCGCACTCACCGGACGCAAACCGCGTCGAAAGCTGGAATATCGGCGGTCCGGAGAGCCCGTAATCCACGAACAGAAGCTCCCCGAAGTCCTCCGCAACACAATTCGCGCCGTTCATCGCCCGCACCAGCGCCCGCACCTTTATCCCGGCGAGCGCGCGGCATTCGGTTCCCTCGGTCTTTAACTGAACGAGCGCGGGAGTGAGCGTTCCAACGGTGTGCCCGAGCATTTTTGCAAGCTCGAAGCCCGACCCATCCGAGCCGAGCGACGGCGATGCGCGCCCGCCCGCGGCGAGCACGACGGCGTCGGCGCGGAGCGTCTTACCTCCCGCGTCCCGCAGCAGGAACCCGCCCTTCGCCGGTTTTATCTCCCTGACGTCGAACCCGCACTCGAGCTCGACTGCAAGCCTTGTACACTCGAAACGAAGCGCGTCCGCCACCGACGAGGCGGCGCCGCTGTACGGGAACACCCGTCCGCGCTCCTCTGTGCGCGGGACCACCCCCAGCGCCCCGAAGAACCGCTTTGTGTCCTCCGCGCCGAATCTGCCAAGAACAGACGCGGCAAGCTCAGGGTCGCCCGCGCCGTGATAATTTCCGGGCGTGACAGCCTCGTTTGTGTAGTTGCAGCGTCCGTTCCCGGTCGCGAGCAGCTTCTTGCCGGTTCTCGGGAGCCGCTCGAGCAGGACTACGCGCAGAGCGGGGGCGGCGATAAGCGCAGTTATAGCCGCCATCATCCCGCTCGCGCCCCCTCCGACCACCGCAAGAGTACTCACTTTTCAGCACCCTGTGCGGCGGCGACCGCAGCCGTCTCCGGCGCGGAAATAACTATGCTGCCGTCCTTCCACTCCATGCGGACCTTGTTGCCTCCGAGCTCGAGCCGGTCGAGCAGCTCGCGAGGTATCTGCACACGCCCCGCGCGGTCGAGCACGACGAACTCGTCCTGCGTCGTTATCCCGTCCACATCCGACAAGCTCGCAATATCCTTTATCGAGCTCTTTACGATGAACTCGCTTGAGGTCTTTCCGTCGCGTATCGCGACCACGCGCTCCACCTTTTTGGAGAGCATCCGGTCGTGGGTGACGATGACAATTGTGGTGCCGAGCTCACGGTTCAGCTCGCGGAACACGTCGAGAATGTAATTTGCGGTCTTGAGGTCGACCGAGCCGGTCGGCTCGTCGGCAAGCAGAAGCCGCGGATTATTCGCAAGCGCGAGCGCGATTGCAATGCGCTGCTGCTCGCCGCCCGAGAGCTGGCTGAGCTTTGAATCCTTGCGGTGGCTCATTCCGACGAGCTCGAGAAGCTGGAGCGCGCGCTCCTTTCGATTTGTTGAGAGCTTGAGCTTCTCGCCGCCGCCCGGGGTGAGCTTGTCGAAGAGCATCGGCATCTGTATGTTCTGCCAGGCGCTGAGGTACGGGATGAGGTTTCGCGCATTGTTCTGCCAGACAAAACCGACGGTCGTGCGCTTGTACTCGACAAGTTCCTGCTCACTCAGCTTGAACAGGTCCTTCCCGTCCACTATCAGACGCCCGGCGCTCGGGCGGTCAAGCCCGCCTATCATATTCAGGAACGTGCTCTTGCCCGAGCCGGAATTTCCGATTATCGCGGTGAGCTCGCCCTCCTGGACGGTGAGCTCCAACCCTTGCAGCGCAAGCACCTCCAGGTCCTTGGTCTTATAAATCTTGACAAGGTTCTCGCACTCTATGATGTTCTTACGCCCGGTCTCGTTCACGCCTGAACACCTCCTTCGCCCGCGCCCGCCGCCGCATCGACGAGCATTCCGTCCGAGAGCTCGTAGACCACGTCCGCCGCATCCATCAGCCCGACGTCGTGCGTGGTCATGACTATCGTCACTCCCTCCCGCTCAACAAGCTCGCGGAAGGTCTTTATGACCGAGAGACCGGTGAGCGTATCGAGCTCCGCCGTCGGCTCGTCGGCGAACAGGACGGCAGGTCGGTGCGCGATCGCGCGGGCAATCGCCACGCGCTGCTGCTCGCCGCCCGATAGCTCCTGCGGCATGTGCTTTATTCGCGAGGAGAGCCCGACAAGGTGCAGGCACTCCTCCGCACGCTCCCGCCTTCCCGCAGCCGGGAATCCGGATATCCGCATACCGAACTCCACGTTCTCATACGCGCTCATCATCGACACGAGCGCCACCGACTGAAATATAAAACCTATCTTTTTACGGCGCACCGCGTCCCGCTCGCTCTCGCTTGCGGCGGTGATGTCCACGCCGTCGAGTATTACCGTGCCCTCGGTCGGACGGTCGAGCGCGCCGAGAATGTTCATGAGCGTCGTCTTGCCCGAACCGGAGCGCCCGCGCAGGATGGTGAGCCCCCCGCGCGGAATGTCGAGGTCTATCCCCCCGAGCGCCCAGAAGGTATCCCCGCCCGACTGGAAGCCGCGCTTGATACCCCGCGCCGTGATAATGCTGTCATTAGTACTCATCAGCAAAATTTTCCTTTCTCACGCAGACGCATCTATTCTGCATCAATCCTCGCCGAGCTTCAGAGCCTGAGCGATACGAATGTGCGATATGGTGCTGCACAGTATCGACACGCACACAACGAGCATTATACCTATTATCGTGAAGAGCCGCAGATAGTCCGAACCCTCCGCCGCGACCTTGAGCGGTATCGCACCCTGCGCCGCATAGCCGAGCTGTATCAGCGGCACGTAAAGTTCGCTTGCAAGGTAGCCTATCAGCGTGCCCATCGCTATCGATATGCCGCTTATACAGAGCTGCTCGTTTGCAAGCATCGCAAGTATACTGCGCATCGACATGCCCATCGCGCGGAATATTCCGAATTGCAGCGTCCGCGACCGGATAGACAGTATCCAGTAGATGAGGAAACCGGTAAAGCAGACGAGCAGGATTATTATGAACCCGACGGTCAGCACGCCGTTCGTGCCCTGGAGCACCGGCGAGTTCTTCTCCTCCACTATCGCCGCGTCCGCGTCGAGGAACGACTCGAAACGAAGCCCGTTCTCCTCCGCGAAGTCGTATATCACGCCGGTGTCCTCCGCGCCCATCCATATCTCGTACGGCATCACGCCGAACACCGACTGCACCTGCGCAAGGTTCGCGACTATCAGGTAGTTCTGTTTCTCCTCCGGCTCTCCGCCGCGTCCGATGTCGGTATATGTAGCCTCATAGGTCGGGAAATAGTCCACAAACCCGCACACGACGCCGCTGAAGTAGGTGCCGTTTATATTGCGGAATGATATTGTGCTTCCTATCTCATAGCCGAGCTCGGTATGGAAGTTCATCGAAAGGAGCACCGCCCGGGCGTCGGACGCCATCGCATTGAGGTAGTTGTACCAGTGCTCCGGCGCGAGGTCGTCGCGGAACCACGCTATCTCGCCGAACTCCTTCGTGTCTATTCCGAGCAGGCGTATGCCCTTGAGGTTGTTGGAGGTGATATTGCTGGTGTCCTGAACCTTTGTGATCTTCACGCCCTGCTCGACAAGCGGGGCGTACTTCTCGAAGTCCGGCTCCTTGTATATCCGCATCTCGGCGGAATCGTTGGACGAGTTGTCCGACCACTGCTCCATGACCACCACCGGCGCGCCGTAGTCGTACCTGATACCGTCCTCCATGTTGAGATTGATGGTGCGCGCCGCCTTGGCGTTGAATATGCCTATCGAGAGCGTGAGCACGAGGAACAGCATTATGAACTGCTCTTCTCCCATCGAGCGGGTTATCTTGAGGAAGGACGCATACCCCGCGGGGCTCCACCAGCGCTTTCCGATATTGAATATCAGCCGCATGAGCAGCGGGAATATCCGCAAAAACAGCAGTCCCGCGCCTATGATGAAGAGCGACGAACTGAGGAAGAGCAGCGGGTCAAGCGCAGCGCCGGACTCTGCGGCAGTGCTCGAGAGGTAGTCCTTCTGGTTGTTGTAGCTGTACAGACCGTAGAGCGAGACCCCGAGCAGCACCACGTCGACAAACAGCTTCTGCCAGAGCGGGCTCTTGCTCTTCGCGTTCGTGGAGCGCTTGTGGTCAACGATAGTCACCTTCGAGTATGAGAACGCCGGGACTACCATTGTAAGCACGCTCAGCACCGCCGCAATCGCGGTATACTCAAACGCACGCGCGTTGAGGCTCACCGGAAGCGCGCTTCTCGACACAAGCCCGAGGAACCCGTTCGACGCGCCGAGCACCCGGCATATCAGAACGCCAAGCGGGATACCGACCGCGAAGCTCACCCCGGCTATTATCGCGCTCTGACCCAGGAAGATAAGTATGACCTGGAGGCGGGACGCGCCACGGCTCTTTATCACCGCAATCGAGTTCTTCTCCTGCTCAAGTATCTGCTTTGAGACCATGAACACAAAGAACGCGAGCAGTATGAAGATCGGGGTCTGGAGCACCCAGAGCGTCGTATTGAGCCGTGAAGCGGAGTCGGAGAAGCTCGCAAGCGTGTCGAGGTAGTTCATACGGCACGCCATCGTCCCATACACCGCGAAGCTATCGTTGAAACTGACGCTCGTGTCGTACACCCTCTGCACATCCCCCGACTTCAGCGCGGTGTAGTCGGTGAGCAGGTACCACTTGCCTGTGAAGTTCATCCCGTAATAGTCGTCTATGAACAGCGACATGAACAGATCCTGCGACATTATGCAGTTGTCCGCAAAGGTCGCGGGAGAGTAGTACCAGTAGACGTCGTTCTCCTCGCTGTTCTCGAAGGTACCAACCACCACCATCTTCAGCGGAGAGCCGTCCGAAAACGAGAACTGCGGGAACACCATCGTCTCCCCGACGAGGAGATCCTGTTCGACAAGCGTCTTTTCGCTCACGATGACCTCTATTGCGCCGTCCTCGTTGAGTTCATCCGAATATATCCGCCCGCGGGTGATATTGATATGGTTTTCGATATCACTCATGAACTGGATCGAGAGCATCCTGCTCTGGAGGCTTGAGGCACGCCCGTTTTCACTCACGCACTGTGAGGACGTGAGCTGGTATATCGTGATCCTGTGCAACGCCGGCAGGTCGATTGCCTGCTGCATCTGGCTTATACGGTTCTCAAAGTTCTGAAGCGAGGTCACCTCATAGCCCTTGTTGACGCTGAGCGAGGTGAACTTCAGCTCGGTCGAAAACGGGTACTTGTTCGTCTCGACCTGCTGCTGCTCGAACTGTTTGGAGAGCATTCTCTGCAATATCGCATCCGAATAGAGAGGTATGCTCGCGACGGTGGATGTGAGAAGGATGTTTCCGATTAGAAGGCTTATTATCATCCACTTATTATTGAGCATCTTGCGCAGGATAAAAGTAAACATATCCGTTCTCCCCCCTATCCCAACACGACCGTCTGACCGAGCTCAAGCCCGTCCAGTATCTGTATATTTGTCGTATCCTGCATTCCGACGGTGACATATCTCTTTTTTGCCACCCCGTCCTCATAGACGTACACGTAACGGCTGCCCTCCTCATTTTCCACCGCCGAGAGCGGAACGACCATCACGTTTTCCAGCTCATAGCGCGGGGCAAGGACGGTTATCCGCTTCATGGCGTCGGTAAAGGTCGCCGCAAGCTCGCCGCCGAAGTCGAGCGGCTCGATTATCACCTGACCGGTCGGCTGACCGAGCACGTTCGGTGAGGAGATTATCCTGCCGGTATAGGTGGTGTCCTCCTTTGTGACATTGACCGACACCGTCTGATTGTAGCGCATGGTGTTCGACACGTCGGTCGAGGTGCGCAACCAGAACACGTCCGGCGAATATATCGTACATATTATCGTGTCCGCCGACACCATAGAACCAGGCGTCAGATACACGAGATCGGATATGACCCCCGACCGCTTTGCGATAAGCTTCGTATTTGCTATCTCTGCCTCAAAGTCAGATATCAACTTCTGCTGTGCCGAGATCGCCACATTGCTCGAGGAGACATAACTCGAATAGTCGATCTCCGTGTACTCGAGCAGCAGTTCCGCGCGTTTGACATCGTCGGCGCTGCCGCTTCCGTCACTCTGCGCGGTCTTTGCCGCGGCAAGCTGCTCCTCGGCACGATCCACCGCCTGTTCAAGCGCGGTTCGCTGAATGTTCGCCTGGGTCTTTAATATGCTGAGATCGGAGTACATGGTGTCCAGATCCGCCTGGCTGTAGACCCGGCTGAACTCGGCTATCACATCCCCAGCCTCGACGCTGTCACCATTCTTCACGTTGACCTGCACAAGCGTCGTTCCCTCGTACCCTGCACAGGTTATGTACTCCGAGTCGGGGTATATCACCACGCCCTCGCCCGAAGTATTGCGCGAAATAGTGCCGAGACTCACCTCCGCAAGTTCAAATGTGGACGATGCTACCGACGAGGACACATCTGCATACATTGCGGTCTGCTGCCCGCTCTCCGCACTCCCGCATCCCGCGCTGAACACGAGCAGCGCCGCGCCCGCAAGCACCCGTGTGAGCTTACTGCTTGACAAATACCACATCCCCTTCCTCAAGACCGGACGTTATCTCTATAAACGACTCCGACCGCACTCCGACCGAGACCTCTGTATATATCTTCTGTTCCCCGTCGACTATGTACACGTACGTAACTCCGCTTTCCGCGGTATAGAGCGCATTTACCGGGATCCTCAGCACCCCGCGCGCCTCGCTGTTGTATATCAGTACCTCGGTGAAGTCACCCGGCACAGCCTCGACCGGCTCCGCAAACGTGAACCTCACCGGCGGGCGCTCTCCCGCGAGCAGCATCCGGGTGTACTCCGCCTGCTCGTAGAGCACCGGGTCGAGCTTGTACTCACCGCCGCCCACTATCGCTGTTATCCGCTTCTGCTCAAGGTCGCTGTTAGAGATGGACTCGCTGCCGTCGTACTGCACAACCATACGGCTGTCGTCCGCTATGCGCAGTATCGCGGTCTCGGATGTGACGCGCGTCCCGGCTGTGGTGACATTGAGCAGCACAACCTCACCGCTACATGGAGCGGTCAGCACCGTCCCGTCAAGTTCACTTTTTGCATCCGCAATGTCCTGCTGGAGCTTCCCAAGCTCGAGCGCGCCCATCTCTTCGATCTGGGTCACCTCGTTTTCAAGCCGCTCGACCTCAAGTTCAGCCGCCGCTATCGCCTGTTCATCCCCACTCTCCCGTGCTGCATTAAGGTCGAGCTGCGCAAGCTCCACATTTATTTCAGCCTTCCGCACGTCCGACTTGAGAGTGCTGTTGCGGGTGTTGTACGCCGACTGCGCATTCTCTATCGCGGCGTCATAAGCAGTGCAGTCGAGCACCGCGAGCGTGTCCCCCGCCTCTACCCGGTCTCCCAGCCCGACGTAGACTTCGCCGAGCGTGCCGGTCTCCTTTTCAAAGTACACGTCCTCAAGCGTCGCACAGACATAGGCGTCGTAGCTTATTACGCTCAGTACATCCCCATACTCCGCCGTCGCAGTGTCATAGTCCACCGTGACCGATTCACGCAGCTCGGGGACGTTCGTCACGGTCTGCGAACACGCCGAAAGCGCCACCGCCAGAACAAGAACCAGTACCGTCACAAACAATGCCGTCCGCCTCATGCTACTACCACCTGCTCCCCAAGCTCGAGCCCGCTTATCACTTCTACCCGACCGCCGGCTTTAAAACCGGTCTCGATATATTTCACTACGCGAATATTGCTCTCGTCAAGCATATACACAAAGTCCTTGCCGTCCGCGCTCTTCACCGCTCCGCTGGGCACCCACAGCACATCGGTGCGCTCGTCGGTGACAAGCGTCACCGAACCGGTGGCGTTATCGCGTATGTCAGGCACATATTCGTCAAGCTCGATATAGCTCTTCGTGTCGCTCGACTCGCCGCCATAATCCGCCCCGTCGACCACCGTCGCCGCATATGTAGTAGACGAGATGGTGATGCTCACCTTGTCGCCTATCTCGAAATAACTCGCGTCCTCCCCGCTCACAATGAAAACCGAGGTCGACTTGTCCGCTATCGTTACAACGTCATCCCCCGCCACCGAAAGCGTCTCCACCGACGAGCTCTTCACCGCCGTCACCGTTCCTGCAAACGGCGCCACAAGCTGCCTCTTCTCCGAAATGCCGCGCAGCTCGTCGAGCTTGTTCTGAAGCGACGTTATCTTCGTGGAATATATGTTCCGCTGTGACTGCGCGGTCTCCGCCGCGCTCTGTTTCTGTTCACGCAGCCGCTCCGCCGCCTCCGCGTCCCCCGAGTCCTCCGCCGCACTTATCTGCAGGTCGTAGGAGCGGGCGGTGTAACCCGCGTCCTCGTCGAGCTGCGTGCGCAGAAGCTTCTGGACACTGATGTCATACTCGCAGCTCTCTATCTGCTCGAGTATCTCCCCGCGCTCCAGCTCAGCTACCACCTGCCCCTGCTCAACATGGTCGCCCTCCGAAACATATATCGCGCTTATTATCACTCCGCCCTCTTCAAAGGCGAGCTCCTCCTTGCGCGCCGGGGTGTAGCTGCAGCTTATGCGAACCGATTCTGTGATGTCTCCCCTCTGCACCGATGCAAACTCATATGTCTCTGTTTCATATGACCGTATCAGCGGTGGCGGAGGTACTTCATCCTCCACCGGGAGCAGCGCACAGGAACAGCACAGCGCCAACATCGCCGCAGCCAGTACCGCCGCCGCTACTGTCCCTCTACCGCGCACATATCTATGCATCTTGTCCTCCGTCCTTTCGTGAATTTGCGCAATAATACGATACCGCATATTATAACATAATATGCGGTATCGTGAAAGCTTTTTTTAGTGAAGTTTGCCCAATTTTTAAAATTGTAACATTTTTACATAAAACCTAAAGGTTTAAAAAACAGCGTCCACTGCCTGGCGAACATCGCGGACACGAATGAGTTCAAGCCCGTCTGGAACTGGTATCTTCTGTGTGCCCCTGAGCGGGAGTATGCACTTTTTGAAGCCGAGCCTGCGTATTTCGTTGAGGCGTTCCTCGGCGTTCGTCACCGAGCGGAGCTCTCCCGCGAGACCCACCTCGCCGAACGCGGCGGTGTCCTCACCGACCGGACGGTCAATAAGTCCGCTGACCACCGCGAGTAACGCGGCAAGGTCGGCAGCCGGCTCGTCAACCCTAAGTCCTCCGACAACATTTATGTATGCGTCGCGGTTGGACACGACAAGCCCGCCCCGTCTCTCGATGACGGCGAGCAGCATTGCGGCGCGGTTGTAATCAAGCCCGGTACACATCCGACGCGGGTTTCCGTACACCGTCGGTGCAACGAGCGCCTGTATCTCGGCAAGCACCGGTCGCGAGCCCTCCATCACACATGCGATGCAACTTCCCGGCACTCCGACAGGTCTGCCGGAGAGCAGAAGCTCGGACGGGTTCGGTATCTCGCGCAGACCGTCGTTTGCCATTTCAAAGACTCCGATCTCATTTGTGGAACCGAAGCGGTTCTTATCCGCGCGCAGTATGCGGTGCGCAAAGCTGCGATCCCCCTCGAAGCTGAGCACGCAGTCCACCATGTGCTCGAGCACCTTCGGACCGGCGAGCGCCCCCTCCTTGTTAACATGTCCCACCACAAAGACGGTCGTGCCCATCCCCTTTGCCACACGCATAAGCGACATAGTACACGCCTTTATCTGCGGCACGCTGCCCGGCGCCGCCGTCTGTGCAGGGTCGTACACGGTCTGTATCGAGTCTATCATCAGCACATCCGGCTGGACCGAGTCTACCGCCTCCATCACGTCTTCAAGATTCGTTTCGGCTACCGCAAACAGGTTCGGAGTGTCCACCCCCAGCCGCGCGGCGCGCATCTTGAGCTGCCGCAGCGACTCCTCGCCGGACACATACAGTACCCGCCGCTCCGCGCACAGCGCCGCGCATATCTGGAGCAGCAGCGTGCTTTTACCTATACCCGGTTCTCCGCCCACCAGCACAAGCGACCCGACCACCGCTCCGCCACCGAGCACCCGGTCTAGCTCTCCAAGACCGGTGCCTATCCGCACCTCGTCTACCGAGTCTATCTCACTTAGCCGCTTCGGCGGCTCGGCTCGGCGAACGGCGGAGGCGCGCACGGCGCCATTGCCAGTCTTGCCGGTCACCGTACTACTCTCAACAAGCGTGTTCCATGCCCCACAACCCGGACACTTGCCCTGCCACTTCGCGGTCTCGAACCCGCAATCGGTGCAGAAAAATATCGTCTTTTCCCTCATCTGTCAGCCTCACGCGGCGGAAGCGCCGCTTTCATTCGTTATTCCGGTCAAAGCAGGCAAAACACCCCGCTATGACACACGCAAGTCTGAGCTGGTACTCCTCCGAGCCAAGCCGCTCAAGGTCCTGCGTATTCGTCAAAAACCCGCACTCTATTAGAACCGCAGGTCGGACGGTCTGCTTGAACAGGTAGACGTCCTGCGGAACAGTCTTTGCTGCGCGCTCATTTTCCGAGTCGATCTGCGTGCGTATTGTAAACTGGATCAGCTCCGCGAGCGCCTTTGCCTCCTCGTGCGACCAGAAGGTCTGAGCGCCACCGTACCGGCTGTCCCCAAACGAGTTTTGATGTATGCTTATCAGAAATCCGTCCTCGGTGGAGTCTGCGATCTCCACCCTCCGCTTCAGATCCGCTGACTTCGCAGCGCGGATAGTGTCCCCGTCCGCAAGCGCCGACTCGTCGCTTCTCACCATTACCGGCTGATAGCCGAGAAGGTACAACATATATTCGAGCCTCCTGGCTATCTGGAGGTTCAGTTCGCTTTCCACCGTCCCGTCTGCCGCGACCGCACCGCCGTCAAACCCGCCGTGCCCGGCATCCACCACCGGTCGGTATGCGCTCACCGCCGCCACGATAATCACCGCCGCGAGCGTGACGGCAAGTGTTTTTATAAATACCCGCATTTTGCATCACCCGTAAATGGTATGCTCGCACGGGCATCTAAAATTCATCCGCCACCTATTTGAATTTGCGCTCACGCTCGTGCTGCTTTTTCTGCTTTTCCGGGTCGACATACACGAGCTTGTCGCGTATCGAGATCCGCTTGTATCCGAGTGTGTAGCCTATGTGGTACACCACGACCGGTATGACTATCGGAACCAGGCAGAAAAATGGCGAGATCTCCTCTAGCGGCCAGACTATTCCGACAAACGGGAAGTAGAACAGGTGGTATGCGGACAAGAATCCCCAATGCAGCCCGGTCCGGAGCTCCTCCGGTATCCCCGCCTTTGCCTCTCCCGCAATGAGAAAGAGGTGGATCATCGCAAGTATCGCAAGCAGCAGCCCGACACTTTCCGCGACAAGTCCTGCCTTCAGCCCACGCAGCTTGTCGTCCGGGATGTGCCCGAACTTGATGAGGTTATAATCCTGCTGCCCGTTCCGCCACGCGTCCACATAGACCATCGCCGCGAAGAGCGGGATGCACACGATATATGTTACCACCTCCGCAAGCACTTCACTGAGGAACATACCGAAGAAATTGAGAATGAACCCGGTAGCAAATGCAAAAACAAAGTGCGCAATCCAGATAGCGACCACCTGCGGCCATATCGTGCGGCGGCGCGTATAGTGCATGTCGTCAGCGGCACGGTCCGCCCAGTCGGTCGGCTTCTCGTCGCCCGGCAGATCCGGTACATTGCGTATCTCTTTTGAATTTTCGTCGGACATTGTTTTCCTCCATTTTCGACAGTTGATTGATACGTCTCATGCAATTGTACCACAATTCAAAGCGTTTTTGAAGTACATGTCCACAATTTTGACGGACACAGCACGGTGGACGGACATAGGATGTGGCGTAGACTTCATAACACCACTCAGGAGGAAACTATGCGAATCAATCAGTTCCTTGCGGACATGGGAGGAGACGCTCCGGTCTCCGCAAGATATTCGCCCCGCAGCGATGGCGGTAACCGCAACGGTTACGGTTACAGCGATCGTAACGGCAACGGCAGTGGCTGTGGACAGTGCTGCGAAGGCGGGAACGGCAGTAGTTCATGCTCCACGACCGGGTCAGGTTGCAACCATGACCGCCGCCAGGGCAGATGTGAACGCGGCGCCGCCTGTGGTCCGCTGCCCTGCCCCGCGTCGATTGCAATGGCGTACACACCCATGCAGCAGCCCAACGGATGTATGTTCGAGCCGGAGTGCGCACTGAAGCGCGGCACGCTCTTTTCCGGGCTCGAGCTCCCTCTCGGCAACGACTACCGCGTCGGAACGCTCCCGCCGACCGCGCTCAGCGACGTCCAGGCGTCCGCGTTTGCGGCGCTCGAGCTCGCGCTCTACCTCGATACGCACCCTGACGACGCGGACGCGCTCCAGCTCTATAACGACTACCAGCGCGCCGCAAATGAGAAACAGGCGGAGTTCTCCCGCACGTATTTCCCGCTCACCCGCGCCTGCAACACCAATAACTCAGGGTCATATTCCTGGATAAACGACCCGTGGCCGTGGCAGAGGCGCAGCGGCGGAAAGGAGAATTTCTGATGTTTGTTTACGAGAAGGCTCTTCAATACCCCATCAACATTAAGAACCCCAACCCAAAGGCGGCGAAGTATATAATCTCGCAGTACGGCGGACCGGACGGAGAGCTGGGCGCGTCGCTGCGCTATCTCAGCCAGCGTTTCTCTATGCCCTATCCCGAGCTCCGTTCCCTTCTCACCGATATAGGTACCGAGGGTTCAAAGCGCACCCTCCCCTCCGGGCAGTATCTCAAACTCCCACTCCACCGGTAACCCACACAGCCGTAATATCGCGCATCCACCCTTGTGTATCTCTATCCGCTCGAGGAGTTCACAGAATGCGTCCACCGCCTCCGGTCTGCGCACCAGCTCCTCCGCCCTCCGCAGCGCTGCACCGCAGTTTTCCGCCCCACCTGCGCCCGCGATCACCGCGGCAGCAAGCGCATCCACAGTCTCCGCGCGGTCAAACTCCACCCGTCCGAGCGCCGCACACAACATCTCGCCCGCGAGCCGGTCGGACACCGTCTTTTCCACCGTACAGCCTCCGCTCAACGCATTGTAACATCTCCAGCGCAGGCTCTCCGGTCTGTCCCCCACGCGCCGCCCACGCGCCACGAAGCTCCGCCCGCACTCCCCGCACCATATTTTTCCGCTGAACCGGTACTTGTGTGAACACCCCGCAGCACCGCGCGTGCTCCGTCTCCTCCGCCTGAGTTCCATCTGCGCCAGTTCCCACAGTTCGCGCGAAACTATCGGCTCGTGGTGGTCACGCAGCACTATCAGCTCCTCCTCGCCGTGGTTGTACCGCTTCTCGTGGGTCAGGTAGTCGGGGGTTATCGTCTTTTTCTGGACGAGGTCGCCGGCGTACTTCTCGTTTCGCAGCACCTTCACTATGTACGAACCGCGCCAACCCCTGCCACTCAGCGTCCGGTAGCCCTCCGCCTCCATCTCCGCCGCGACCTCGGAGGCGCTCTTTCCCTCCTCGCAGTACTTTCGAAAAATTGTGCGTACCGCCGCCGCCCCCTCCGGTTCCACCGTCATCTGTCCCCCCTCCACGTTGTAACCGAGAAGCGATCGCCCGAACACCACCCCCCGTTCCATCTGTCGCGCCTGCCCCCACTTCACCCGAGCGGAGGTGCGGCGGCTCTCCTCCTGCGCTATCGACCCCATTATCGAGAGCCTGAGCTCGGCGTCCGCGTCGAGTGTGTTTATTCCGTCGCTTACGAACAGTACCCCCACCCCGAGACGGCGCAGCTCGCGGGTGTAGGCGATGGTGTCCAGCATGTTGCGGGAAAAGCGACTCACGTCCTTTGTGAGAATACTACCGAACCTTCCCTGCCGCGCGTCCTCCAGCATGCTGTTGAACTCGGTGCGCCGCCTAGTGGACGTCCCGGTCACTCCCTCACCC
>CALXFK010000075.1 GCA_944387575.1 uncultured Clostridia bacterium
GCGCACCGTCTCCTCGTTCGGGGTGACATACATTGTATAATACGGGTCGTACACCACCATTCCGGGGCGCGCGCCCGCCGGTTTCTTGACGTACCGCGCGCGGGTGTAGTCCACCGCGACCCCGGAGCCGCCCCGCGCCTCCGAGTAGTACGCGGCGAGCATTGCCGCCTCGGTGTAGGTCGCGTCGTCCGGTTCATCGTTTGCGCAGCGTATCAGCACGTGAGCTCCGTGCGAGTGCTGCGCGTGCAGCCAGACGTCGTTTTTATGGCTCTGCCGCAGGGTGAGCTCGTCGTTCTGGAGGTTGTTCCGCCCCACCTGGATGCGGAACCCCCCGCTCGACACAAACTCGCGCGGCGGCTGGGCTTTCTGCCGCTCCCGCCCGCCGTGCTTCTGCGAACTGCGGCGGAGGTAACCGGTCGAGACAAGCTCCGCGCGGATTCCCTCGAGCTCGCTGCGGCTCTCCGCGCGGCGGAGCTCGTCGAGCACGCTTCCGAGGTACTGTTCCTCCCGCTCGCCCTGCTCGATAAGCCCGGTGAGCATCTTCTCCGCGTTCTTCCTGCGCGCATACTCGCGGTAACAGCGCGCGGCGTTCTGCTGCGGGTTGAGCTTCGGGTCGAGCGTTATCTCGCGCTCCGTCCCCTCCTCCGAATAGAAGTCGCTCACCGTCACCCGCGACGCGCCCCTGCCTATCAGATGCAGGTTCGCCATCAGGAGGTCGCCGTTCTCGCGCAGGCGTTCGCGGTCGCGCGCCTCGTCGAGTTCGCGGCGCTGAACGGCGAGTTTGCGGCGGGTACGTTCGAGGGTGGTGGTGACCACGCCGGTCATCTCGCGCGCCGCCGACCGCACCTGTTCCGCCTGCTCCCGCTCCCCGAAAAACTCCTCGAGAAGCTCGGAAAAGCTCTCGCGGCGCACGCAGTCCCAGCCGCTGCCGTACTGCGTTATTTCAATTGCGGAGAAGTCCTTCGGCGCACCGTCCCTCAGCACGAGCCACGGCGCGGAAGCGCCGGTGTCACGAAGCCCCTCTATCAGCTCCGCAAGCCGCTCCCGGTCCTCGCCCGCGCGGTGCGCAAGCTCGCGGCAGACAAGCGGCGACAGCCCGCGAAGCCCATGCAGCAGGCGGTCGGTCGGGTCGACGCCCGCCGGTATCTCCGCCGCAAACCTCCGTATCTCCTCCGCGTCCGCCTCAAACGGGTCGATACCCTCCCGCGCCTCCGGCGGGCGGTAGTACAGACCGGGCAGCACCTGCCGCTTCCCGGTGGAGAGGTCGCCGTCCACCCTCCGTATCGCGTCGGTTATCCGACCCTCCTCGTCCACGAGCACGAGGTTTGCGCGCCGGCTTATCATCTCGAGCACCAGCCGAAGACGGCGCAGTTCGCCGAGCTCGTCGCTCGCCTCTATCTCAAACTCGAGTATCCGCTCCGCCGGCGGCTGGGTCACCCCGCGTATCACCCCACCGCCTATCAGCTTTCGGAGCAGCATACAGAACATCGGCGGCGACGACGGGTTCTCCCTCTGCCGCACCACCATGCACGCGCGCGGCGACGCAGAATTCGCCGAGAGCAGCAGCCTGCCCCCTCCCGCGCGCCCGCGGAGCACGAGCACTATCTCGTCGCGGGTCGGCATCGCCACCCTGTCTATCTTCATGCCCACGCACCTGCCCTCAAGCTCGGCTGCAAGCGCGCGAAGCGTAAATGCGTCAAGCGGCATCCGTACCGCCTCCTTTCCGTCTCACTTTATCTCCCTGTATCCGCGTCACACCGCGAACCAGGCGTCGCGGAGGACGCCGCTCTTCCGCACCTCCAGCCCTTCAAACGCGCCGGAAATAAGGCGGACGAGCTTGTCGCAGACCGGGTTCTCGGTCGGGAAGTGACCGGCGTCCACGAGGTTTATGCCGAGCGTGAGCGCATCGCGCATGTCGTGGTAACCCGCGTCGCCCACGAGCAGCGTGTCCGCACCGGCAGCGAGCGCTGCGGCGGCGTACTTCGCGCAGCTCCCGCCCCCGGCGGCAACGACGCTTACCTCCCGCCCCGCGTCCGCATACCTTACCGAGTTTGCACAGAGGGCGCTCTTCGCGTGCTCCGCAAAGCCGCGAACGGTCATCGGGCGCTCGAGCGTCCCGATACGCACAAATCCGTCCCCGCCGTCGATCGTCCCGCAGTTCCCGCTGCCGCCGGTCAGCGGCAGCAGCCCGAGCGCCTCACAGAGCGCCGGACCTACGCCGCCCTCCGCGCGGTCGAGGTTCGTGTGCATACATATCGCGGAGATACCACGGCGCGCGAGCATCAGCACGGTGCGCCCGGCAGGGCTGTCCGGCGTGAGCTCACGCAGCGGGCGGTATATCACCGGGTGGTGGCTCACGATGAGCTGCGCGCCGATCTCCTCCGCCTCAAGCACCGTCTCGGGCAGGATGTCGAGCGCGACAAGCACCCGCGTCACCTCTCCGCCCGCGTCCCCGACGAGAAGCCCGCAGTTGTCGCCCTCCGCCCGCGTCTCGAGCGGTGCAAGCCCGCACAGCAGTTCAAGAATATCTCCGGTTTTCATAGTACCTCCGCCTCGTCGCCGCGCCCTCTCGCGGCTATTATCACGTACTCCCGCTGCCGCCCTCCGGAACACCGGACGAGCTGCACGCTCTCTATGTCATACCTGCCCTCGAGGTAGTTTTCGAGGACCTCCCGCCGCGTCATAGGCTGCATTATCACGAGCGCCCGTGAGCGTTCGAGCCACTTCGCGCGGTCGAGTATCCCGGCTATGTTCTCGCCGCCCATCCCGGCAATGACCACACAGCCCGCGTCCCGCTCAGCCTGCGGCGGCACCCCGTCGCAGAGTTCGAACCGCATCCTGTCCGCCGCGCCAAACCGCTCCGCGGTCTTTCGCGCCGCAGCGAGCGGTCCCTGCCTGATGTCGGACGCGACCGCCGCCGCTATCCGACCGGTGCAGAGCAGATACACCGGGAGCCGCGCATGGTCGGTGCCCACGTCGTAGAGCAGCGCGCCGGGCGGCACGAGCCCGGCTATCGCGCCGAGCCGCGCGTCAAGAGTAAAAAGACGCATTCCGCCTCACCTCCACCGCCGCGCAGAATATTTCACGGTAAGCTGAGAACGCCCCGCGAACTCTGTTCGCGGGGCGCGGCAGACCGTGCGTAAGGGGGAACCGGCAAGGTCCCCCCTGTTTTTTCGCGGACTTCTCTGCATCCTTACTCCGCGTCGTGCATGACCTCAAGATATGCGTTCATGCGGGAGAGGAGCGCCTCCGGATCGACACCGTGCACCTCGCAAGCCTGCTCGATAGTCTCGCCACGGGAGGCGGGGCAGCCGATGCAGTGCATACCTATCTCCATGAGGAAGCGGGCGAGATTGATGTCTATTTTGAGGACATCGCCTATCATCGTGTCCTTAGTAAGAAGTTCTACCTTTGCCATCTGAAAAATCCTCCCTTCGGAATTGCATCTTATTGTATCACATTTTTTATCCGCACGCAACCCCAATTCCGTGAGAAATGTGCTAATACTTGACACTTTGCCCCGCACGGAATATACTTATTTTTATCTGCGGCGGAGGGCGCGCGGCGTCTTTCGCCATCTGGTTTTCATGCGGGGGGGGTGCGGATATGGCACAGGGGGCGAAGCTCGCGGCGGCGCTCGGTTTTTTCGACGGGGTACATATGGGGCACGCCGCACTGCTGCACCGGGCGGTCGAGGCAGCCGGGAAGTTGTCGCTTGTCCCCGCGGTCATAACGCTTGACCGGTACCCGGCAGCGGCGCTCGGCGGCGGTGCGGCTCCGCTCATCAACTCGGCGGAGGACCGCGAGCGGCTCATAAAGCTTATCGGCGGCATCGACCGGGTCATAACGCTGCGCTTCGACCGCGAGCTCCGGCAGACGCCGTGGGAGGACTATGCCGCCGCTCTGATAGAGCGCTTCGGCTGCGGCGCGCTCGTCTGCGGATACGACCACCGCTTCGGCGCGGGCGGCGAGGGGACGGCGGAGCGTCTGCGTGAGTTTGCCGCCGCGCGCGGAGTGGAGTGCATAGTCGTGCCGAGGGTGGACGCGCCGGACGGGCGCGCCGTGCGTTCCACCGCGATACGCGAGCTCATTATGCAGGGGGACATGCGCGGCGCGGGCGCGCTGCTCGGTCATCCGCATCTCATCGGCGGGACGGTGGTGCACGGGCGGCAGCTCGGTCACACGCTCGGGATACCGACCGCGAACCTCACCCTCGGCGCGGATGTCGTGCGCCCGGCGTTCGGGGTGTACGCGGCGCGGATGACGGTGCGCGGGAGGACCTTCGACGGGGTGACGAACATCGGCGTGAAACCGACGGTGGCGGGCGCGGGAGAGCCTGAGCTCACCGTGGAGACGCACCTGCTCGATTTCGAGGGCGACATATACGGCGAGAGCGCCGAGCTGTGGCTCTTTGAGAGGCTGCGCCCCGAGCAGAAGTTCGCGGGGCTGGAGGAACTCTCCCGCCAGATGCACACCGACGCCGAAAATGCACGGAAAATCCTCATAAATATCCCCCGTTCCGGAAAAAACTGATTGACAAAATCGCTTTTCGCTGATATAATAGCAAAGCCGCATTGAACGGGTCTGTAAATTGCGTCCGCATTTCGGAGCATACCCGCAGAGCGAGTCCTGTTTAAAGAGAGGTAGAACCAGAAATGATAGCTGTCATTGAGACCGGTGGCAAGCAGTACAAGGTCACCGAGGGCGACGTCATATACGTCGAGAAGATTGCCGGCGCAGTTGCGGGCGAGAATTACACTTTCGACCGCGTTCTCGCGCTCATCGATGGCGAGAACAGCAAGTTCGGCGCGCCCACCGTTGAAGGCGCCACCGTCGTTGCGAAGGTCATAAAGACCGGTCGTTCCCGCAAGATCCGCGTTTTCAAGTACAATTCGAAGAAGAACTACCGCCGCCGCCAGGGTCACCGCCAGCCGTTCACCAGGCTGCAGGTCGAGGCGATCAACGGCTGAGTATGGTAACCGTCCGGCTCGACGCGCACTCGGTCTCGTGTGAGGGACACAGCGGATATGCCGAGTCGGGTGCAGACATAGTCTGCGCCGCGGTGACAAGCGCCATCCGTCTCGTAGCGGCACTGCTCGACGACACGCTCGGGCTCTCCCCCGCAATCGAGGTCGATGAGCGGCGCGCACTCATCCGCATCTCCTCCGCAAGGGAGGAGGCTTTGCCGGTATTTCGTGCGTTTGCGGCGCTTATGCGCGAGTACCAGGCGGAATACCCCGAATTTGTCCGCGTCCTGGAATCGGGGCGCCCGACCAACCGAACTTGAGAAAGGAAGATAACGATGCTTAAAATAGGTCTTCAGTTCTTCGCCCACAAGAAGGGCGTTGGCTCCACCCGTAACGGTCGCGATTCCGAGTCCAAGCGTCTCGGACCGAAGCGTGCTGACGGTCAGTTTGTCCTCGCGGGCAACATCCTCGTTCGCCAGCGCGGCACCAAGATCCATCCCGGCAAGGGCGTCGGCAGAGGCGGCGACGACACTCTGTTCGCGCTTGTGGATGGGCGCGTCCGCTTTGAGCGTCTCGGTCGTGACCGCAAGCAGGTCTCGGTCTACGAGATAGAGCAGTAATCAGGCAATCAGGCGAGGGGACGGTGGCTACCGTCCCCTTTATTATCCTATTCGGAGGTAGAAATGTTTATTGACACCGCAAGGATAACCGTCCGCGCCGGAAACGGCGGAAACGGGGCGGTCGCTTTTCACCGCGAGAAGTACATCGCCGCCGGCGGACCGGACGGCGGAGACGGCGGTCGCGGCGGGGATGTCTTTTTCACGGTGGACGACCACATGACCACCCTCATGGACTTCCGCTACAAGCGCAAATACGCGGCGGCAAACGGCGAGAACGGTCAGTCGAAGCGATGCACCGGAAAGTCTGGCGCGAACCTGTATATCCGCGTGCCGCGCGGCACTGTGGTGAGGGACGCGGCGAGCGGCGCGGTCATGCACGACATGTCGGACGGGAAGGACTGGCGCGCCGCGAGGGGCGGCAACGGCGGCTGGGGCAACCAGCACTTCGCCACCCCCACCCGGCAGGCGCCCCGCTTCGCCAAGAACGGCGCCCCCGGCGAGGAACACGACCTCCTGCTCGAGCTGAAGCTGCTCGCGGACGTCGGGCTTGCGGGATACCCGAACGTCGGAAAGAGCACGCTTCTGTCGGTGCTCTCCGCCGCGCGCCCGAAGATAGCCAACTACCACTTCACCACCCTCCAGCCGAACCTCGGCGTGGTATCGGTTGGCGAGGGGCGGAGCTTTGTCATGGCGGACATACCCGGTCTCATCGAGGGAGCGGCGGAGGGCGCGGGGCTCGGTCACGACTTCCTGCGCCATGTCGACCGCTGCCGCCTGATAATACACGTCCTCGACGCGAGCGGGAGCGAGGGACGTGACCCGCTCTGCGACTTCGAGACAATAAACGCGGAGCTTGAGGGCTGGAACAGCGAACTCGCCTCGCGCAAACAGATAGTCGCGCTCAACAAGTGCGACATAATTGCGGGCGACCCGGACGGGCTTGCGGCGCTCGAGGCGCTCGAAGCCGAGCTCGACCGCCGCGGTTTTGAGCACATGCGCATCTCCGCCGCCACCGGCGAGGGGTGCAGCGCGCTCGCCTACCGCGCCGCCGACCTGCTCGACACCCTCCCCCCGGTGCAGTACTTCGAGCCGGAGTACGTCGCGCCGCTGCCCTCCGCCGGAAGCGCGGAGGACGTCACCATCGAGGTGGAGGACGGCGTGTTCATCCTCGAGGGCGACTGGCTCTACCGCGTCACCGGCAGCGTGAACTTCGACGACTATGAGAGCCGCATGTGGTACGAACGGACACTGCGCGAAGCCGGCATCTTCGACCGGCTCGAGGCGCTCGGGATAAAGGAAGGGGACACTGTTTCGATTTATGACCTCGAATTCGACTATGTCAAGTAATTCAAATAATACAGGTAATCCGTCCGCCTGCCCGGTCGCGCCGAGCGAGCGGCTCGAGTTCCGCCGCATCACCGCGGACGACTTCGGGCTTGTCGCGTCGACGCTGCAAAACGCGGAGGTCGCGCGGATATGGACGCACGAGTTCAGCGACGGCGACGTGCGGGCGTGGATAGAGCGGCGGCTCACCGAGTACCGCGAACCGGCTGACGGCAGCACCGGATACCTGCTCGCGCTTCGCCGCGAGGACGGCGCGGCGGTCGGTCAGGTCGGGCTGCTCTCCGAAGAAATTTTGGGCAGGCGTCTGCTCTGCGTCGGGTACGTGCTCGCGGAACCGTTCCGGGGGATGGGGTACGCGACCGAGGGCGCCCGCGCAATGCTCGACCACGCATTCCGCGTTCTCGGCGCGCAGAGCGTCTGCGCGGACATCCGCCCCGAAAACCTGCCCTCCCTTGCGGTGGCGGACCGCCTCGGAATGACCCGCGGCGAGAGCTTTGTCAAACACTACCGCGGTCGCGACCTCGTGCACATTCTCTGCGAGATTACGTGCGAAGAATATTTCGAGAAATTCCCTGCCAATATGTAAATTACGGCAGCATGACAAAAGAACCGCGCGGGCGCTAGCCGCGCGGTTCTTTTTTTGCCTTTTACTTGAAAATACGCTTGACGAAGTCGTGTGCGCTCTTGCGCCAGACCTGCCACTCGTGAACGCCGTCGCAGAGGAAGTACTCGGCTTTAATGCCGTTCTTGCGGAGCTCCTCGATCTCGCCGGGAAGCCTGTCGCCGCCCTCCTGCATTCCGCGGCTGTAGAACAGCAGCTTGTGCTGGCTGTTGAACAGCGCGGCGTTTTCTGCGGTGGTGAACTTGTCGGTCTTTATCTCGTCGAACGCATTGCCGACCGTGCCGCTGAAGATTCCGATGTAGTCGAACCACTCGGGGTTGTTGAACGCAATCCACTGGGTCTGGTACGAACCCATCGAAAGACCGCAGAGGGCGCGGTTCGCCTTGTCCGCCTTGACGCGGAAGCGGCGCTCGATGAACGGGATGCAGTCGCCGAGCAGCAGCTTGCCGAGGTCGCCGGGCAGGACGCCCTCCTGGTTGCTGGTCGGGGCGTAAGCGTGACCGAAGTTGGTGACCGCTATCATCTCCTCGCACTCGCCCGAGGCTATGAGGTTATCGAGGATGAGGTTTATCTTGCCCTGCCAGATCCATCCGGTCTCGTTCTCGCCGCCGCCGTGCTGGATGTAGAGCACCGGGTAGGTGCGGTCGGGCGAGTAGTCGTAGGACGGGGGCGTGTACACCCAGCAGTTACGCAGGGCGCCGGTGAACTTGCTCTCGTAGTACTCGCAGCGAACCGCTCCGTGCGGCACGTCCTTGAAGTCATAGAAATCGAAGTCCTTTGCCGGAACGTCCACGAAGTTGCAGTGGCGGTTGTGGGCGTAGCAGATCGGGGCATGCTCGTAGAGATGCTCCACGCCGTCGAAGAAGTAGTACATCCACTGCACGCCGGCGGGGATGTCCTTGATAAGCGTCTTCCACCATCCCTCGCCGACCGGCTCGAGCGCGTGCTTCTCCTGACCCCAGAGGGTGCCCTGGGTGCCCGAGATTTCGACCGTCTTTGCGTTCGGGGCGTAGACATTAAACTCCACTCCGTCCTCGCGGAACTCTATCGCGCGCGGACGGCGCATGTAGCACATGCGCGGGCGGACCGACCCGTCCGGCGAGCCGGGAATCGTGCCCATCCACATCTCGGTCATCGCGAAGTTGACCGGGGACGCATTCAGAGTATAGTACTTCTTGTCCACTTTAAGTCTCCTTTTGGAATTATTTGAAAATACGCTTGACAAAGTCATACGCGCTCTTGCGCCAGACCTGCCACTCGTGCACACCGTCGCAGGTGAAGCTCTCCGCCTCTATGCCGCGCTCGCGCAGACCCGCCATTATTTCGGGCATGCGCTCGCCGCCCTCCTGCATTCCGCAGCTGAAGTAGAGCAGTTTGTGCTGGCGGTTGAATTCGGCGGTGTCCTTCGGGTTGAGGAAGTCGTTGTAGGTGCCGCCGCGAAGCCCGCTGAACACTCCGAGATAGTCGAACGCCTCCGGATGGTCGCACGCCGCCTGCATGGTCTGGTACGCGCCCATCGAAAGCCCGCAGAGAGCGCGCCCCGCCTTGTCCTTGCGCGCGCGGAAGCGCCGCTCGATGAACGGGATGCAGTCGCGCACGAGGAGCTCGGTGACGTAACCGGGCAGAGTCGGGCACTCGTTCATGCCCACCGCCGCCGCCTGACCGCTGTTCGTGACCACTATCATCTCCTCACAGCCGCCGGCGGCGATGAGGTTGTCCATGATGAAGTGCATCTTTCCCTGCCAGAACCAGCCGGTCTCGTTCTCGCCGCCGCCGTGCAGCATGTACAGCACCGGATACTCGCGGTCGGGCGAGCTCTCGTAGGACGGGGGCGTGTACACCCAGCAGTTGCGCAGCGTCCCGGTGTACTCGCTCTCGTAGAACTCGCAGCGAAGCGCACCGTGCGGCACATCCTTGTAGTCGTAGAAGTCGAGCGCCATGTCCGGCACTTCCACAAAGTTGCACACGAAGCTGTGCGCATAGCAGACCGGCGCGTACTTGTAGAGCGTGTTCACGCCGTCTATGAAGTAGTAGGTGAACTGGATTCCGGGCGGGACGTCCTTTATCACCGCGCGCCACCAGCCGTCGCCTATGTGCTCGAGCGGGTGCTTCTCCTCACCCCACAGCGTTCCCTCGGTGCCCGAGACCTCCACCGTCTTTGCGCCCGGCGCGTAGACGTTGAACTCGACCCCGTCCTCGCGGAACTCTATCGCCTTGGGAGTGCGGTCAAACACGAACGCGGGAACGAGCGTGCCGTCCGGCTGCCTGTTCATGCGCATGGTCATCTCGGGCATCGAAAAACACATCGCGCTCGAGTTTGTAGCATACAGTTTTTTCTTATCTATCTCCATTATTTGCCCTCTCTCAGTATCTGCACGGGCGGATAATCCTTGAGCTCACTCATACCGGCGTTCTCATTGAGGACCATAGTCCCCTGCTCCTCGCGGGTAAACGGCTTCCAGACCGGAAGTCCCTCGCCGTTCGGGTCGCCGGTTTTCGCGAAGTTGGTCCAGTAGTCCATCATCAGGTTAGAGACCTTGTAGTCGTCCGGACCCATGCCGCGCCAGCTCCTGCCGATGGTGCCGTGAATGTACCAGATGTCGCCCGAATGGAACGCAGCCTCCCACGACGGGTTTCCGTCCTTGTCCGGGATGCAGCGGTCGAACAGGTAGAGGTAGACCGGGTCGAGACCGTATTTCGCATGTATGCGTCCCCAGAGGTTGGTGCCGTAGACAGCGCCGTCCGCCTGGAGGTCGCGCTCGAAGTTCTGCGCCTGCTCGTCGGTCTTGACGCCGTAATACTCGCGCAGATCCTCCGCATGACCGCCGAACATGCGGTCTATCATTGCGTTGAACGAGGCGAGGTCCTTTTTGTAGCCCGCGCCGAACGCGGCTCCCTCGTGCGAGGTGTTGCCCACCATGTACGAGACCTTGTGGTGCTTGGTGTGGCGGATGAGGTTGCGGAAGGTGTCGCTGAGAAGATACCCGTCCGAAATGACGCCGAACCCGCGAGCCTTTGCCGGACCCATCGCGCGCATAGTCTCGAACACCTTGTCCGCCGGAAGCGCACGCAGTTCGGCAAGCGAGGAGCATCCCGCCGCCGCCTGGAACTCGAGACCGAGCGCCTCAGCCTCGGCAAGCGTCATGCTGCCGAACGCCGACGCAGCGCCGCTGCCCGACATGCTCACCGCGCGGTTGAAAAGACCCTCGGACTGCGGGCAGACCGACAGCACGCCGACATTTATCGCGCCAGCCGACTGACCGAATATCGTGATGTTGTCCGGGTCGCCGCCGAACGCCGCGATGTTCTCGTGCAGCCACTTGAGCGCTGCGAGGTTGTCGAGGTTGCCGTAGTTGCCGCTCGCACCGTAACCGCTCTCTGCGGTGAGCTCGGGGTGCGCGAGGAATCCGAAGATGTTGAGGCGGTAGGTCACCGAGACATAGATGACGCCACGGCTCGCAAGTCCCTCGCCGTCGTGCTCCGGCTCGTGCGGGAAGCCGACCTCGTTTCCGCCGCCGTGTATCCACATCATGACCGGCAGCTTGTCATCCACGCTCTTCGCGGGCGTCCAGATGTTGAGGTAGAGACAGTCCTCGCTGAAGGTTATCTTGGAGTAGTCTATCGGGAACTCGTCTATGTAGAACGGGACCGCCGGGCGGTACTGCACCGCGCCGGGCATATACTCGTCGCACTTTTTCACGCCTTCCCACTTCTCGGGCGGCTGTGGTGCGCGCCAGCGGAGGTCGCCCACCGGCGGCTTTGCGAACGGCACTCCCTTAAATATCGAGATGCCATCGGTACCGCTCGGGACGCCTTCCACTACGCCATACTTGGTCGTCGCCTGAAGAATCATGTGTTTTCTCCTCCCAGTTCATTTTATTATCGTTCTGCCGGAGCTCCGGCAGCCTGCTTACGCAAGTATCTTCACGCCGGGGTTGTCGAGCAGGTCGCTCATGCCGGCGTTCTCGTTTATGACCATCGTGCCCGGCTCTTCCCTGGTGTACGGCTTCCAGACCGGGAGCCCCTCACCGTTCGGGTCGCCGGTTTTCGCGAAGTTGGTCCAGTAGTCCATCATCAGGTTGGAGGTTTTGTAGTCGTCCGGACCCATGCCGCGCCAGCTCCTGCCCAGCGTGCCGTGGACGTACCAGAGGTCGCCCGAGTGGTAGGACGACTCCCAGGACGGGTTTCCGTCCCTGTCCGGGATGCAGCGGTCGAACAGGTAGAGGTAGACCGGGTCGAGACCGTGCTCGAGGTGCGCCAGCGCCCAGAGGTGGGTGCCGTAAGCGGCGCCGTCCGCCATCAGGTCGCGCTTGCAGTTCTTTGCGTCCTCGTCGGTCTTGACGCCGTAGAGCTCGATCGCCTTCTCGGCATAGTCGCGGAACATGCGCTCGACCTGCGCGTTGAAGGTCCCTACGCTGTTCTTGTATCCCTCGCCGAACGCAGCGCCCTCGTGCGAGCAGCTTCCGACCATGTAGGACACCTTGTGGTGCTTGCCCTCGCGGATGAGGTTGGAGAAGTCGTCGCTGAGGATGTAGTTATCCACGCAGGTGCCGAAGTTGAAGTGCTTCTCCTCGGACAGCTTGAACAGGAAGTCGGCGGGAGCCGCGCGCAGCTCGGCAAGCGACGAGCATCCGGCAGCCTTCTGGAACTCAAGACCGAGCGCCTCAAGGTCGCTGAGACGTGCGGTGCGCATGAGCGACGCAGCGCCGCTGCCCGACATGCTTATCGCGCGGTTGAAAAGACCCTTCGCAAGCGGGTTTACCGCGAGGGTATGGACGTCGCCCGCGCCCGCGGACTGACCGAATATCGTGATGTTGTCCGGGTCTCCGCCAAACGCGGCTATGTTCTCACGCAGCCACCTGAGCGCCGCAAGATGGTCGAGGTTGCCGTAGTTGCCGCTCGCACCGTACTCGCTCTCGGCGGTGAGTTCGGGATGTGCGAAGAATCCGAAGATGTTGAGGCGGTAGGTCACCGAGACGTAAATCACGCCGCGGCTCGCAAGACCGTCGCCGTCGTGCTCAGGCTCGTGCGGGAATCCGACCTCGTTTCCGCCGCCGTGAATCCACATCATGACCGGCAGCTTCTCGTCGGCGCTCTTCGCGGGCGTCCAGATGTTGAGATAGAGGCAGTCCTCGCCGAACGTGACCTTGGTGTAGTCTATCGGGAACTCGTCTATGTAGAACGGAACCTTCGGCTTGCTCTGCATCGCGCCGTTCATGTACTTGTCACACTTGCGCACACCTTCCCACTTCTCGGGCGGCTGCGGAGCGCGCCAACGGAGCTCGCCCACCGGCGGCTTTGCAAACGGTACTCCCTTGAATATAGCAATTCCCTCGGTCGGGCTCGGAACGCCCTCGACCGCGCCATACTTGGTCATTACATTTAACAGCATTGCATATCTCCTCTCTTTAAATAAAGAAAAATTTTGTACGCCTTTCTAATTGTAACCGCTTTGTCCCCGGCGCGCAAGTGGTGAACGCAATTAAATTACAATTTTACAGTTTATTAAGAAATTTCGCAGGCATCCGCTCAACACCCCCGGTTTTGCAAACTGAAACCGCTGCACATGGTTCGCCCGAAAAAACAGGAAAGGGAACCTTTACGGTTCCCTTTCGCGACTCCTCGTGCCATGCCGATGGTGACGGCGATGACTGCAAGGACATATTATTTATTTTTCCTGCGCTCGAGGTCAGCCTCGCGGATCGCGACACGGCGGACCTTGCCGCTTATCGTCTTGGGGAGGCTATCCACGTACTCCACAACGCGCGGGTACTTGTACGGCGCAGTGTTCTTCTTGACGTGGTTCTGGAGCTCGCGGGTGAGCTGCGGGGTGCCCTCGTAACCCTGTTTGAGCACGATTGTCGCCTTGACGCTGAATCCGCGCACCGCGTCCGGGACGCCGGTGACCGCGCACTCAAGCACCGCCGGGTGCTCGAGCAGGACGCTCTCGACCTCGAACGGTCCGATACGGTAACCGGACGACTTGATGATGTCGTCGTTCCGCCCGACATACCAGAAGAAGCCGAGCTCGTCACGGTATGCGGTGTCGCCGGTGTGGTACCAGCCGTCGTGCCACTGGTCGGCGGTGTCCTCGGCATTGTGGTAGTAGCCGATGAACAGACCGCGCGGACGGTCGTCGACGCTCTCCGCACGGATGCAGATCTCGCCGGTGACGCCTGCGGGGCAGGGCTCTCCGTCCACGTTCAGCAGCTCGACCTCGTATCCGGGTGCGGGAAGCCCCATCGAGCCGGGCTTCGGCTGCATCCAGGGGTAGAGCGTGGTGATGCAGGCGGTGGTCTCGGTCTGACCGAATCCCTCGAATATCTTCAGCCCGGTCTTTTCACGCCACTGGCGGTAGATCTCCGGGTTCATCGCCTCGCCCGCGGTGCAGCAGTGCTTCAGCGCACTGAGGTCGAACGCGCGGACGTTGTTCTGAAGCATGAGGCGGTACATGGTGGGCGGCGCGCAGAAGGTGGTTATCTTGTACTTCTCAATCTTCGAGAGGATGTCCGCGCCGTCGAACCGGTCGAAGTCGTACACGAAAACGGCGCTCTCGCCGAACCACTGACCGTAAAGCTTGCCCCAGAGCGACTTGAGCCAGCCGGTGTCCGAGATAGTGAAGTGCAGTCCGCCCTCCTCGACCCGGTGCCAGAACACACCGGTGAGGATGTGCCCGAGCGGGTAGGTGAAGTCGTGGCGGATCATCTTGGGGTAGCCGGTGGTGCCGGAGGAGAAGCTCAGCAGCATCTCGTCGGTCGCGACCGTGTCCTCCTCACCGGTGGGACGCTCCCACTCGGCGGGGGTGGCGGCAAAGCCGTCCTCGAAATCTATCCAGCCCGGACCCGCCGGACGCTTGTGTCCGGTGACCAGCTTGAGCTTGACCGTCTCGTAGCTGCCCTCGCCCTCGTCGTAGTGCTCGGTGCAGTCCCCGTCGCCGGTGA
>CALXFK010000076.1 GCA_944387575.1 uncultured Clostridia bacterium
GCGATATTCGGCGAGAAGGCACGCGAGGTGCGGGACACTTCGCTGCGCGTGCCGCACGGCGAGAGCGGAATAATTGTCGACGTCAAGGTGTTTACCCGCGAGAACGGGGACGAGATGAGCCCCGGCGTGAATATGGTGGTTCGCTGCTATATTGCGCAAAAGCGTAAAATCTCGGTGGGCGATAAGATGGCGGGTCGTCACGGAAACAAGGGCGTTATTTCACGCATACTTCCGCGCGAGGATATGCCGTTCCTGCCGGACGGTACCCCGCTCGACATAGTGCTCAACCCGCTCGGCGTTCCGAGCCGAATGAATATAGGTCAGGTCCTTGAGATACACCTCGGATACGCGGCGCAGGCGCTCGGCTGGAAGATAGCGACACCGGTGTTCGATGGCGCAAACGAGCGGGATATCGAGGATACGCTCGAGCTTGCGGGTCTCTCGAGGGACGGAAAGTCGGTGCTCTACGATGGACGCACCGGTGAGCGGTTCGACAGCCCGGTCACCGTCGGGTATGCGTACTACCTCAAGCTTCACCATCTCGTTGACGACAAGATACATGCGCGTTCCACCGGACCGTACTCGCTTGTCACTCAGCAGCCGCTTGGCGGCAAGGCGCAGTTCGGCGGTCAGCGTTTCGGCGAGATGGAGGTCTGGGCGCTCGAGGCTTACGGTGCCGCGTACACCCTCCAGGAGATACTCACCGTCAAGTCGGACGATATCGTTGGTCGTGTCAAGACTTACGAGGCGATAGTCAAAGGTCACAATGTGCCCGAGCCGGGCGTGCCTGAGTCGTTCAAGGTCCTTATCAAGGAGCTGCAGTCGCTTGCGCTGGATATCCGGGTTCTGGACAAGGACGGCGAAGAGATAGAGCTGCGCGAGGATGATGAGGATACGAGCTTCGGCGCGGTCGAGCGCGAGAGCTACCGCTCAGACGACCGTGAGCTTGCTGACGCTGGGTTCCGAGTGGACGATGCGGAGGACCTCGCGGACGGGTACACCGACGATTACGACGACGAGGACGAAATTTCGGACGACCGCATAGAAGACCCGTTTGCGGACGACATGTACGACGACGAGAACTGAGAGGAAGCGGATCTAAGCGCTTCGCGCCGGAAATCCGGTGTTTGAAGCGACGGTCTGTGTGAGGAAAGGAATTGGTATTTTAATGAGTTATCAGACTTTTGATTCCATAAAAATCGGACTCGCCTCTCCGGAAATGATTCGTGCATGGTCGCACGGTGAGGTGAAGAAGCCGGAAACGATAAATTACCGCACGCTCAAGCCGGAGCGCGACGGGCTTTTCTGCGAGCGCATTTTCGGACCCACTAAGGACTGGGAGTGCCATTGCGGAAAGTATAAAAAGGTGCGTTACAAGGGCAAGATCTGCGACAGATGTGGTGTTGAGGTAACTCGCGCCAAGGTCCGCCGCGAGCGCATGGGTCATATCGACCTTGCTGCCCCGGTGAGCCACATTTGGTACTTCAAGGGTATACCGTCGCGGCTCGGACTTATTCTCGATATGAGCCCGCGTATGCTCGAAAAGGTGCTCTACTTTGCTTCGTATGTCGTAATTGATCCGGGCGATACCCCGCTCGTCAAGAAGCAGATACTTTCGGAAAAAGAGTATCGCGACATGTACGAGAAGTACGACGACGACTTCAAGGCGGGAATGGGAGCAGAGGCGATAAAGGAGCTCCTCTGCGAGATAGACGTGGAGAAGCTCTGTGACGAGCTGCGCCAGGAGCTCGCGAACTCCTCCGGTCAGAAAAAGATCCGCATAATCAAGCGGCTCGAGGTGGCGGAGAGCTTCCGCCAGTCGGGCAACCGTCCCGAGTGGATGATACTCGACGCGGTGCCGGTCATCCCACCCGAGATCCGTCCGATGGTTCAGCTCGACGGTGGACGCTTTGCCACAAGCGACCTCAACGACCTCTATCGCCGCGTCATCAACCGCAACAACCGCCTCAAGCGCCTGCTCCAGCTCGGCGCGCCGGACATAATTGTCCGTAACGAGAAGCGGATGCTCCAGGAGGCGGTCGATTCCCTGATAGACAACGGTCGCCGCGGACGCAGCGTCACCGGTCCGAATAACCGAGCGCTCAAGTCGCTTTCCGACATGCTCAAGGGCAAGCAGGGGCGCTTCCGCCAGAACCTGCTTGGTAAGCGTGTCGACTATTCCGGACGTTCGGTCATAGTCGTCGGACCGGAGCTGAAGATTTATCAGTGCGGTCTGCCCAAGGAGATGGCGGTCGAGCTGTTCAAGCCGTTCATAATGAAGAAACCGGTCGAGGACGGCGTGCCAAACAATATAAAGAGCGCAAAGAAAATGGTCGAGCGCACCCGCACCGAGGTTTGGGACGCGCTCGAGGGCATAATAAGCGAGCACCCGGTCATGCTCAACCGCGCGCCTACGCTTCACCGTCTGGGAATCCAGGCGTTCGAGCCGGTGCTCGTTGAGGGGCGCGCGATCAAGCTGCACCCGCTGGTCTGCACGGCATTCAACGCCGACTTCGACGGAGACCAGATGGCGGTTCACGTCCCGCTCTCGGCGGAGGCGCAGGCGGAAGCCAGATTCCTGATGCTCTCCGCAAACAACCTGCTCCGTCCGCAGGACGGCAAGCCGGTCACCGTTCCGACCCAGGATATGGTCCTCGGTTCGTACTATCTCACCATGCTCCGTCCGGAGGAGCCGGGCGCGGGAAAGATGTTCATGGACACTGATGAGGCGCTGATGGCTTATGACTTCGGCGCGGTCGGCATGCATGCCCCGATAAAGGTTCGCCGCACCTGCGAGGTTGGCGGCGAGGTGCACACTGCTACCGTGGACGCGACGGTCGGACGCCTCATATTCAATGAGGTCATACCGCAGGACCTTGGATTCGTCGACCGTAGCGACCCATCCAAGCTCTGTGACCTCGAGATCACTTTCATGGTCAAGCGTAAGGACCTCAGCGTGATAATCGAGCGCTGCATAGCCAAGCATGGTTTCGCGGACTCTGCGACCCTGCTCGACAATGTAAAGGCGCTCGGATTCAAGTACTCTACCAAAGGCGCCATCACCGTCTCGATATCCGATATGGCGGTGCCTGAGAAGAAGCGCACCCTGATAGCGGAGACCGAACAGAAGGTCACCGATATCGAGGACGAGTACAAGATGGGTAACATTACAAACGACGAGCGCCGCCGTCTGGTAATCGAAGAGTGGGAGAAGACGACTGATGCGGTCACCAAGGCGCTTCAGGAGAACCTCGCCGAGACGAACTCGATATTCATGATGGCGGACTCTGGAGCCCGAGGCTCGATGAGTCAGATCCGTCAGCTCGCGGGAATGCGCGGTCTTATGGCGGACACCTCAGGTAAGACCATTGAGATACCGATACGTTCGAACTTCCGTGAGGGTCTCTCGGTTCTTGAGTACTTCATAAGTTCTCGAGGAGCGCGTAAGGGCGGCGCGGATACCGCGCTTCGTACCGCTGACTCGGGTTACCTCACCCGCCGTCTTGTCGACGTCTCTCAGGATGTCATAATCCGTGAGGTGGACTGCAAGACGAGCGATGGAATAATTGTCCGTGAGATCGCGCCGAACGGTCAAATGATAGAGAGCTTTGCCGACCGTCTGCTCGGCAGGTATCTCGCTGAGCCGATAGTCAATCCTGAGACTGGTGAGGTCATAATGGAGACCGACCGCATGATGGGCGAGGAGGACGTGGAGCGCATAGTCGCCGCCGGTATAACCGAAGCGAAGATACGCACCGTTCTCACCTGCCACGCACGCCGCGGAATATGCGCGAAGTGCTACGGCTCCAACCTTGCTTCCGGTACCCCTGCAAATGTCGGCGATGCGGTGGGCATAATAGCCGCACAGTCGATAGGTGAGCCGGGCACCCAGCTCACCATGCGTACCTTCCACACCGGCGGCGTCGCGGGAGACGACATCACACAGGGTCTGCCGCGTGTCGCGGAGCTGTTCGAGGGCAGAAAGCCGAAGCGTCTTGCTGTTATGGCTGAGGCGAGCGGCGTGATAAAGCGCGAAGAGTCGAAGCGCGCGGGTCAGCGCGTCCTGTCGATAACCAACCAGGAGACCGGCGAGGTCACCATGATGACCATACCGTTTGGCGCGATAATGAAGGTCCGCGAGGGAGATGTTGTCGCGGAGGGCGACGAGATAACCGAGGGTTCGCTCAACCCGCACGACATCCTGCGTATACAGGGCGTCACCGCGGTTCAGAATTACCTTATCCGCGAGGTCCAGAAGGTCTACCGCCAGCAGGGCGTTGACATCAATGACCGCCATATCGAGGTCATTGTCCGCCAGATGATGCGGAAGGTCAAGATAGAGGACGCCGGCTCTAGCGACCTGCTAATTGGTACTATGGTGGATAATATTGAGCTCGAAGACGTCAATGCCGAGCTCGCACGCAAAGCCGCCGAGACTGGTGAGGAGTACACTCCCGCGACCGGTACCCCTGTGCTTATGGGTATAACAAAGGCTTCGCTTGCCACAGACAGCTTCCTGTCCGCAGCAAGCTTCCAGGAGACCACGCGAGTGCTCACCGACGCCGCAATCAAGGGCAAGGTCGACCATCTGCTCGGTCTCAAGGAGAACGTTATTATCGGAAAACTCGTCCCCGCAGGTTCCGGAATGGACATCTACCGCGACTTCGACATGGAGGTCGACGGCGATTCCTCAAAATATCCGGACTATGAGGCGATGTACGAGGCGTATGCCCGCAGCGGTGAACTGCTGACCGACAACGCCGGCTGAACGGCAAAAAATGCAGCAAAAAGCTCTGCGAATAGCTCATATTTGTGAGTTTTGCCGTGCTGATTTTCTCAAATTCTGTTGACTTCTGATACGCCGGATGATATAATTATCCGGCGTGGTCAGAAACCACGCATATTCTGTGCTTTTTGCGCCGAATACAAATTTTTACAACTGAGGAAAGGAGGAAAACCATGCCCACATTTAATCAGCTCGTTCGCAAGGGCCGCGAGGCGTCTGTCCGTAAGTCGACCGCTCCTGCGCTCCAGAAGGGTTTCAACACTCTGAGGAATCGCGCAACCGACGTGTCCTCTCCGCAGAAGCGCGGCGTTTGCACCGCAGTTCGTACCACCACCCCGAAGAAGCCGAACTCCGCACTGAGAAAGATAGCGCGTGTTCGTCTGTCCAACGGCATCGAGGTCACCGCGTATATTCCCGGCGAGGGTCACAATCTTCAGGAGCACTCTGTCGTGATGCTGCGTGGCGGTCGTGTTAAGGATCTGCCTGGTACCCGTTACCACATCATCCGCGGCACGCTCGATACTCAGGGCGTTGCGAACCGCCGTCAGGCGCGTTCCAAGTACGGTGCGAAGCGTCCCAAGGCTGGCAAGTAATTAAGAGCCAGAATTAAATGTCTGTTCACGCGAATGCTCGCGTTTTTTATAAAGCGGGCGGCTTTGCGGAAAAGACAACTTTTTCGAGTACCTGTGATATCATTTTCTAATGAAGGAGGGAAGTTAAGTGCCCAGAAGAGGATTCATACCCAAGCGGGACGTGCTTCCGGATCCGATGTACAACTCCAAGGTTGTCACGAAGCTCATCAACAGCATCATGCTCGACGGCAAGAAGGGCGTGGCGCAGAAGGTCGTGTATGACGCCTTCAATATAATCCAGGAAAAGACCGGAAAGAACCCTGTCGAAGTATTTGACCAGGCTATGGAGAACGTAATGCCTGTGCTCGAGGTCAAAGCTCGCCGTGTCGGTGGTTCCACCTATCAGGTGCCGATGGAGGTTCGTCCCGAGCGCCGTCAGACGCTGGCGCTGCGCTGGATAACCGCATTTTCCCGCACCCGTAGCGAGCGCACCATGAAGGAGCGCCTTGCAAACGAGATAATGGACGCTACCAATAACTTGGGCAACTCGGTCAAGCGCCGCGACGAGATGCATCGCGCAGCCGAGGCGAACAAGGCGTTTGCCCACTACCGCTGGTAACGTAAATCCGTACCCCCCGAAGGGGAATCAATATTCAGCCGCCGTGAGGCGGCAAAGCTGAGGAGTTATCAAATCAATGCCCAGAGAATTTCCGCTGCAACTTACGCGCAACATCGGAATAATGGCTCATATCGACGCAGGAAAGACCACCGTGAGCGAGCGCATACTCTTTTACACCGGCAAGAACTACAAGCTGGGTGAGACTCACGAGGGTTCTGCGACGATGGACTGGATGGAGCAGGAGCAGGAGCGCGGCATAACCATAACGTCAGCCGCTACCACCTGCGTCTGGAAGGGTAACCGTATAAACCTTATCGACACTCCAGGTCACGTTGACTTCACTGTCGAGGTCGAGCGCTCGCTGCGCGTTCTGGACGGTTCGGTCACGGTGTTCTGCGCCAAGGGCGGGGTTGAGCCCCAGTCCGAGACGGTGTGGCATCAGGCCGACCACTACGGTGTACCGCGTATGGCGTTCGTCAACAAGATGGACATCATGGGCGCAGACTTTTTCCGTGTTGTGGACATGATGCATGACCGGCTTCATGCAAATGCAATCCCTGTTCAGCTTCCGATAGGCGCCGAGGCGGATTTTGTCGGCGTTGTCGATCTTCTCGAAATGTGCGCATACATCACGCACGACAATCTCGGTAAGGATTACAGTTCCGAGGAAATTCCGGAGGACATGAAGAGCCTCGCCGAGGAGTGGCACGAGAAGCTTGTGGAGCAGGTCAGTGAGCTTGACGACGAGCTCACCGAGAAGTACCTCGAAGGCGAGGAGATCACGGTCGAGGAGCTCAAGAAGGTCATCAGGCGTGCTACTATTGAAAACCGCATGGTGCCTGTGCTCTGCGGCAGTGCGTACAGGAACAAGGGTGTCCAGCAGCTGCTTGACGCGATTGTAGACTATATGCCTGCACCGACCGACATTCCCGCAATAAAGGGTACCAACCCCGAGACCGACGAGGAGGAGACCCGTCCGTCGGACGACAGCGCGCCGTTTGCTGCGCTCGCGTTCAAGATAGCTACCGACCCGTTCGTCGGTAAGCTCTGCTTCTTCCGCGTGTATTCCGGTACGGCGGAGGCTGGCAAGACGGTGTATAACTCGGTCAAGGACACCCGTGAGCGCCTCGGCAGGATACTGCTGATGCACGCCAACCACCGCCAGGACATCACCACAGTTTATTCCGGTGACATCGCGGCGGCGGTCGGTCTCAGAAATACCACCACCGGAGATACCCTCTGCGACGAGAAGGCTCCGATAATCCTCGAGAGCATGGAGTTCCCCGAGCCGGTTATCCGCGTGGCCATCGAGCCTAAGACCAAGGCGGGTCAGGAAAAGATGAGTGTGGCTCTCGCCAAGCTCGCCGAGGAGGACCCGACCTTCCGCACCTACACCGAGGAGGAAACCGGGCAGACGATAATCGCCGGTATGGGCGAGCTTCACCTCGAAATCATCGTGGACAGGCTTCTGCGTGAGTTTAAGGTTGAGGCGAATGTCGGTAAGCCGCAGGTCGCCTACAAGGAGACTATTCGCAAGTCCGCGGATATCGACGAGCGCTATGTGCGCCAGTCGGGTGGTAAAGGTCAGTACGGTCACGTCAAGATCATTGTCGAGCCGAACGAGAGTGGCAAGGGTTACGAGTTCATCAACAAGATCGTCGGCGGTGCGATACCGAAGGAGTATATCCCCGCGATCGATCAGGGCATCCAGAGCGCGATGACCGCAGGCGTCCTTGCCGGATACCAGGTTGTCGACGTGAAGGTCACTCTGTATGACGGCTCGTATCACGAGGTCGACTCGTCCGAAATGGCATTTAAAATCGCCGGTTCGATGGCCTTCAAGGAGGCTTGCCGCAAGGCGGATCCGGTGCTGCTCGAACCGATTATGCACGTCGTAATCTCGGTTCCCGAGCAGTATATGGGCGATGTTATAGGCGACATCACCGCACGGCGCGGACAGATAAACGGAATGGAGTCCCGGAACGGGATTCAGCAGATCGATACGTTTGTCCCGCTGAGCGAGATGTTCGGTTATGCCACCGACCTTCGCAGCCGCACACAGGGGCGCGGGCAGTACAATATGGAGCCCAGCCACTACGTTGAGCTGCCCAAGGCAATACAGGAGAAGATCATCGCCGGTCGCGGCGGCGCACGATAAGTTGTGCGTAAAAGTCGTGCTGTGCAGCTAAACTCCAAATTTGCCGGAAAAAGTTAATTAAAGTATTGCAAAACAGGCGAGAATGCGTTACAATAGTGGCGCACGCCTGAGAGCTAATGAATCAGACCAGTATAAGGAGGATTTATACAATGGCCAAGCAGAAATTTGAGCGCACTAAGCCTCATGTAAACATTGGCACCATTGGTCACGTCGACCACGGCAAGACCACCCTTACCGCCGCCATAACCAAGGTTCTCGCCTTCCAGGGCAAGGCTGAGTTCGAGGCTTATGACATGATAGACAAGGCTCCGGAGGAGCGCGCACGCGGAATCACAATAAACACCGCTCACGTCGAGTATCAGACCGACGCGCGTCACTATGCGCACGTTGACTGCCCCGGTCACGCAGACTATATCAAGAACATGATCACCGGTGCTGCTCAGATGGACGGTGCTATTCTCGTCGTCTCCGCAGCCGACGGTCCGATGCCCCAGACCCGTGAGCACATACTGCTCGCCCGTCAGGTCGGCGTTCCGGCAATAGTCGTTTTCATGAACAAGTGCGACCAGGTCGACGACCCCGAGCTTCTTGAGCTGGTTGAGATGGAAGTCCGTGAGCTGCTCAGCAGCTACGAGTTCCCGGGCGACGACATTCCGATAATCAAGGGTTCCGCTCTCGAGGCGCTCAACAGCACCAGCACCGACCCCAACGCTCCCGAGTATGCCTGCATCCGTGAGCTGATGGACGCCGTTGACAACTATATCCCGACCCCCGAGCGCAAGAGCGACATGCCCTTCCTTATGCCTGTTGAGGACGTCTTCTCGATCACCGGTCGTGGCACCGTTGCCACCGGTAGAGTTGAGCGTGGTCAGGTCAACATGAACGACAAGGTCCAGATAGTCGGTCTTATGGACGCTCCGCGTGACACCACCGTCACCGGTATCGAGATGTTCCGTAAGCTGCTCGACTACGCTGAGGCCGGCGACAACATCGGTGTCCTTCTCCGTGGTATCGCGAAGAATGAGGTCGAGCGTGGTCAGGTCATAGCTAAGCCCGGTTCGATCCATCCGCACACCAAGTTCCGCGGTCAGGTTTACGTCCTGAACAAGGACGAGGGCGGTCGTCACACTCCGTTCTTTAACAACTATCGTCCGCAGTTCTATTTCCGTACCACCGACGTTACCGGCGTCATCAGCCTCCCCGAGGGTGTTGAGATGTGCATGCCTGGCGACAACGTCGAGATGGACGTTGAGCTTATCACTCCTATCGCTATCGAGGAAGGTCTCCGCTTCGCTATCCGCGAGGGCGGTCGTACCGTCGGCTCGGGCGTTGTTATCAAGGTCAACGAGTAATCTATAGTGAATAGTCCAAAAGGGAAAGAGGGTATCCTCTTTCCCTTTTTTCGCAAAAATTTTCGGATTGTCCGTTTGCTGTTTGATATTTCGCTAATATGTGTTATACTGGATAAGTAATAGTTATTATAATTGATTTGCTGGTGTTATTTCAGCAGGTTACATGGAAATCAAAAATAATGCAAGGAGCGATCATCTTATGAAAGTAATTATAGTCGGAGGAGTTGCGGGAGGCGCAAGTGCTGCCGCGCGTATACGCAGGCTGGATGAGCAGGCGGAAATAATTATGTTCGAGCGGTCGGGGTACATCTCATACGCTAACTGCGGACTCCCGTATTTTGTGGGCGGTGTAATAACCAACAAAAGCGACCTTACGCTTCAGACTCCTGAAAGCTTTTACAGTAGGTTCAGGATTGATGTGCGTGTTCGCCACGAGGTGACCGAGATTTATCCGGACAGAAAAGTGGTCGCGGTGAGGAAATTGGATAGCGGCGAAACCTTCGAAGAGAGCTATGACAAGCTTGTGCTGGCGCCTGGTGCACGCGCTGTGCGTCCTCCGTTCGCACGGGTGGAGATGGACCGCCTTTTCACTCTGCGCACTGTCGAGGACACGATGCGCATACATGACTTCGTGGAAAGCAGCAAGCCGCGCTCCGCGGTCATAGTGGGCGGCGGCTACATCGGAATAGAGATTGCCGAGAACCTGCGTGGGCTTGGTATGGACGTCACAATAGTGGAGATGGCGGGGCAGCTTATGAGTCCGCTGGACCCCGAGATGGCGGCTCTTGTGCAGAATGAGATGCGCGCCAATGGTGTTAAACTGTTGCTGAATTGCCAGGTCTCGGGGCTCGAGAAGACTGCGGAGGGCGGCGTTCGCGCACTTCTCGGAGATGACAGGAGCATTGAAGCCGACATGGCTGTGGTGGCAGTAGGTGTGGCTCCGGACACCGCGCTGGCGAAGGATGCCGGTCTTGAGACAGGAAGAAATGGCAGTATAGTTGTAAACGAGCGTATGGAGACCTCCGCTCCCGACGTTTATGCGGTGGGAGATGCAGTCCAGGTGAAAAATATGGTCACCGGAGAGGACGCGCTCATCGCGCTTGCCGGTCCGGCGAACAAGCAGGGACGTATCGCCGCGAACAACATCTGCGGGCGCCCGGACAGTTACCGCGGTTCGCTCGGCTCGTCAGTCATAAAGGTGTTCAGCCTGACTGTCGCGTGCACCGGTATAAACGAAGGTGCTGCAAAGCGTGCGGGTATTGATTGCGACAAGGTATACCTGTCACCTGCCAGCCATGCGTCGTACTATCCGGGTGGTACCGTGATGACGATGAAGGTGCTCTTTGAGAAGGGTACATGGAAACTGCTCGGTGCACAGATAGTCGGCTATGACGGAGTTGACAAGCGTATCGACGTTATTGCGACTTCGATATGCGCCGGGTTCACCGCCCCACAGCTTGCAGATCTGGACCTCGCATATGCTCCGCCGTATTCCTCTGCGAAGGATCCGGTGAATATGGCGGGCTTCATGGCGGAGAATATTGCGTCCGGGGTGTTGAAGCAGTTTTTTCTTGAGGATATAGACAACTTGCCCAGAGACGGGAGTGTGTTCCTGCTCGATGCGCGCACGGTTGGAGAGTATCAGCGTGGGCATGTAGACGGGTTTGTGAATATCCCTGTCGATGAGCTCCGCGAGCGGATTGCGGAGGTGGAGAGCGGTAAACCGGTCTATGTCATCTGCCAGAGCGGGCTTCGCAGCTATATTGCTTCGTGCATACTGAATAACCTCGGCTATGAGAGCTACAATTTCTCGGGTGGATACCGGCTGTATGAGATGGTAAATAACGACCGCATCCTGTCTCGCCAGGCGTTCCCCTGCGGAATGGATAGGTGAGCGCTGGGAGTGGGCGCGTGCGGGTCTGTGTGCTCGTGGAGAACACGGCGGGCGCGCCCGAGATGCTCTCAGAGCACGGACTCAGCCTGTATATCGAGACGGGGGAGCACCGCATACTTTTCGATGCGGGACAGAGCGGGGCTTTTGCGGAGAATGCGGAGAAACTGGGAATATCAATTGCGGACGTGGATATTGCGGTGCTCTCACACGGACACTACGACCACGGCGGAGGAATGCTGAGGTTCATTGAACTGAACCGTGTGGCGCGGATATACGCGAATCGCCGCGTGTTCGGCGGTTATTATAATGCGGTGGGGGAGTACATCGGGCTTGTACCCGAGCTCGAGGCGAGCGAAAGATTCACGCTTTGCGGCGATGGACTGGTACTCGACAGGGCGCTTCGCCTCTGTACCTGTAACGGTTTGAAGCGCAGGTATGAATTCGGAAGTTTCGGACTGAGCGAAGCTGGTAAGAACGGTGAGCGTGTATCCGACAAGTTTCTGCACGAGCAGTACCTTGTTTTGCAGACCGGAGGCAGACGAATAGTATTCAGCGGGTGCTCTCATAAGGGCGTGCTAAATATCGTAAACTGGCTTCGTCCCGATGTTCTTATAGGAGGGTTCCACTTTATGAAGTTGGACTGTGCCTCCGAACGGGATATGGAAGAACTGTGTGCCGCCACACGCGAACTTAAACGGCTTGGCGGGAAATATTACACCTGCCACTGTACCGGCGAGGAGCAGTACGAGCTGCTACACCGTGAGATGGGCGACAGGCTCGGATATATCAGGGCAGGGGACTGCATAGAGATATAAATAACAGGCTGCGGAGGCGATTCCCCGCAGCCTGTTTGCTATTTTAGAAGTAACTGACCTTTATTCGCTTTCCCATCTGTTCAAGGCACTCGGAGAGCTCCTTGACGAGGTTCATTTTGATATTGAAGTTTATGGGCAGGTCGGGGTTCTGATGCGCTGGATTCACTGCGCGTCCGACAAAGAAGTTTATGTCGGTGGCTTCCTCGAAGAGAATGCGGCAGATGAGCGACGCACCGTCATGATGGAAACCCCACTCCTCGTAGAGAGTGTTCTTGTCTATGTGATCCTTTGCATAGGTGAGGACCTTATTGATTGTGATGACACCCTCGGTGACGAGGTCAACGCCCTCTATCTCAGCAATCGGCGGAACGTCGCTCTTCTCAAAGTTCAGGCTCGCTTTGAGTGGCTTGCGTAGAAACTTTGCTGCGAGTGACGACGTTGTTCCGCCGCAGACAATGTGCTTGCCCTCCTTAGAGAAGAACAGCGAGAGCATGCGTTCGCAGTCGTCGCGGTTTGAGGGAGGACCGAACAGGAGGTTGACCGGCTCACGACGGCGAATTCTAACCACACAGGCTGTGGCATCGTCACCCGGTTCGTGGTTGTAGAGCTTGTCGCACTCGTCGATTATCATGGTGGAGAGTGTCTTGGAGGTGTACCCGGCTGGTGCGAGGAGCTCGACGAACTCGATAATGTCCTCGCGCTTCCATCCAAAGTTGTAGGAAGTACCGATCCCGGCGTGCGGACAGCCGTCGCTCATTGCGACGAAAATGTCTCCCTCCTGGAGATATATTGAGGAACGGTAAATCTTCTTGCCGCCTATTTCCGACTCGGTTTTTGGATAGTCATAATTCTTGCCGTCGCGCAGCATTATTACGAGCGGGTTATCGAACTGTATTAGCTCGACTGCCTCATTATTTATGAGTCGGATTATTGTGAAAGTGGAGTACGCGACGCCGCGCACCGAGCAGATAGGCAGGGTTGCGGCAATGGTCTCCACGCATTCCTCAAGGGGCAGCCCCTCTGCTATCATTGTGGAAATTATTTTAGAGGTGAGCGTGGAGAGGATACTCGCCTTTACTCCGCTACCAAGCCCGTCCGCAAGGACTATGACCGGGGAGTTTTCATCCTGCTCGACAATGTCGACATGATCTCCACAGAGCTGTTCGCCAAAGTGATTTATACTCTTATAACCTATTTCGGCACAGAGATTATTCATTGGTGATAGACTCCTTCAGTTTGGAGAGAGCTATCTTCGTTTCGGCGGCGGTCTCACCGAGCAGCGACGCTATCTCCTGGACTATACGCATCTGCTTGTCAACGACCTGATCCGCGATTTCGACGGTCTGGCGGCTGACGGCCTCCTTGTGTTCACGCTCGGTCTCCTCGTCGGTTATGTCGCGCATTATGCAGACCATGAGGTGACTCGTCTTGTCGTATACGACCGTTTGTTCGACATAACGGCGATACTCGGCGAGGTATACACGGGCGTCGTATGAGTTTTTCCCCGAGCTGAGTACGTCCATAAAGACCTTTGGGTTGAGCACGCGCACGACCGGGTCGCCTACGACGTCAGATTCGTAGCGTATGTTCATTATCTGCATTGCCGCCTTATTTATTTGCTGAACTTCAAGATTCTCATTAAGCACGACAATACCGTTTGGAGATGCTTTGAATACATTATCCGAGAAACTCTCCGCCTTCTCCATCAGGTACGGCAGGCACATAGATATGTCCGCCTTGCCCTGGAAGATGGCGATAGCCTTTTCGCGGCAAGTGTTGTAACCGCAAGTGCCGCAGTTGAGCTCATCGGACGGCTTAAACTTGCCCATCTGACGGAGAATAGCTGAGATCTCGGTCTCGGACGGCTCCCTTGGTGCAATATTGATGGCTTCGTATGTATTCCTTATCTTGTAGATCTCAGGCTGGTCAACGTCGAAGTCCTTTGTTCCTGCGTAGTTCGAGACAGATATGTAGTCGCGGACGGGGGAGCGGTGGTACTTTTCCATGACCGGACCACCAATACAACTTCCTGCGCATGCCGACATCTCGATAAAGCAGTTGTGGATCTTACCGTTCTCGATGTCGCGGAGCGCGGCGATGCAGTTTTCCACGCCGTCCACCGTCATGTAGGTGTATCCGGGGGCGTCCTTTTCCATTGTTTTGAGGATACCGCCGGAGGTGGGGAAGAAGCGGGCGCGGCTGTGCTCATTTTCGTCCATACGGCGCTCGATATCAATGCCGTTCTCGTTGAGCATACTTGTGAGTTCTTCAAAGGTGAGGACCGCGTCGACGATGTCCGGGCAATGATCCGCCTCGTCCTTTTTTGCAACACACGGACCGATGAATACCGTGTGGGCATTGGGATAGCGGCGTTTGATGTCTATACAGTGCGCCTGCATGGGGGTGACGACGTCGGCAAGCGCGCTGAGCTCTTTGGGAAAGTACTTCTGGATGAGAAGGTTTACCGAGTGGCAGCAGGATGAGATTAGGATGTCCCGCTTTTCCTCACGGAGTATACGGTCGTACTCGGTCTTGACGATGGTGGCGCCGATTGCGGTCTCCTCCGCGTCCTGGAATCCGAGCTTCTTGAGCGCGTCTCGCATGGCGTCGATTCCTGCTCCGTCGTAATTTGCAACAAAGGACGGGGCGAGGCTCGCTATTACCGGCTCACCGCTCTGGATGAGAACCTTGACCTTCTCGGTGCTGTCTATTATCTCCTTTGCATTCTGCGGGCAGACAACAAAACAGTGACCGCAGAGAATGCACTCCTCCGGGATTATATGCGCCTGGTTTCCCGAAAAACGTATCGATTTGACTGGACAGTGCCGTATGCACTTATAGCAGTTTTTGCAGTTCGACTTCTTAAGTGTTAAACAGTTGGGCATTCCGGTCAATTCCTTTCGGCGTTTAATGGGTTCAGCACCTTCTCATCAAAGAAGGCGCTGATGGTGTCCGGTGTGACCCCGGTGTATACGTCGTCATCGACAAAAATAGTGACCCCTACACGGTTACACCTGCCGGAGCAAAAGCTACCGGCAAGTGTAATGTCCGCTTCAAGGTCATGTTCGGTAACCGCTTTTTGCAGGAACTCAACGATCTCGTACGAGCCCTTCAGGCAGCACGAACTTCCGACACAGACCTGAATAATCATATATTTTATTTCCGTACCCG
>CALXFK010000077.1 GCA_944387575.1 uncultured Clostridia bacterium
ATGCTATAGGCTGGGCGGCTGCAAGTGGCATAGTCAACGGCTACGGAAACGGTAAATTTGGTCCGAACGACATTGTCACCCGCGAGCAGACCGCGACAATCCTATTCCGCTACGCGCAATTCAAGGGTCATGACACTATTGAGAAGGGCGACCTTGAACAGTTCACCGACAACGACCAGCTTTCCGATTGGGCTGCGAAAGCGGTCGAGTGGGCGGTAGGCGCCGGAGTGATAGAGGGCAAGAGTGACAGCATTCTTGATCCCACCGGCGGCACCCGCCGTTCTGAGACCGCACAGATACTCATGAACTTCTGCGAGAACACCACAAATGGTTAAATTCTAACAAAATACAAACACGCAGCACAGATACTACAGGCACGCAAAGGTGCGGGGGAAACATCCCTCGCACCGCCTTTTAACTTTTACACTTCACGCACGCTATCATAAACTAAAGGACGAGGGTAAACACACTCGTCCTTTAGTTTGTCTAGTTTGTCGAAAAAAGCATTTTCGAACACCGGCTGCTAGCCATCCTACCGATGACTCGCGTTTCGTTTTCCTCCGCAAAATTCCCTTTACAATCCGCGGCGCTGCCGTTATAATATATTAGACTATGAAAGGGTGATAACTTGCTTATTCAATACGACGACTACAAGCAGAAGCTGCTTGCTATGGAACCACAGCTCGAGGAGCTGGAGGGCGCGCTCGGACTGGACGCGGCGCGCCGCGAGCTTGCAGAGCTTGAAGAGAAGGGCGCCGACCCGAATTTCTGGAGCGATATCGAAAACTCCCAGAAAGTTCTTCAGCGGCAGAAGCAGCTCCGCGACAAGATAGGGGTGTACGCCGATCTCAAACGGCGGCACGAGGACGTGACCACCCTGTGCGAACTTGCTATTGAGGAGGATGACGACAGCCTGCTCGACGAGCTCGAACAGGACTATGCCAAGCTTGAAAACGAACTTGAGCAGGCAAGGCTCTCCACCCTATTTACAAATGAATACGACCACTCCAACGCGATAATGAGCTTCCACGCAGGCGCTGGCGGGACCGAGGCACAGGACTGGGCGCAGATGCTTTTCCGCATGTATACGCGGTATGCCGAGCGACGCGGCTGGAAATGGACAACGCTCGACTACCTCGACGGGGATGAGGCTGGGCTGAAGAGCGCGGTCATCTCAATAGAGGGAGAGAACGCCTACGGCTACCTCAAAGGAGAGAACGGCGTGCACCGGCTCGTCCGTATCTCGCCGTTCGACGCGTCGGGCAGGCGCCACACGTCGTTTGCAGCAGTTGAGGTCATGCCCGAGATAAGCGACGACACGCCGGTCGAGATCCGCGAGGAGGACCTGAAGGTGGACACTTACCGTTCGAGCGGCGCTGGTGGTCAGCATGTCAACAAGACCGAGAGCGCCATTCGAATCACTCATATCCCAACCGGGATAGTAGTGTCCTGCCAGACCGAGCGCAGCCAGCACCAGAACCGTGAATACGCTATGCGTATGCTACGCTCCAAGCTCGTCGAGATAAAGGAGCGCGAACACCTTGACCGCATCGAGGATATTAAGGGCGTGCAGAAGGCGATAGAGTGGGGCAGCCAGATCCGCTCCTACGTGTTTATGCCGTACACACTCGTCAAGGATCACCGCACCGGCTACGAGAACGGCAACATCGGTGCAGTCATGGACGGTGACCTCGACGGGTTTACGAGCGCCTATCTCAAAGGGCTCGTCACAAATACGCTCGAAACCAAGTAAAAAAACCTTGCAATCGCACGCGCCATGTGATACTATTACAGAACAGGCTCTGTTTTGAAACATGCCGGTACGGCGCCGGGGCATCCGGCGCGCCGTACGTCCACGGTTTATGACGCTGAAAGGAATGAACACACGTTGAAAGCTATTATCACAATCCTCCAGATTCTGAGCTGCCTGTTTCTCATTGCGGTCGTGCTGCTCCAGAGTGGTAAGCGCGCTGGTCTCTCCGGCGCGATTTCCGGCGCGGCAGACACCTTCCTCGCCAAGAACCAGGCAAAGAGCTGGGATGCAAAGCTCGCAAAGATGACCACATGGGTCGCCATCGGCTTTATTATCCTCACCCTCGCGCTCAGCTTCTTTTAAACCGCTTTTCCCCAGGCTGGCTTGAACAACCGGTCTTCGCGTGAGAGATGTCCCCGATTATCCCTCACAAACTCCGTATTATACACAGAGTTCAGCAATAGAGTCGCCCCGCAAAAATGGGGCGGCTCTATTTTGTCCATACAAAAAAACGGCACCTCCCCGGCAATAACAGACCGGGAAAGTGCCGCTTTTCACATGTGTCAGGGTCACGGGAGGATCTCGAGCGGGTCGAGCTGAGCGCCATCCCCTATCGTCTCAAGATGGAGGTGCGAGGGCATGCCGCTCTCGAGTTCCGCGGTATTGCCGACGCCACCGATGGTCTCCCCGGCGCGCACTGTCTGCCCGACCGCGACCGGGACGTCGGACATCAACCCACAGCTCACGCTGCGAAGTCCGTCGCCGTGGTTTATCACGACGGTCCAGCCCATCATCTCGTCCTGGTAGACGTCCTCGACCACGCCGTCGCCTATCGCGCCGACATGAGTCCCTGCATCCGCAGCAATGTCAATTCCGGTGTGGACCCGCCAGTCCTCGGTCGTGGAGTTGAACACCAGCTCATCGACCGAAAAGCTGCTGATGACCTCCCCGCTCACCGGCCACACAAAGAAGGGAGCGGTCACTTCCTGCGACTGCTGCTCCTCCCCGCCACCAGAGGACACGGCTATTTCGGCACTTCCACTCACCGCCTCCGCCTGACCAGCGAGCTTGCCTCCATCCTGTCCTGCCGTCTCAGGCGGCTCGGCGGTCACGGGCGGCTCGACTGTCTGGTCGGACTTCGCCGATGCCTGCTCGTCCTCATAGTCATCCGCCATTACCACCTCGGTGTCCCGGATAGCGTAGTCCGGAATGTCGGTTAGGATAGTCTCATCGGTGCCAGTGTCAGTACCGGTGCCTGTCTGTTCATCCGGGACCGAGAGAGTATACCCGCCCTGCGAAAGGAGCATTTCCTCATCGAGCTCAGGCGAGTTCCCGGAAAAGAACAGAATGTACCCGGAAACTCCTATCGCTGCGATGCAGAGGACAAGGACAATATAAAATCCCTTCCCGTTGAAGAACTCGGTAAGCCTGTTTGGCTGTGTGCGTCTCATTGAGTTACCCCCAATATGCAGATTTCAAGCATATTATTGCCGGGGGCGCCGCCGAAATATACATACAAACGCCGGTGAGAAAAAACCGTTTAGGCTTCTCTCACCGGCGTTTACACATTCAGGTTTTTTCAGGCTTAATAGTTCTCCGAGCGGAGCATAAAATACGCCTGCGGATGCGCGCAGACCGGGCAGACCTGCGGCGCAGCGTTCCCCTCGTGGATGTAACCGCAGTTGCGGCAAATCCAGTACTGCTTTCCGTCTCTGCTGAACACAATATCCTCTCGGATGTTTTTCAGCAGCTTGAGGTAGCGTGCCTCATGTTCAGCCTCTATCTTTGCGACCATCTCAAATTTGTTGGCAATGTCGTCAAAGCCCTCCTCACGCGCAGTCTTCGCAAAGTCGCGGTACATTGTCTCCCACTCATAGTGCTCACCTGCGGCTGCCGCCTCAAGGTTAGCCTCGGTGGTCGCTCCAATGCCGTCGAGCAGCTTGAACCAGATCTTGGCATGCTCCTTCTCGTTATCCGCCGTCTCGGTGAATATCGCGGCTATCTGTTCATAGCCCGCCTTCTTTGCCGCCGACGCGAAATATGTGTACTTGTTTCGCGCTTCGCTCTCCCCTGAGAACGCCGCCATCAGGTTCTTTTCGGTCTTACTTCCTTTGAGTTCAGGCATAACTAGCACCTCACAATCACATTTTTTGTCAGTAACAGTCATTTTCCCGCCGATTGCGGAACTGTACGAGTGAAGTATACCACTCACCCCACACGCTGTCAACCGCGACCGCCGGTGCAACCGGCGGTCGCGGTCGCGAGCAACCGATGTTACTTTGTGGTATTTGCGTCGGGGCTAACCTCGCCGTTATTGTCGTTGCCGTCCATTCCGTTATCCGGATCGAGGATTCCTCCGTCCGGAGAAGGCGAATGGTTCTCGTCACCGATAATCCCGTTTCCGTCCTCCACTTCTCCGTCCTCGATACCAGGGATGATCTCGTCAAGCCCGGGCGAAGCGGTGGGGGTATTGGTGACCGAGGGTGTGTTCGTCGGGGATGGGGTGTTCGTGCTGTTCACTTTTGAATCGGTGCAGCCCGCAAGCAGAAGCGCAAGCATGAGCGCCGCACCTGTGGCTGCAATGGATGCTTTTCTCATTGAGAATTGTCCTTTCTTCGCATATACTAAGGGCGCAGGCTGAGGGTCTGCGGCAGATATTATTACACGCCGCCGCGCAAATGATACCGCGGCGGCGTAAAACCGGGTCACACATTGATTTTTTTCTTGAAAAAAACGACAGACGCGTTTACAATGTAGCTATATGCTTTTCATGCTGAAAAGCCGTTGAAAGGAAAAACAAAAATGAAATATATCGTCGTTTTGGGGGACGGCATGGCGGACGTCCCCACCCTCAAACTTGACCGCCGCACCCCGCTTGAAGCGGCGGACATCCCAAATATGGACTTTCTTGCAAGAAACGGTCTCTGCGGTCTTGCGCGCACGATACCGGAGGGCATGTCACCCGGTTCGGACACCGCAAACCTATCGGTGCTCGGTTACGACCCGCGCACGTGCTACACCGGGCGCTCGCCGCTCGAGGCTGCGAGCATGGGCATCAAGCTTGCGGACGACGACATCGCGTTCCGCTGCAACCTCGTCACCCTCTCCGACGAGCCATCCTTCTCCGACAAGACCATGCTCGACTACTCCGCGGGAGAGATAACCACCGAAGAGGCACGCGAGCTTGTGGAGTACCTCCGCCGCGAGCTCATCCCGCAGTACCCGCAGCTCGAGCTGTACCCCGGCATCAGCTACCGGCACTGCCTCGTGCTGCACGGCGGCTCCACCGGCTCGACCCTCACCCCGCCGCACGACTTCACCGGCGGTCCGGTCGCGGGCAGACTTCCCGGCGGCGCGGAGGGCGAGCTGCTGATCGAGGTGATGCGCCGCTCGCACGAGCTCCTGCGCTCCCACCCCGTAAACCTCTCCCGCATAGAGCGCGGTCTCCCACCCGCGAACTCCTGCTGGTTCTGGGGAGAGGGCACCCGCCCGTCGCTCCGCCCGTTTTCCGAGGAATACGGCGTCGAGGGCGGGATGGTGTGCGCGGTCGACCTTCTGCGCGGCATTGCGGTCTGCGCCGGCATGCGCACCGCCGAGGTCGAGGGCGCCACCGGCGGCATGACCACGAACTACCGCGGCAAGTGTGAAGCCGCGCTCGAGATGCTGCACAGTGGCTGCGACCTCGTGTACATACACGTTGAAGCCCCCGACGAGTGCGGGCACCACGGTGAGGCGCAGATGAAGGTGAACGCCATCGAGGCAATAGACCGCGAGATAGTTGCCCGCATCCTGGAGGAGCTCGACGGCGAGGATTTCTCCATCCTTCTCACGCCCGACCACCCTACCCCTCTCGACATCCGTACCCACTCCCCCGACCCCGTCCCCTTCGTCATATACCGGTCGCGCGAGGAGCTCTCTCCCCACGCAAGCTGCTACACCGAGGCTGCTGCCTCCTCCACCGGCATCCTCCTTCCCGAGGGGCGTATGCTCATGCGGCTCCTCCTCGGCATAAATTGAACACTCGGAATATGCTTTATCGAAACAGGACCGGCTGCGGTCCTGTTTTTGTTTCCGCATAAAATGCTTGAAATTACCAATTTTTTGTATAATAGTTAATTAAATTCTGTTCAAAATCGGCCAATGCGGAGAAAGGTCGTTTTAATGAAAAAATTACTTACTTTTCTTGCCACGACGTTCACGCTGTGTCTCGTCCTGCTTCCCTCCTCGGCTCGCGCCGTGTCCCCGCCAACAGCCCTGTTTGTCGGCGACACCGACGTGCTCGGGGGAGGATACTGGGCGACCGACGCGCTGACCGGCAAACTCACCGAAGTCCAAAGCACCGACGTCTACAGCGTCTGCTACGACACCGCTTCAGCCATCCTCTATCTGAATGATGCCACCATAACCGGCGGCACCGACGCAGCAGTTATTCAATACGAATATAACGAATATGGCGATTACTTCTTTTACGGCATATATGCAAAGGGCGGAGACCTCACCATTTCGCTCTCCGGCACGAACACGGTGACTGCGGCAAACTCTTCCGAGTCCTCCGAGTCCATGTCTTCCGCCGGTGTTTTTTCTGACAGATGCAGCCTTACATTCACCGGAGACGGCGCTCTCACTTCCTCGGCAGGCAGTGGTTCGTTCAACAGCTCCGGCGTTTATATGTATTCCACAAGCAAGATTGCCCTGACGCTGACCGGCGGCGTGAACATTACCGCGGCAGGCGGTGATGCGCCAAGCAGCTATGGTGTTTATATATTGTCCGATGGCGACGCAACCGGGACAACCATGACAGTAAGCGGCAGCACACTAACCGCGACCAGCGGTGACGGCGAGGAATGTTATGGTGTCGATATAAACTGCATAAACGACGCTGTCCTCGACGTGTACAACAGCGAAATTAATGTGAAAGGCTTCGGCTCCAACCCCAAGTTAAGCGACGGTCTTCGCCTGACTAACAACTCATACTACGGGTCATACGGAGATGTCTCCATGACGGTGGACGGCAGTATTGTAAATGTCTCCGGCAGCACCGAGGGTGTCAGTCTTTATTCGATCAATAATTGTACCCTGACTGTGACAGACAGCACGTTCACCGCGGTCTCGGACGGAATTTCCCAGCTTTACTACTGCTACGGCGCTTCCATTACCTCCTCCGAGAAGGAAGCTTCCGTAACTGTGACAGACAGCACGTTCACCGCAGTCTGCAATCCCTCCAGTCGATACAGCACCGGCTTTAGTGCGTTGTCTATCGAAACCGACACAGCCCTGACGATAACCGGCAGCGAATTCACTGCGATAGGCGATGACTGTGGCATCAGCGCACTCGACACAGCCTCGTTTGTTGCGGACAACAGCACTATCGTGTGCAGTTCGTCTTACGTGACTCCCTCCGGCAACGGGAACTGGCTTATCTGCAACGGCGAAAACGCCTCTGTTCAGGGGGACATCACTCTTCCCCGCGACATAACCGTCAAAGATTCGCTCATCATTCCGGAGGGGGCGGCGCTCACCGTTCCGGAGGGGCTGACGCTCACCGTTGCGGAGTACGCGCAGCTCACCAACAACGGCACGCTGAAGATTTACAGCGAGGGCA
>CALXFK010000078.1 GCA_944387575.1 uncultured Clostridia bacterium
TTATTACTCGAAATCGACAAAGGAGTTGATCTCGGCGCTGTGGAGAGCGGCTTCCATGACGCGCAGAACGCGGAGAGCCTGCTCGCCGGTGACGAGCTGCTCCTCGTCGCCCTCGATGCAGCCAACGAGGTTGCGATAGAGAGAGTTGCGGTCGAAGATGGTGCGCTCGAGAGGAGTCTCGATGCCGCCGCCACGCGGGAAGCCCCAGGCCTTGCCCTCGCCGCGCATGACGGTGGGCTTACGGGTGGGAAGCGCGCTGTGGGTGGCGCCGAAGTCACCACGCGGAGGTGCGGTGATGAGTTTGGCTCCCTCGCCGGTCATTGCCTCGGCCTCTGCAATGCCCTTCTCGCAGTTGAGACGCCATGCGGGTGCGGGAGAATCATAGTGACCAGCGCCGCTCTCGATGTAGGCAATAAAGCCGTCCTCAAAGACGAGAGTGAGGTTGAATCCCTCATCAACGTCGGTGCCGTTGATGTTGATGACCTGGCAGAATATCTGCTTGATCTTCGAGGGGTTCAGGAGAAGGATACGGTCGATGAGATGGACGCCCCAGTCGAGCATCATGCCGCCGCCGTACTTCTTGAAGGAACGCCAGCCGAAGGGAGCGCTGGCTCCGCCGCCGCCGATGCGGTTCTCGAGGCTGAGCGGCTTGCCGAGCGGACGCTCGTCATAGACCTTCTTCATGAGGAGGTAGTCCGGATCCCAACGACGGTTCTGACGCGGGAAGAAGACCTTACCGGTCTCACGGCTGACCTTGAGCACCTCTTCGAGCTCGGCGGAGGTCGGGGTGACCGGCTTCTCGCAGAGGACGTGCTTGCCAGCGCGCATAGCCTTGATGGCTATCTCGGCATGGAGGTGGTTCGGGGTGGCAACGAGGACGATGTCAACGTTCGGATCGGCGAGGACGTCGTCGAGGGTGGGGTAGACATGCCAGCCTTCGCTCTTAGCCCAGTCCTGACGGACGGGATCGATGTCGCAGATACCAGCGAGCTTGAGCTTCTTGGAGATGTCGGTAGTAACTGCCTCTATCTCGGGATCAATGATCTGAGGGATCTGCCAATCGGTGTAACCGGTGCCGTCACCGATAGCGAGAGCGTGACCGCCGCCCATGTTGCCGCAGCCGACTATTGCGATGTTTTTCATTGCTTTTCCTCCGTTAAAAGTTAGTAATTTACAGCGGCTCGATAGCCGTAAGGGTTACGTTTTCAAAACGCGCGGTGCCGCGCTCGACCACAGCCTCAACGCCGCCGGAAATGGCGGTACCGAGCTGCTTGCAGAGCACAAACTTGTCGTCGATGTACAGCTCGTAGAATACGTCGCGTGCGATTACGCGGACATGGTACTTACGACCGACCTCGAGCGGGAAGCTGCGCCTGTCGGGGTTGCGCACGACAGTGCTGTTCATGAAATCGCTGTGACCGTAACCGGCGCTGCCGACACGGTCGAGTTCCTCGATCTCCGCACGACCAAGTTCGTAGTCGAGGCGGATTACCGCCGCGCCATGAAGCATCGGAGCGGGCTGTCCGGCAAAGCGGGCAACACCCTCATGCTCATGCGCGCGAAGAGCGAAACCGACGACCGCGCCCTTTTCGAGTGTGATGTCAGCCTCGAGGATAAAGCTATCCGCATTTTCGGTGAGAAGTGCGGAGCTGCCCATTGCGGGGCAGGTGCCGGTGATGACACCGCCCTCCGCGGTCCAGAGACCACGGTCGCCCCAGCCGCGCATACCGGTGCCCGAGCCCTTGACGCGCTCGGCGGTGGTGATGTGCAGAGGTTTGGCGCAGGCGAGATTCTCTATCGCGGGGAAGTACTTGAGTTCAAGACCGCCGTCCTCGCTCTGGACTATCTCTTTGAGGTTGGCAAATGCGTTCTTTGAGCTCATGTGCGAATAGATAAGCCACTTGCCGTCGATATATGCGGCACGACCGGCCCAGCTCTCCTGGCGGTCGCAGCCCGAACCGAGCAGCAACGGGTTCTTGGTGTAGGTGAACGGACCGTCCGGAGTGTCGGCGGCGAGGTAGTAAGTTCCGCCGCTGTCCTCGTATCCGGAGGCATGCCAGCGCATTCCACCGCTGCCGTGGTCAACGAAAGTGAGGTACCACTTTCCGTTGATCTCGAGCATGCTCGGGCACTCGGCTGCCGAGACCTTGTCCCCAACCTCTGCGGCTGCGGGCAGGTACTCCCAGTTCTTGAGATCCTTGGAGCGGATGTGTGCTATCGCGGCGCCACTCGAAGTCATGTCCGCCATCTTGGTGTTGGCACAGAGGTAGCAGTGCACCCATCCCTCATCATCGACGCGGAACGCGGTGTCACGCCAACCGGCAGCGCCGAAGCGGACGTCGTGCTCATAGAAGTCGCTGCCAACAACTATCGAGGGAGCGTCGGTATCAACCATCTCCCAGTTGTACAGGTCGTCGGACACGGCAAAGCCGTACACCTGGCATCCGTTCGAGTCGGAACAGCCGACCGCGTACCAGTAACGTCCGTTGAACTCCAGGACGGCGCCGGTGAGGGTCGCGCCTGCGGCGTGCCAACTTCCGGGGAGCGCAAACTCTATCGCCGGTTCCTCTTTCCAGTGCGCGAGGTCCTTGGAGACCGCGTGACCGAGGGCGGAGTTGAAGCGGAGATGGAAAAGATGATATGTATCATCCTTTTTCATGAGGAAGGTATCCCATAGGACCTTGTCATGCGGTATATAAAGCATCTTTTACCCCTTTCCTGTGTGACTCTTACAGAGCGCGCAGGTAACCTGCGTCATGCGCAAGAGTGGTGAATATGTCGCCGGTCCACGCATAGTCGCGCTCGACAACGTAGTAAGGATTGATACCCTGAGCGTCGGCGGCCTTCTTTATCGACGGCATGTCGATAATGCCCTTGCCGAGCTCGCAGTTGATCGAGAGACCCTCGTCCATGCGGGCAGCCTCTTCGGGAGTCATGAGCGGCCAGCCGTCCGGACCACGCTCCATCTTGCGCGGCTTTTCGCCCTCTGCGGCGGGCTTGCGGGGTCTGTTGAACGGATGATTGGCGTCCGGCAGCACGGTCTCCTTGACGTGGATGAGCTCGAAACGACCCGGATACTTTTTGATGTACTCGGAGGCATTGACGCCAGCGCGCCATGCCCATGCGACGTCTATCTCAAAAGCGACGAGATCCGGGTCGGTGTTCTCGATGAGAATGTCGTTAATCATCTTGCCGCCAACCTTGTTGAAGTCGGTCGCGTGGTTGTGGTAGCCGTACTTCAGACCGACGCTCTTCGCCTTGCGTCCGCACTCGTTGAGGGTCTGGGCAGCCTTGTAGGCGTCCTCTTCGGTGGCAATGGCGATGCCGGGGCAGATGATGTACTTGCAGCCGGTGCCGGGCAGGTACTTGAGCTGCTCGTCGGTGTCCTGAATCTCAACGTGGGAGCCAAGAACTTCCATGCCTATCGAGCCGAGGAAGTCCTTCAGACCCTGCGGGGTGTAGCCGCCGTGCAGCGCGTAGAAGATCTCGATGCCGGCGTAGCCGAGCTTCGCTATCTTGGTCATGACGCCCTCATAGTCATGTATGAGAACACGTGCAAAACCGTCTTCCTGGACATAGTATTTTTCCATTTCTGAATCCTCCCTTTTATTTTATAAAGCAGTGCTATATATTCCAAACGCCGAAAACAGGCGATGAAATCGATTGACATTGCTCCCGCTTATGTGTTATAAAATACAGTAAGTCAGGCGCTTTCGAACTTGTTGAACCGGAGCCATTCGGCGCAAAGCTCAGCCCAGTGCGCGCAGTGCTCGTCGGTTATCTCGGGGTCGTTCTCCCCGTCGGCAAGAGAGATGCCGTGCATTCCGCTCTGGAAGATGTGCAGCTCGTACGGAACGCCGACGTCCTCAAGCGCGCGGGCGAGGGTCATTCCATGACGTCCATCGTCGCTAAGGGTCTGCCAGATGTAGAACGGCGGGCAGTCGGGCGAGACGTTATGCTCGGGTGCGAGATAGACAGCCTCACGGTAGTCGCGACCTGCCATCGGGTTCATCCCACGGGTGAACAGCGGGCGTATTGCCGAGACGAAGGTGAACGCGCCGTAGCAGATGACCGCCGCGTCCGGACGGCAGGAGAAACGTTCGACCGGATCGCTTGCGTTCGGGTCACCGGCGTCGAAGTGGGTCGCGCAGTTCGCGGAGAGCATTCCGCCGGCGGAGAAGCCCATCGCGGCTATGTTGTCCGATATACCGAGTTCGTCTCGGCGGCAGCGCAGCGTACGGATAGCCCTCTGCATGTCGTGCATCGCGTCGATACGGTTGTACGGGGTCAGACGGTAGGTGAGTATCGCGGTGTTGAAGCCCTGATTGTGGAAGTACAAAGCGACGTTGACTCCCTCGTATCCGGTGCGGGTCTGGAATCCGCCGCCGGGAGCGACGATTATGGTAGAAGCACCCTTTGCACCGCCGGGAGCGGGAACGAAGACTATGTACGGCTCGGGCTGAAGCGGGTCGCGGTCGTCGTAGTCGGGGGTGCAGCCGGACTGCCAGAGCTGAATCTTCTCATACGGCTCCATTATTTCATTCCAGCGACCGAGGTTTTTCGCGGTGTACTGGTCGCGCGGGGTGGACATGATGACGTCCTGGTACATTACCGCACCGTGCTCCGCGACCGTCTTTTTGAGCAATTCGATATTGCGTTCAAACATTTGTTTACTGGCTCCTTTGTAAATCTTGCGGCAGTGCCGCTTAATAGAAACGGAGGAAAGAAAATGACTTACAGAGATTTCAAAGATGGAATCAAGCTGTCCCGCCTAGGGCTCGGCTGCATGCGCCTGCCCACCGTCGGCGACGACCCGTCCGCCCTCATCGACCGTGCCCGTGCAAACGAGATAGTCGACTATGCTATCGCACACGGGATAAACTACTTTGATACTGCCTACATATACCACGGCGGGGATTCGGAGAAGTTTCTCGGCGAGGCTCTCAACCGCTACCCGCGCGACAAGTGGTACGTGGCAGACAAATACAATACCATGAGCGGTCCGGACTTCAAGGGGATATTCGAGGAGCAACTTGAACGACTCAAGACCGACCACATCGACTTCTACCTCCTACACGGCGTGACCGACCTTAAGGCAGACGAGTACATAAACTCCGGATGCATCGATTTCTTCCGCGAGCAGAAGGAAAAGGGAAGGATTCGTTATTTCGGATTCTCCTCCCATGCGACCCCGAAGGCGCTCGAGCGGATGATCGAGTATGGCAAGGGGCAGTGGGACCTAGTGCAGATCCAGCTCAACTACTTTGACTGGGCGCACGGTACCGCGCGTGGTCAGTATGAGCTGCTCGAGAAGAACGGGATCCCGGTGATGGTCATGGAGCCGATACGTGGCGGCAAGCTGATGAGTGTTATTGACGATGCTTCGAAGGCTGAGCTCGCAAAGGAGCTGCCCGGCGCGTCGCTTGCAGAGTGGGCGCTTCGCTGGGTGATGCGCCTCGGCGGCGTGCAGGTCGTGCTCAGCGGCATGTCCACGCTCGAGCAAATAGTTGAAAACGTTGCCACTTTTGAGAAGGACGAGCCTCTCAACGACGCTCAGTGCGAGCTGCTCGGCAAGGCTGCCGACGCATACCGCTCGAGCATCGCCGTGCCGTGCACCGGATGCCGCTACTGTGTTGACGGTTGCCCGCAGGAGCTCGACATACCCGAGCTGCTCGGCATCTACAACTCGTTCAAGGTGAACGGTCCGTTCGGACTCGGTGGTCTGGACGTCCTCGCGGAGGACAAGACCCCGAAGAACTGTATTGCCTGCGGTACCTGCACCGACCGTTGCCCCCAGCTCCTCGAGATACCTAAGTACCTCGAGGAGCTGGCGCAGGCTGCGACGTTCAGGCTGTAAATGCCGTTTTTTATCGTCCTCCGGGAGACCGGAGGACGATTTTTTATGCCGTAAAATCAGCTAAGAAGGTCGCGGATGATGTGCGCCATGTTGTTTGAAAGGACGCTATAATGGTCGGTGGCGTAGACTGTGCCCGCCATTGAGGTGACATGGAGGTCGAAAAGGCTGCGGCAGAACCACTCAAACGAGACATACAGCTCGCCCTCGCGGTGCAGTGCTTCGCAAAGCATTGCCTGAATCCTGCCGTCGATCACACAGCCGATGCTGCCGCGCGCGAACTGAACCTCACGTCCGTCGCCGAGGATGAGGGTCGCGGAGAGGGTGTCCTCCGACGGGATGTACTCCGCGCCGAACGCTTCCGCGAGGAAACGAACCGGGACGCAGACGTACTCGCCGCGAACCTGCTCGCCGCCGTTCAGTCCGTGGTACTTGAGCTTCTGCCACTTGATGGCTTTGCCGCCCATAGGGGTGGGCATATTCTCGACCCACGCATTTGCGCAACCTTCGGCGACCGCCACCGCAAAGTCGTCTCCCTTACGCGGGAGCGCCGGCGCAGTCTGAATGATCTTGCCGTCTTCGCCACGGCGGGAGCCGCTGAAGAGATAATCCCACATGAGCTCGGCTTCGTCGAGCGCCTGTCCGTGGTCGCGGTTCTTTATATCAAGGAAAACAAGATCCGCATGTATGCCCTTGTAGAAAGCGAAGTTGTCCTCACCCTTGATCGAAATCTCGGGGATACGGCTGCATCCGTTGATCTCGAGCCAGTACTCGCGGCTGACGTTGTTGCGCTCAACGTCGAAGTCGGAGCAATCGTTGGGCCATGAGTTGAACTCGGGACGAGTCTGGAACACCGCGAGCGGACCTGCCTCGTTTTTCGGCGTGCCGTCCGCGTTGTAGAGAAGCTTGCCACCGGTCGGTCCGGCGGAACCGCCAATACCGGCAAGCAGATTTCCGTATGTACGGGCGAACATCGTGGTCATCGCGTTGCCCATTGACATGCCCTGCATGTATATACGTCCCGCGTCGATGTTATATTTGCCCTTCATTATTTCAATGAGTTTGAGCACGAGCTTGCAGTCGCGACTGTCGTGCGGGTCGACCGACGGCGGAACGTCCCGTCCGGCGATCTTGGTTGCCTTAAGGTCCGGGTCGCGCTCGAGAGCCCACATTCCCGGATTATGCGCGGTCGGGAACACGCAGATGAAGCCCTCGCGGTCGGCTATCATGGTCCAGGATGAATAGATGCACTGACCCCAGCCATTCATCAGTCCGCCGTGCATGCTGAATACCAGCGGGGTGGGCTTGGACGGATCATAGCTCTCCGGGACATACTCATACCAGGTGTCCGGCTCGCTGTCGACGATTGCCTCGATGTGTTCTTCAAGCCGCTTTGGATAGACCTGCGAGCTGTTGCCGTTCTCGTTGAGAGTGCGCTCGGTGCCCTTGATGTCCATGGGGAGGTAGTCGCGGTTTGCGTCGTCTGGGATACCAGGCAGTATGACGATTTTGCTCATGCTCTTCTCCTTTCAAATCTCTCGGTTGTTATTTTGTAACAAAAGCGCTTCCGCGCTGGATGATCCTGTAATTTCTCACCTGCGACCTGCGCCAGACAGACGAAAAATAAAACTGTGAAAAACCACCGAATAAAAATATAGCACGTTTTGTGGAATGTGTCAATCGGTTTCATGGCAAGCTGCCCTAAAGTGTTTACAAAATCAAAAGTGAAAAAAGCAATATCGTACAAAAAATTGAGAAATATGCCAAAACGGGGCAATATTTAAGCAAGACTGAACCGAAGAGTTAAACTCATGGTCCAGTCTCGCAATTTATGGAACTATGCTATCAGCGATATCAGCGGGAGTTAAAGTCGTCGAGCGCGATCTGCTTGAGCTCGATGCAGCGGTCAATGTCCATCGCCTTAATCTGATTTACGAAATCGTCATAATTGTCCATCGACAGGGTGCCGATGATGAACTTGGGAACGGTCTCGAAGACGTAGGTCTCGATATCGGTGAACAGAGCCGCGAACTCGGCGCCATCGGCTGCGGTAAGCAGGTCGATGTCCGGATAGTTGTGGTCGCACTTGTCCTGACCCCAGACCTGTATTTCGGTGGTATACGCCGGGTCGAGGAAGCACCAGTTGATGGTGTAGTCGCACAGCGAGGGGGTAAGACCGCCGGCGCAGTACTTGCCCTTGTAGCTGCTTGCGGAGACGCCCTCTTCGTTGTTGATGATGTTGTCGGTGATGCTTACGTGCCACTCGCCGTCACGGACGTAGGTCAGACCCTCAACGCCGTGGTTGAGCAGGAGGTAGCCGTCGAGCGTGTAACGGTAGTCCATCCACTGGACGAGGAGCTCGGGATTCTCACACTCGGTGGTGATGGCGAGCTGTTCGCCGTTGATGTAACCCTGGTCGAAGCGGATGTGGGTCTCGTCGCCCTCGTTGAGGACCGGCTGACGCACTGCAACGCAGAAGATGTCCGGGTTGTCGGTATAGGAGCTCAGCATGTTGCCGAAGGTGTTCGAACCGTCGGCTGCGACGCACTTACCGGAGCCGTACTCTTCCCAAGTGATATCCATGGTGTAATTTGCCTCTGCGACAGCGTAGAAGTCGGTGCGGAGGTAGCCCTTCTGGTACCAGTCACGCATGAGCTCGACATAGTTGCGGAACTCTGGCTCGACCGGACCATACTTGGCAACGCCGTCAACCTGGAACCACTCGCCGCCGATGCCCCACGCGGAGAGGAATGCGCTCCAGCGTGCAACGCCTGTAGGCGGAAGTGCGAACGCGTACTCAGCCTCGTCAATGGCGTCGAGCATGATGCCGAGTGTCTCGTCCCAGTCGTCGATGGTGACCGGGCGCTCTGCGATGCCTGCGCGGTCCATGAAGTCCTGACGGATGTTAAGACCCATGTACCCGGGCATGCTCTCTGAGCAAATGTTGTAGAAGCCCCAGATATTTCCGGAACTCGTAATGGTCATTTTACGCGCTTCCTCGCTATATTCACGGATAGTCTTGTAATTCGGAGCGTACTGATCTATGAGTTCGTTGAGGCGTATGTACACTTCGTCCTCGATAGCCTTGTCACCGCCGCCGGTGTAGTAACCGGCATAGTAGATCATGTCGGAGTAGTCGTTAGACGCGATCATCAGCGGGAAGCTGGTCGCAGCTTCGGAGGAAGACGGATGGAAGTAGTCAATGTGAATATTGGTGCGATTCTCCAGCTCCTGGATGTTGGCGGCGTCGTTGTACCCGGTGAGGTAGTCGGACGCGCCCATTGGCCACCATGCGTCAAAGGTCACCTTCTCGTCGACAAGCGGCAGATCCTTGGTCACCGCAACCATGTCGAACTGCAGGAAGTCCTGTCCTACGTCGGTTGCCGGATACTGCTCCCACTCAATGGGGGTGTACGAATGGGTGTAGGTGGTGTCACCGTCAACGACAGTGACTATGTTTTCGTCACCTTCGCCGTTGCCGCTGCCGTCGCTTACGTTGGTCGAAGCGCTTGGAGTTGCGGATGCTGAGGGGGACTGCTTTGCGTCGTCAGAGCAGCCCGCGACAAGCGCGAACATCATCATGGCGACAAGCAGCAGCGATAAAAGTTTCTTCACGTGTGGTTGCCTCCTTATATTGTTATGTACCTTAACATATACATAACATAACGTAAAAACGTTGTCAATTATTCGAAATAAAAAAATCAATAATTTATTAAATAAGTATTCATACAATAAAATGCCAGAAATAGTAATATAACTTTGAGGTAAATATAACCAAATTACTGACTTGCGCAGCAGGTAACGTAGGCGGAATGCATGAAAGAACCGTGGACCGAAGTCCACGGTTCTTTCGGGTGGCACACTTAACGTGAATTGAAATCGTCGAGCGCGATTTGTTTAAGTTCGATGCAACGGTCGATATCCATTGCCTTAATCTGATTTACGAAATCATCATAGTCGTCCATCGACAGGGTACCGATGATGAACTTTGGAACTGTCTCGAAGACGTAGGTCTCGATGTCGGTAAACAGTGCCGCGAACTCGGCGCCGTCAGCAGCAGTGAGCAGGTCAATGTCGGGGTAGTTGTGGTCGCACTTGTCCTGACCCCAGACGAGGATCTCGTCGGCATAAGCCGGGTCGAGGAAGCACCAGTTGACGGTGTAGTCGGAGAGGGT
>CALXFK010000079.1 GCA_944387575.1 uncultured Clostridia bacterium
TGGGCGACGTCGACACCTACATAAGCGAGATAGTCGTCAAGTTCATCACCGGCACAGAGCCGCTCAGCAATTTCGAGACCTTCCGCGAAAACATTCGCAACCTCGGCATCGACGAGGCTATCCAGATAAAGCAGGCAGGTTACGACCGCTACCTGGCACGCTAACCACCCGCTTAAAAAATCGAGGGGCAACAGGAACTTTAAATTCCTGTTGCCCCTAAAAATACCTAAAAAATTCTATTATCTCATTATGAGTCTGTGTGGCGTCACGACCGAAATCTGACTTTCCCTTGGAATGCTGCCGTCTATTATCAGCCGAAGCACTCTCATCGTTGTGTCCGCAAGCAAATCAAGCCTCTGCGAAACTACGGTAACACGCGAGTCGCTGCCGTCAACATCAGAAAACACTACCGGTGCAATATCCCCCGGAACGCTCAGCCCGATTTGCTCAGCGGCAGACCTTATCTTCCACAGGTCTGAAAAATACTGGCAAACGACCCCGTCCGGCACATCTGCGCCCATAATATCCTCGAGCCGTCTTTCTGTATCATCCGCATTCTGATCTGGAGGCACCACCCCCATGCTCATCGGCTGGACACCCATTTCAATACAGGCGCGGATATATCCCGCATATCGCTTCGCCTGATGTAGCTGCCTCAGTGCATCTGCCTTTGCATTATCTGTATTCTCAAACGGACTAAACGTACTTCCAATAAACTTGACCTTCCTTCTGCCGCAGCGAAGCAGATATGCGGTCGCGTCGTACCCAGCAAGTTCGTCATCTATCGAGACTGAAATCACCCCAGAATATTTGAACTGCTTGCGGCATGATACCACCGGGACCACACGGCTCAGCATCTGGTAATCCTCATATTGTATATCGTAGTCGCACAGAACCACGCCGTCATATTCCGAAACACCATTCATAATGGCATTTTTCTCCTCGTTATCCATCACGAGCTTATATGTCAGGCTCATCGACTGCATACGTGCTGCACGCTCAAGCTCCGGCAGGACATATGTGCTGCTCTGTGTAGCACTCCACGCTATTACCAACACCTTAAGCTCAACTCCGGTATCGTGCGTAGTTTCTGAATTCTGCAACCTTATTCTGCCACGAGGAAAATAACTGAGCTGCTCCATCGCGTCTACCACACGGCGGTACTTTTCGGTCTCCATTCGGTAATTCCCGTTCGCGACCCGCGAAACGGTCGCTGCAGACACCCCTGCCAACTTTGCCACGTCGTTAATAGTTACCATGCCAAACTCCTCACCTGCACGCTCTCCGGCTGTGCCGCAGTACATAATTCATATCCCGGCGTCCCTTTTGGGATAAACATTTACGCCTTGCTCGCTACGCACTATTCACGTTTCATCTGCGGTGCAATTCATGTCTATTTCCAAAATTACACATGTAACATTCTGATTATACTATCGTTTTCTGCTTTTCGCAAGCATCTGCAGCTAACATTTTTGCTACATTTTCGTTATATTTTATTTAATATAGTATCCACTTATTATTTGTTTGCCTTTTGCACAACATGCACCGAAATATAGGCATATACAGTAGTTATTCCGCGGGTAATTTCGATTCAAAATACAAATTGCGGGACACTGTGTGCAGCTAACACTACACAAAGTCTCCCGCAATTTGCATTTTAAAAACAGTTCCAACTTACCGTCAGGTTATGTCTGTACACACTATTTCCGCTCTTCAATAGGTATGTACTCGCGCGGCTCATATATGCTCTTATACTCGGGGCGGATTATCTTGCCCGCATTTATTAGTTCTTCCATGCGGTGAGCGCTCCAGCCTGATATTCTTGCTACCGCGAATATCGGTGTGAACAGCTCCTCCGGTATACCGAGCATACGATACGCAAAACCACTGTAAAAGTCGACATTGGCGCTGACGCCCTTGTATATACGACGCTTTTTGGAAATTTGCTCCGCCGCGATACGCGCGACCGCGTCGTACAGCATGAACTCCTTTTCAAGTCCCTTTTCAGCCGAGAGTTTCTTGACAAACTTCTTAAGGATTATCTCACGCGGGTCGGAAAGTGAGTAGACCGCGTGCCCAAGCCCGTACACAAGACCGCTGTGGTCGTATGCCTCGCCCGCGAGCAGCTTGTCAACATAGTTCCTGACCTCATCATCGTCAGCCCAATCGCTCACTTTCTTTTTGACTTCGTCCATCATCCCGATCACTTTGAGGTTCGCGCCTCCATGTTTCGGACCCTTCAGCGAGCACAGTGCCGCCGTCATCGCGGCATAGGTATCGGTTCCTGCACTTGTGACGACATGCGTGGTAAAGGTTGAATTGTTGCCGCCGCCGTGCTCCGCGTGCAGTATAAGCGCGATGTCGAGCACCGTCGCCTCGGTCTTCGTGAACTTCCGGTCGGGACGCATGAGTTGCAGAATGTTCTCGGCAGTCGAGAGCGAGGGATCCGGATTGTGTATTATCAGACTCTGGTTGTCCTTGTAGTGAGCAAAAGCCTGGTATCCGTAAATCGCAAGAAGCGGGAACACCGATATGAGCTGCAGGCACTGGCGCAGAACATTCGGCGTCGAGAGATCGTCGAGATTCGTATCGTACGACGAGAGCGTGAGTATGCTCTTCGACATCGAGTTCATTATATCGGTATTCGGCGCCTTGAGGATAACGTCGCGAACAAAGTTCGTGGGCAGCGTTCGATACCCAGCAAGCTGGCGCCGGAAGTCAGCAAGTTCTTCGACCGTGGGCTGCTTGTCAAAGAGAAGCAGATATGTCGCCTCTTCAAAACCATCGCAGGAATCGCTGCGATAATTCTTTACGAGCTCATCGACGTCGACGCCACGGTAATACAGCTTGCCATCCACCGGGACGAGCTCGCCGTTGACCGTATCCTTGGCGCGGATATACGATATCTTGGTGAGACCAGCCCGAACACCATTACCATTGATGTCGCGCAGACCCTTCTTGACATTGTACTCGGTAAACAGATTCTCATCGATGTGACTGCGGGTCTCTATCTCCTCGGCCTGTCGGCGCAGTTTCTCGTTTACCGAAAACTGGCGGTCATGAAGCTGACCATACTTCTCGATATCCTCCTCAAAAGCTCCAACATCAATATTCTCGCCGCTGTTCATCAGAAAATCTATCGAAACACCGAATGTCTCGGCGAGCTCGGGGATAAGCGTGACATCGGGGTATCCTCCACCATTTTCCCACTTGCTCACCGTCTTTCCGGTGACATTCAGCTTCCTTGCAAGCTCCGCCTGCGTCCATCCGTAGTATCTCCTCAGAAAAGATATTACCTTTCCGGTATTATGAGCATTTAGCATATTACACCTCCACTGCTCAGGACCCCCAGCTTTGCTGGTAATATATCCCTTAATTTATTTTCTATTCTATTATAATACGGATTTACTCCGCTTTCAATCTACGCCTCGTGGAGTTTATAGGTACATATATTCCCTGAACTACCATGCCATACCTCCGCAAAAGTATAGAACTTGCTAAAAAGTGAAAGTGTCACAAACTTGCCCTGTTAAAACTCGTTAATTTGCGGTTTTAACTATTGTACTTTGCAACAATTTGTACTACAATATCCAAAGCTCTTACCGAAAAGGTATTTGCCGCACTTTATACTCAAACAGGATGGTGGTCGCATGTTTCTTATTCTTTTTGCAATATGGATAGTCCTGAATGCGCGTATTACCGTCGAAATCTGCATCATCGGTCTGCTTGTTGCGGGTATCGGATATGCGTTTGCGTGCTTCTGCCTCGGGTGGAGCCCGAAGCGTGACCTGCGGCTTGCGCGGATGAGCGGACTTATCGTCGCCTACATATGTGTGCTTGTGGTTGAGATAATCAAATCAAGCCTCAGAGTGGTTACGATAATCCTCAACTCGCACGACCCGATAAAGCAGTCGCTCGTCACTTTCGAGACCGACCTCGAGAGCCAGTTTGCGCGCGCGATACTTGCAAACTCGATTACCCTCACCCCGGGCACGATAACCGTGTCGGTCGACGGAAGCTGCTACACGGTGCACTGCCTTGACCGTTCGATGATCGATGGTATACAGGAGTCCACATTCGTACACCTGCTGCGCAGATTGGAGGCGAAATAAGAATGATCGACACCGCCTATGATTATCTGTATACCGGCGCGCTGATAATCCTCAGTCTCTGTATGATAGCTGCGCTGATACGCACTATACGCGGTCCCCGTCTTGCTGACCGTGTTATGGGCGTCAACATGACCGGCAGCTTTGCAATAATGGCGATAACAATACTTGCAAAGCTGCTCGAAGAGGACTGGCTCGTTGATGTCGCATTGATATACGGCATGATAAGCTTCCTTGCGGTCGTGGTGCTTACAAAGTCGTTTATAACCGTTCACTTTGAGCGTCAGCGCCGCAATTCGGAAAAGGGGGAAACCGAAAAATGAACTGGGTTCGCTTTGCAGTAGTCGCCTTCTTTCTTGTTTGCGGTATAGCGGTGGCGCTCACCGCAGTTCTCGGGACGTTCCGCTTTAAATTCGCCCTGAACCGCATGCAGGCGGCTTCAATTGTGGATACTCTCGCAATGATATTCATACTCATCGCCATGACCGTCGCCTTTGGGCTCAGTTGGACGACGTTGAAAATCATCCTTGTCATAGCGTTCATGTGGACGGCGGGTCCGGTTTCGTCCCACCTTATTACGAGGCTCCAGGCGATTACTGACCCTGATCTCGATAAGCACATGTCGATCGAGGACCTCGACGCTCCGAAAAAGGAGGAATCGGAAGAATGATGGAAGTATTTAAGATTATCCTGCTCGGATTTCTCGTCGTATGCGCGATATCAGTCGCATTTTCACGCAACATACTTCGTTCAGTCATAATTTTCATGGGATACAGCGTCATCATGTCGATAATATGGATGCTGCTCCGCTCCCCCGACCTCGCTATAACCGAAGCTGCGGTCGGTGCGGGCGTCACAAGCGTCCTGTTCTTCCTGACGCTCAAACGTATACATCTTATCCGGGAGGACGGTGAGAAGGATGAGTAAGAAAAAACGCAGTTTCTCCGAACTCTTCCACGAGTGGGACGAGGACAGGATCGACCTCACTCAGGAACTCACCCGCGCCGGTCATTCCAGCAGTGAGCGTCCGCAGCGCCGCGAGTGGACACCCCAGCACATACGCAGCATCGAAGAACGTGAGGTCCGCTACTTTCGCCGTCTCTATCCCGCGCTCGCGGTTATTCTCACCCTCGTTATAGTAGGGACACTTATGCTCGCGGTCACCTCGCTTCCTAGATTCGGCAGCGCAGACAACCCCGGCGTAAACGAGGTCATGGAGCGATATGTCGAGAGCGGCATGGAGGAGACTGGTGCGGTCAACATCGTCGCCGGCATAATCCTCGATTACCGTGCGTTCGATACCCTCGGCGAGAGCTTCGTGCTGTTCACCGCGGTTTCGGCGGTGCTGATACTGATGCTCGTGCCCGCAAGCGAACCCGCCCCGGT
>CALXFK010000080.1 GCA_944387575.1 uncultured Clostridia bacterium
CAGCCAAGCGCCTCACATATCAGGTCTATGTGCTCCAGCTTCACCCGCTCCGCGAGTTCATGGTACAGCTCATTGATGGTCGATGGGCGAATACCTGTCATCCGAGCGAGATCCGCTTGCGTCCACCTCCGCTCGCCAAGCCGGGTGGACAGTAAAATCCTAATCATAGCCAAGCTCCTTTACGGTAGATTCTAACAAGCATTCTAAATTCCCGCTGGATTTTGTGAGAAAATCACGAATTCTGTTAGAGCATTGGCAAAAAACAAAAAGAGGCTGTCACGCAGGAAATACCCTGCATGACAGCCTCTTTTCTCATTTCTTCGTACATATTGGACAAACCAAGACGAACACTCCGCCGACGGTGTAAATCGTCGGCGTGGTGTTCGCCTGGCTCTCTTTTGGTGGAGACGAAGAGGATCGAACTCTCGACCTTACGGATGCGAACCGTACGCTCTCCCAGCTGAGCTACGCCCCCACACTTGCGCAGGTCTCACTGCGCAAGGTGTATTATACTACACGACCTGCCGGTTGTAAAGAGTTTTTTCACTCAAAAACAGATTTTTTCGTGGGTGGGTCCCGACAAAATGCCGGGACAGGGAGCGTAACCGACGCTTTTGTGTAATGAATTACTGCGGGACGGTTAAACAAACAGACCGTATTACATTCAGAAGGCAAAGCTCTTGCTGAGGAGACTGACAAATATCGCATCCCATTCGTAACGCACGAGTTTAGCTGCAGTCACACCGCAGTAGTAAAAGCCGTAATCGGCTCTGCCACGGTCACTTGTTGCGTCAAAGTAGAGCCAATGTCCGTCGATATATGCGAGATTCCACATGTGGTTTTCGCCGCCCATGCTACCGCTCACGGTGAGACATGGGATGCCCGCATTTTCAAACAACACTTGCAGAGCTTGGGCAAAGCCTCCGCAAATCGCGGTTCCGTCGTGCAATGCACCATAAGCAGTCATTGAGGCATACGGCATCTCGGCAGGCTGGGAATAGTAGCGGAAGTCGTATGTTACATGTGAGGTGAGGTACGAGTAAAGTGCACTTGCGCGCTCCGCGTCGGTCATGCCGGGCGTGACGCAGTCGAGAACTACCTGCGCCGCAAGCTCATCGATTTCGGAGAGTCGCGCGAGTGCCTCGTCGTGCGTCATACCGTCAAGCGGGGTGACGGTTATGGCGGTACCGTCGCGGTTGAGCTCACATAGCAGGTAGCTCCCGCCGACCTGCTGCAGCGCACGGTTCATGTCGTCCACCGTAAGAGAGGGGTCGGTTATACGTACAGGTATGTTCTCTTGTGAGAGGTCGGACTTTGCTGTGCTTATCAACTCCCCAAGACTTCTGACGTCTGCCCCCTCAAACCCATCGGGATATTTGCCGGTGCGGTAGGGCATGTAAAAAAATGTGCAGCGCAGCACGCCGTCCGTCTCCTCCGCCGTCATGTCGTAGGCATATTTGTAGTCTGGATGCTTTGAGAGTATATCGAAGTAAAGATTCCTTGCAGCTATCTCCCAGCCGTATTCTGCCTCGAGCGCCGAGACGTCGATGTCGCCCGGTTGTGCCACCCGTGTGATCGCGCTCTCGAAAATCTCCTGCAGCTCTCCGGTGGTGGATGGAGCGAGAATGCTGGGCTCCGGTTCAGTGTCGGGATCGGAGGATGAATCAGTCTGCGTGCGCGGCTCAAGACCGAGATTCTGTCGAATGGTGGAGCGAAGTTCGAGCATGTCGTCATAGAGCCAGAAAAAGCGAAGCTTCTCTTCCGCGACGGTGTCTCCATGCGGTTCACTGCCTAGCACAAAGAGCGCGAAGGTGTCGGCGATGTCCTCGTGAAAGTAGTTTGCACCGTAACGGCTCGCGTAGTTCGTGGGGTTTTCGGTGTAGTCGGAGACCGCAGAGTCGCCAAGTTCGCTCCAGAACCGGTCGTAGAATTCATGGCGCAGCGACCCATCTATAAATGCGGCGGGGTCATGGGTGCTGTTTGAAACCGATATGTCTATCTGTGTCTCGTCCTCGAGGAGCACATGACCGTACTCATGGATAATAGTGTAAGTGAGTTTGCTCCAGTCGCGCCGTGCTCCGTTTTCGTCGTAAACGTCATAGTAGTCTATACTGATTGAAAAGCGAGTGTTGTCCACCTTACCGTCGTTCTGGAGAGAGGATGTATATGCGAGAACGCTGCCCGCACCGTCGGTAAACAGGTTGAACTCCACAATTTTTTGCCGCGCTTCGAGAGGGAGTATTGAGCAGAGATAGTCCCACACCGCCGCATCCTGTGTATCATCTATCTCGGCAAAGCCGTTTTCGACGGTGTAGCTGGCAAGCGTGTTCGTAAGCCCGAGCGAGTACCCGCTCACCGTCACCTCGCAGCCGTCATCGCCGTCCTTAAGCGAGATGTATTTGCCATAAATCTCATCTGCCCAATCAGCGCCGTCCTCGTGGTCGGCAATCGGCTCGCCATACATTGCAGTGAGTAGACCGCGCACATCGGCGGAGTTATACCCCGTTTCCTCGGGGCGCAGTGTAATGTTACTTAAGAAGCCGTTTCGGTACTGGTAGTAGGTGTTAAATGGGGTATCTCCGCCGAACCATCGCATCGAGTAGAGATAGGTATCGTAAGTGTCGGTCCAGCCGTTTCCGTTCACATCAAAGCTCTCCACAAGCTCACCGGATGCGCCGAGTGCAGCTTCGGTGCCCGCAAGCGAGCTGCTGAAATATATGACGCTCTGCCGTGTCTGGCAGAAGGTGTACTCGTCTCCCTGGGTATGTGCCAGTTCACGGTAGGAGGGCGTGTCCGCCGAAATGACCTCGCACACCGCACTGAGCACTATATCCACCGCGGAAGCAATTTCATACATGTCGAGATTGTCGGTCGTGTCGGCGGCGGAGTGGTAGAGGTATCCGCGCCCATTCTGCATTATGAGCACTGACGGGATCCCGGCTAGCTGGAACGAGGTGTGGTCGCTTGCGGCTTCCGCGCCGAGAGAGAGGCTTGGGTCGTAGCTCATAAGCAGGTCGCTCAGCCAGTTTGGTTCACCGTCTGCTGTAGATACCACTGTACCGGTGGTGCCGAGCCCGCCGAGCATGTCGAACTGAATGTCCCCGATCATCCTTTCCTGCTCCTGTTCGCTAAGCGAATCAGTGTAGGCTCGGGAGCCATTCTTTCCATTTTCCTCGTCGGTAAAACTGATAAAGCGTAGCTCGGTGTCGGTGGGAAGTTCAGCAAGAGCCTCGGCGACCATCAGAAGGGCAGCGACGCCGGAGGCGTTGTCGGTTGCTCCGGGCGAGGAGGGGTCACTGTCGTGGTGGGCTGAGAGGACGAGAATGTCCGCCGACGGGTCGTTCGCAGCCCGCACCGCGATAACGTTCGACCCGGTTTGCCCCTGGGCATTTGTGTATGGCTGGACGGTCACGTCAAAGCCAAACGAGCGAAAACGCTCAGAAATGTATTGAACTGCGTCCGCCTCACCCTGGGAGCCAATTGAACGGGGCGTACGGGTAAGTATCTCAAGGTCGGCTGTCATCCCTGTCAGGTCGGGGAGCTGAGCGGCTCGCTGGATGGTCAGCAGTGCCTCTTCGATGGTTATAGTGCCAGCGGGCGCAAGCAGGCTTGTGCTCCTACCATTCATGATTTCATGCTCGACGCACCAGCTCATCGCATCGTGCGCCCACTCGGCGACATCGCCCATATCGTCGAACTGACCGAGGACCTGAGACGGTGGCTGTGTTACACCTGCCTTGCGGTAGAGAATGGAGGCAAACTCCTGCCGAGTCACCGGACGGTCGGGGGAGTATAGACCTTCGCCAACACCCATGACATAGCCGAGTCCTGCCGCCCAGCTTACCGCGTCTGCGTATTCTTCCGAAAGGTCGGTAAAGGGGCACTCCCATTCCACCTCGGGACTCCCAGCCGCTTCATATAAAAGCTGTGCCGCCACCGCTCGGGTAACTGTTGCGTCCGGATTTTCGAGCAGTTTTTCGCTTATTGATGCATCCTGCCCCCACTCAAGCGCCCCCTCAGCCCATTCCGACCATCCAGCCGCTTGAGAGCATGTGACGAGAAGTGCTACACATAGTACGATCGATAACAAACGTTTCATATTATAATGCCCTCCCTGATTGTGACGGTTGTATCGACACCGGTCCTCACTATACCGAACAGGACCATCTCCAGTATCTCATTGGTTGCAGTAAGCATTGTCTCGAGTTCTGCGTTTGCATACTGAGGGAGATATTGCAGCACAAGCTGCCAGAACAAATGGTCAAGACTTTCGAGATACCGCGCTACTCTCTCTCGGTCCAGTCCGATGCGCAAAGGCATTTCCGACAGAACGTCCATCAGAAAAGTACGGTTCATTTTACGAAGTGGTTCGCGAAGCGCGGAGATCTTTTCCGCGAGCTCCTCTGTGGGACGGGTCACCGCATCCTCAAATATGAGTTTTCGCTCAGGGTATCGTCCGAAAAACTCCGCGCGCAGCAGAAAATATCCGCGCATAGCCCCAAAACCGCCGATACCTCGAAGTGCCCCCATGTTCCGTTCAAGATACTCCCTTAGTCTCTCCAGTGTGTCCTCCACACAGAGCAAAAACAGCTCATCCTTGTTCGAAAAGTAGTGGTACATCATACCTTTTGAGATGTCGTGCCGTGTGCATATCCGCTCCATCGTCACCTCGCCGTATCCTACTGCTCCGAATTCCGCAAGAGCTGCGTTCATGATTTCCTTTCGGCTCCGCTCCTGCCGCTCTTTTTGGGTCACCGATACCCCTCCTGTTGCAAAATATAGACGAATTCGTCTGCAAATCAGTCTAGCATATATAGACGGATTCGTCTATATCTTGACAAAGAAAATTTTGAGAATGCGCGCGCCCCAAGTCTGGGTAATTCTTGCCGAATGGGGGGGCACGACATGCGAAGGGGGATATGGACAGGCGCTTCGGTGGAAGTCAAGCGAAGTGAGTAAAACAAATACGGGCGCTGTAAAAACTGTGATTTCACAGTTTAATTACGTGATTGGGATGTCAACGGGGGTTCGCAAAATATACGGGGGGTGATATACTTAAAGGTGAAAAAACAAATTCTAAGGCAGTACTAAGCTGTGCGGAGTATAATTTGCGCGTGATTAGTCGGCGGAGGTGAGACTGTGAAGCTGCTTTATGCGGAGGACGAGATGGCGATGTCCGAGGCGGTAGTGGACATACTGACCTATCATAAGTACATCGTGGATGCGGTGTACGACGGGGAGGACGCGCTTGCGTATGCGCAATCGGGACAGTACGACGGGATAATTCTCGACATAATGATGCCGAAACTGAGCGGGCTTGAGGTGTTGCAGCGGCTACGGAGCGCGGGTTGCCGCACGCCAGTATTGTTGCTCACCGCGAAATCGGAGGTAGAGGATCAGATACAGGGGTTGGATCTCGGCACGGACGACTATCTCCCAAAACCGTTCCCAATGAACCTACTGCTGGCGCGGGTACGTGCGATGTTGCGGCGGCGAGAGGAGTACACACCAAATATTTTGAGCTGCGGAAGCCTGACGCTCAACCAGCAGACTTTTGAGCTCTGCTGCGGTGGGCATCGCGCGGTACTGCCCCGACTCGAGTACCGGATGATGGAACTTTTGATGCTTAATCAGGGGAGGTACCTATCCACAGAAGATCTGCTTGTTGGGGTGTGGGGATACGACTCCGACGCGGAGATAGGGATAGTGTGGGTGTATATCTCGTACCTGCGCAAGCGCATTGTAGCTCTTGGCTAGGACGTGACCATCGCGGCAAAGCGCGGTGTGGGATATATGTTGGAGGTACCACAATGACCCGGACGCTTCAGCGGCGGTTCGTGGTGACTGCGATGACCGCGATCTCGGTACTATTGCTCTGTCTGCTCGGAGCGATAAACATCATGAATATCGTAATAGTAAATATGGAAATAGAGCGCACACTGAACATAATAGCGGATAATGATGGTGGAGCGGGTACGCAAGTACCGCGACCAAACATTCCGGACGGCAACTTGCCGAAAGACGGGCGGAAGAACGAGTATGACACTTTCATGGCGGCGAACTTCTTTGTGGTTAGATTTGATGAGGGTGGAGATATAGTGTACACCGATGTGAGCCGTACCTCGGCGGTAAGTGAGGAGCGTGCAAAGGAGCTTGCGACGGAGGTGTACTCAAGCAGCAGCGAGAGCGGCAGGGAGGGAAGTTTCCGGTATCTGATGCGCAGCACTCGGGGATGGAGCGGTAGTTTGGTGGTGTTTCTCGACACGTCGAGTGAGAGGTTTTCATATATACGGGTGATGTTGCTGTCCGGAGCCGCGGGAGTTCTCTGCTGGGTATTGATGCTTGCGTTTGTAGTGCTGCTCTCGCGACGGGCGATACGTCCGATAGCTGAGAATATCGAGAGGCAGAAACAGTTTGTTACCAACGCTGGGCATGAGATAAAGACGCCGCTTGCGATAATACAGTCAAACGTCGAGGCGCTCGAGCTGTACAACGGCGAAAACAAGTGGAGCCGCAACATCCGCGAGCAGACGGTGCGGCTCGGAGGACTGATGGCAAACTTGCTGTCACTTGCGAGAATGGACGAGGGTGCACCGAGTGGAAAAGTGAGTGAGTTTGCATTCGGTGAGCTCGTGCGGGAGACGCTTAGGGCGTTTGAGCAGCCGATGGAGGCGAAGAGCGTTGTGTTACACACAGAGATTCAAGAGATTAAGCTCCGCGCCGACCGTGCACAGATTGAGCAGATGCTGTTGATACTGCTGGACAACGCGGTAAAATACACCCCCGGAGGCGGGACGGTAGGGGTGAGTCTGAGACAAGCCGGAAGGACGCTTGAACTGAGGATTTGGAATACCTGTGAGAACATTCCGGATGTTCCGCCGGACAAGTTGTTTGACCGCTTTTACCGCGCTGATACTTCGCGAACACAAAAAAGCGGCGGATACGGTATTGGGCTTGCTATTGCACGCTCGATTGCGGAGATGTGCGGCGGCAGGTTGACTGCGGGGTATATACACCCGGACATGATATGTTTTACGTTTGAAAAGAAGTAGAAAGCAGGCGAGCCGTGAAAGGCTCGCCTTTAAAATTAAAAAATATGATATAACAACACTTTTGGAACGTGACCAAAAATGATATAATCAAAGTAGTTTGAGAACTAAGTATCATGGGGTTTATTATGAAGATAATTGAATTTGAACATTTAAAGACTCTGCATTGATTGTTGATGCTGTATATAGGGGAGGTACTGAGAAAAATATTCGAGGTGAAGTTTTGTCAAAGCTCCTCCATGTAGGGAATTCAGGTGGTTTTAGAAAGTGCATGAAGGTAGTCGGTGGAAAGAAAACAAAAGATGTTGCCTATGTTTGCATATATACTACCGGAGAAGAGCTTGAATGGAAAGATGAGCTTGATAGGACTTTGGGTCGTTTTACTTACTGGGGAGACAATCGAAAAGCAGGCAATCCGATAACTAAAACAAAATTTGGTGGAAATGAATTCCTTGAGAAAATTTATTATGAACTTGAATGCGGTATTAGGGGACAGATTGCGCCGGTGTTTGTATTTCAAAAGTACAGCGGATGGGACGTAATGTTTTGTGGACTTGCTGTCCCGGGAGATCGCAGGATAAACCCACAGGATGCGCTCATCTCTGTTTGGGCGCAAAATGATGAAGGTCGCTATCAGAACTACCGAGCTATTTTTACACTGCTTGATGTTGCTAGTATTAACAGGCATTGGCTTAATGATTTAGAGAACGGTTTGGGGTATGAGAGCAAATATGCGCCGGAAGTGTGGAAAGAATGGGTTTCGAAGGGTAAATATACTCCGTTGATAACCGAGAAAAATCCGAATTTATATAGACGCGAAAAAGACCAATTGCCCGATGATAATTCGGTAGAATATCTGATGTTAGAGCGTATAATTGAATATTTTGAGGATTCGTACATATTTGAGCAATTTGCGTGTAAAATTGTTCAAATAATGGATTCGAATATTGTCAGCATCGAACAGACGAGGCGAACCCGCGACGGAGGACGCGATGCCGTTGGCAAATATCGCGTTGGACCGTCGGTCGGAGGTATTGAAATTGAATTTGCACTTGAAGCAAAATGCTACAATTTAAATAATTCTGTTGGTGTAAAGGAAACTTCAAGACTAATATCAAGAATAAAGTATCGTCAATTTGGAATTTTTGTGACGACTTCATTTATCGGCAACCAGGCATATAAAGAAATTATTGAGGATCAGCAACCAATTGTGGTTATTACAGGAAAAGATATTATAAATATACTTATTTCCGCTGGGATCAATAGTATAGATCTTTTAAACACTTGGCTTTCGACAAATTTTGATATGTGGAATATTGAATCATGATTTAAACAGACGTGAGCGAAAGGCTTGCGTCTGTTTTCTATTTCTAAGCGCGGATTAAGGTTCGGGGTGTATACTCTGTGCATATTACGAAAAAAGGAGGTCATGTGATGGACTTTCGACATGAGTGGAAGCACAGGATAAATTTTTTCGATATGCTCGCGTTACGCAGCCGGCTGAGGGCGGTCATGGAGCGTGATAAACACTCGATAGATGGTAAGTACGAAGTACGTAGTCTCTACTTCGACAACTTGGAAGATAAGGCGCTACGTGAAAAGATAGATGGCGTCAACTGCCGCGAGAAATTCCGTATCCGCTATTATAACGGTGATACCGGGTATATACTGCTCGAAAAGAAAAGTAAATTGAGCGGACTTTGCAACAAACTGCAAACTCGGATAACGGTGGAACAGGCGGCGGCACTCACTCAGGGAGATGTAATTGGGGATGCCCCGCTTCTCAGTGAGCTGCGCATGAAGATGACGACGCAGGGGTTACGTGCACGAACGATAGTCGACTATATCCGAGAACCTTTCATCTTTCCTGTGGGAAATGTCCGTGTCACGATCGACTACAATATCCGCACCGGTATGAACTGCACTGATTTTCTAAATCCGTACTGCGTGACCGTCCCGGCGCGCGGCGCACCTGCGATCTTGGAGGTCAAGTGGGACGAATTTCTGCCGTCGGTGATACGAGATGTAGTACAGGTACCGGGGACACAGACCTCGGCGTTTTCAAAATATGCCGCCTGCCGCGTCTACGGTTAAAGCGTGAAAAGGAGTTAATGCAATGACATTTCAGGACATATTCAAATCGAGCTTTCTTGAAAACGTGACAAGCATTTCGGTGCTGGACATGGCGCTGTCGATGGTGCTAGCGTTCGGTATCGGTATGTTTATATTCCTCATATACAAAAAGGCATTTGCGGGAGTAATGTACTCCTCGAGCTTCGGTGTGACGCTCGTGGCGCTCACTATGATTACCACACTTGTTATTCTGGCGGTTACCTCAAACGTTGTGCTTTCACTCGGTATGGTGGGCGCGCTGTCCATCGTTCGATTCCGCACCGCGATAAAAGAGCCGCTAGACATCGCATTCCTGTTCTGGTCCATCGCGGTGGGCATCGTACTTGCTGCGGGTATGATCCCGCTTGCGGTCTTCGGAAGCGTGGTCATAGGGATAATACTGCTCATATTCGCAAACAAAAAGTCGCATGTAAACCCTTATATAGCGGTCATACGCTGTGACAGCCATGACAGCGAAGTCATTGCCACCGAGTTTCTGAAAAAACAGGTGCAGCGGTTCTCGATAAAGAGCAAGACCGCACAGAAGGGCGCAATCGAGCTGAATGTTGAGCTGCGTATGCGGGATGAGAACACCGATTTTATAAACATACTCGCCGATATGCCCGGAGTGAGCAGCGCGGTACTCGTGAGCTACAACGGCGATTACATGGGTTAGCGGAGGCATACAATGTCGACCCACAGACTGATAGACCGGATATGTGCCGTCGCCGCCGCGCTTTCGGTTTTGCTTACCGTTCTCTTTATGAACGGCGAGAGCCTCGGGATTCGGGCGGCAGAAAACGTCCAGGGCTACGAAAACAGGCTGTTTGACACCTCGATCGTACACACGATAGACATCGTTATGGACGACTGGGACGGGTTCATCGAGACCTGTACCGACGAGGAGTACACTCTCTGCTCGGTCGTGATCGACGGTGAGTCGTACAAGAACGTTGCCATCCGCGCCAAGGGTAACACCTCGCTCACTCAGGTCGCAAACTACGGAAACGACCGATACAGCTTTAAAATTGAGTTTGACCACTACGACAGCACAAAGACCTACTACGGACTAGACAAGCTGAGTCTCAACAACATAATTCAGGACAATACCTACATGAAGGACTACCTCACATACCAGATGATGGGGTACTTCGGAGTGGATGCACCGCTGTGCAGTTACGTGTACATCACCGTTAATGGTGAGGACTGGGGGCTGTATCTCGCGGTGGAAGGGGTTGAGGAGGCTTTTCTCGAGCGAAACTACGGAAGTGGGTACGGCGAACTGTACAAGCCGGACAGCACAAGTATGGGTGGTGGACGCGGAAATGGTGGTAGGTTCAATATTGAGGACTGGCAGGATGACGTCGACATGCAGCCCGACACCCAAACCGATACCCAGACCGGCGGACGCATGCAGATGCAGCGACCCAATTTTGAGGGAGGCGGGGACGAAATGCGCAGCGAGTGGCAGCAGGACGCTCCCGACATGGGAGAGATGCCAGATGTCCCCGTGGGCGGCGGCATGAACGGTGGTACGATGGGCAGCAGCGACGTCTCGCTTATCTATACAGATGACGAGTACAGCAGCTACTCGAACATATTTGACAACGCGAAGACCGATATCACCGACGCCGACCGCGACCGTCTGATAGCGTCGCTCAAACAGCTCGGCGAGGGGGAAAATATCGAAGAGGTGGTAGACGTAGACGAGGTCATCCGCTACTTTGTTGTACACAACTTCGTTTGTAACTTTGACAGTTACACCGGCACAATGATCCACAACTACTACCTCTACGAGGAGGACGGACAGCTTTCGATGATCCCGTGGGACTACAACTTGGCATTCGGGGGATTTCAGGGCGCACAGGATGCCACAGAGCTTGTCAACTACCCGATAGATACACCTGTATCTGGCGGGTCGGTCGAGTCGCGACCAATGCTTGCGTGGATATTCGCGGATGAGCAGTACACCGAGATGTATCACGAGTATTTCTCGGAATTTATTTCGACATATTTTGAAAGTGGGTATTTCGAGGTGATGATAGACAATGTGCGCGAGTTGATCTCGCCGTATGTCGAGCGTGACCCCACAAAGTTCTGCACCTACAAGGAGTTTGAGAGCGGGATCGAGACGCTCGAGCAGTTCTGTATGCTCCGTGCGGAGAGTGTGCGCGGTCAGCTCAACGGAGAAATACCGTCCACCTCTGACGGACAGGCGGAGGATGACTCAGCACTGGTGGAGGCGTCCGGCATAGCCGTCGACGGCATGGGAACGATGAACGTGGGCGGCATGACGCGGGATACCGCAGTTTTCGGAAACGGCGAAGACCGTGGTGCACAGGGGGAACGATTCTCGGGCGGCGGAGATTTTGGCGCGAAAACGGATGCCTCTGCCTCTGTTCCGAATGTGCAGACGGATGAGGAGACGCCGGGAGATGCAGATTCCGGTTCGAACGTGGATTTTGGGCGTGGCACGCCGGGAGGACAGTTTTCCGGTGAGCGGCCTGCGAGTGCGGGTGAGACCGCAGGAGACGCCGCTTCCCAATATGGCGAAAGTAGCACATCGGCAGAGTGGGCTGCGGTAGCGGCGAGCGGCGGGATGCTCATGTGTGGGATCGTGGCTGCGGCGCTCTACCGTAAAAGAGCATAAGAAAACGGGGTGAAGGCTTTCCTTCACCCCGCTCCGTATCTGTTTCCGTGCCACTGACCATGTTCTTGCCCCTGCCCTTGACCATATGCGTGACCGTGGTTTGATGAGTTGGTTCCTTCAGGGGTCGTGGTGGCGCTTCCGCCGAGAGCATCGATGAGGTCGCGTATCTCCCGCATGGTCATGCCAGTGATATCATCTGCGGTGAAGCTCGGGTCGAGCGCCTGTAGTTCAAGAAGTGCGCGATACTTGCCGAAAGACAATCCGAGCTCATGGGCGTGCTCAAGATCTTCGTAATGAGCAAAGTAGCAGTGTGCGTTTTCGACACCGGCGGAGCAGTGCTCCATTTCGGAGAGAATTCGCTCGGATTGTGCGTTTTCCTCGCCTATAACGCCAATGGTCATTAGACCTCCGTCCGTTAGAATGCCGGAGACTTCATCACTTGTGAGCAGCAGTTCTACTGCCCCCGCACAGTCCATGTGCTTGAGGTTTGTGCCGAGCGACGCAACCAATGCTTCGGCACTTTCGTTGTTGCATGTCACGCCTATTACCCTGTCGAATCGGTTGACCGACAGCTCGAGCGACGGGTTAAGGTCTACGCTGATCTCAAGGGTCGGCGTAAAGTACAGAAAATACCCCGTGATAATTGCGATGGCAAGGCAGGCGACGGCGGAGAGTAGCCCACGCCGAGTCGGAACGGCGGGACGGGACGTGTATCCGCGTGTCTTTTGCGAGATAAATGCCTTTGTACGCTCCTTTAGCGAATCATCCGCGTGTACCTTATCGAATGCAGCCTTTATGTCACCATTCATACCCGTCACCTCCCAGCTTTTCCCGTAGCATTTGCCGTGCGCGATTTAGCAGAGTGTATACCGTGTTCGTGTTTTTGCCGGTGATATGCACGATCTCCGGGGCGGTGTACTGTTCGTAGTAGTGAAGGTACACAACTTCACGGTACTTCTCCGGCAGCCCGAGCACCGCATCCAGAACTTCGCGGAGGTCGGTAGTCAGGTCGGTCGAGAGTTCCGAAACCTCGTCGAGCGACGTGGTGCGGGTGCGAAAAAAGCTCTTGAGCAGGTCTTTGCAGGCGTTTATGGTCACACGAATAAACCATGCCCGCTCATGCTCATCGCTTTCAAATGCAGCGGAGCGGAGGGCATATTTCAAAAATACCGTTTGAAATTGTCCTCTGTGTCGGCATGGTTCTTCAGATGTATCATGCAGAGCCGCCGGACGGTGTCCGAATACAGTTCCAGTGCTCTGCTTACCTCCTGCTCACTTCGCATACATTACCCGCGGCGCCATCCTCCGCAGCGCCTGTGGCAGCCTGTTCCTGTGCGTAAAGTCTGGGCGTCACAGTTGTCGCACACGCCGTCACCGTCGGCGTCGACGTACCCTGCACAGCGGCTGTTCGCACCGCAGTTGTCACACACGCCGTCGCCGTCCACATCGACATATCCAGTACATGAGTGCGGACAGACTGTGCAGCCGGCAGTTTGCCGCCTGTGTCCGCAGGCAAATGCGCTTGTCGCAAGCAGACAGAGCAGCAGTGATGAAATAAAAATGCTGGCAAATATTTTCTTCATGTGAGTTCCTCCTGTTTCCGTTTGGTATAGACCACATACACAATACGAACGGCGGGCGGGAAACCATTCGCCACGCCGGAAAATTTTTGTTAAACACATTCTACCACAATTTGGGGTGTGCGTCTCTGCTATCTGGAAAATTTGTTATTGTGTTTTGTGAAATTTTTGCAGTGTTGACTTTCTGGGGTGATTCTGTGATAATTATGTTACTATTCGGCACTATTTAGCGTTGAAGGGGGCGAAACGGATGAAGTCGACCGGGGAGCTGGAAAATGAGATACGGAAGAGTGCGACGGCGAAACTTCTTGAGGAAGAGGAGTTTGAGGCGCCGGATGTGTCGGGATATCTGAGCGGATTGTTGCACCGGTGCGGGCTCACGGTGCAGGAGGTAGTGTTGCGCTGCAATCTTGACCGCAGCTACGCATATCAGATGTTTAATGGGGTCCGCCGTCCGACGCGGGGATTTCTCCTTAAGCTCGCGCTCGTATTGAGGCTTGATGAGGAGGAGACACAGCGCTTGTTGAAGCTCGCGGGTCGGCAGCCTTTGTATGTTCGAAACCGTAGGGATGCGGCGGTGTTCTATGCAATTGCGCATCGGCTGACGGTGGAGAAGACCGAAGCACTGCTCTCCGAGCTGGGCGAGGAGGGTCTTTCGTGAGGGAGAGCGAACGCTTTCTGACATCGTTTGACCCAATCGAAGGTCTCGAGATACCGGCTCGTGTCATTGCCGCGTACCAGGTTGAGTCCTGCCTTGCTAAAAAGAGTGAGGGTTTCGTTCTGCGATTGCGGAAGAGGGGCAGCGGGGAAAGATTTGTACTTAAAGCGCGTACTGCTGGGGCAGAGGATCTTGAGGAGGAATACGAGATTCTGACCAGACTTGCGCCGCTGCTCTCTGGCGCGGTACCCGAGCCGGTAGAGCGTTTCAGTGAGAACGGAATGGATTATCTGATACGTTCTTATCTTCCCGGGCAGACGCTTGCCCACTACCGCGAGCGGGAGGGTGACTGCACCGAGCAGTTCTGTGTTCGTATAGGGCTTGAGCTCTGTACGCTTCTCGATACTCTGCACAGCCAGACCCCTCCGGTCATACATCGTGACATAAAGCCGGAAAATATAATCCTGCTCGATGGAGGAGGAATCGGACTTATCGACTTTGGTATCGCCCGGCAGTACAAAAGCGGAAAGGACACCGACACCCGCCGTATGGGTACCCGCGCTACAGCCGCTCCGGAGCAGTACGGATATGCGCAGACCGACCGCCGCACCGACCTGTACGCGCTCGGTATGACGCTCATTTGGCTTGTTACCGGCAGTTATGAACGGGACGGTCTCGAGCAAAATACTGCGATCCCGCTGCACCTTCGCAGGGTACTTGCAAAAGCGGTCGCATTTGCACCGGAGGATCGCTATCAAACATCTGCCGCGTTCGCCGCTGCACTGGGCAGTCGCAGCCCACGACGCCGGACATGTTTTTTTGCGGTGGCTGCGCTAGTATGTGTGGCGGTTGCGGTGGCTGCGGTTTGGCGACCGTGGGCTGTTCACGGCGGAGAGATAGCCACTGATGCTCCTGTCAGTGCCCCGATAGTGTCATCCACCGGCGACCAGATACCCTCACCCGCTCCCGAACCCCAGAAGGTGGTGTTTATGTCGGATGCTATGGAAGCGGCGGTGCGGCAGGCGCTCGGGAAACCTGAGGGCGTGGTGACTGAAGATGAGCTTTCACGGATAGAGCGGCTGGCGGTGGTAGGGATGCGCGTGTTCGGAGCGGAGGAGACGTTCGACTACCGGATAGCGTGTTATGTTGCGGAGCAGTACCAGTCGGACGAGCCGGCGGGGGACATGACCGACGCGGACATGGAGCTCTTCGAGCTGATGCCGAACCTGAGAGAGCTGTATCTGTGCCGCCAGCAGATAACCGATATCTCGGCGCTCGGCAGGCTGGGTCTCGAAACTCTCGCGCTCTGTGAGAACCGGATAATCGACCTTGGACCGCTTGCAACACTTGTTAAGCTGGAGACGCTCTATCTCGGAGGGAATCCAGCCACAGATTACAGCCCGCTTGCAGGATTGATACGGCTGAGTACGCTTGTGGTGGAGGGGAGCGTTACGAACGGGGTCGCGGCGGTGGAGAGCCTGGATTTTATTGAGCAACTGACGCTGCGTAGTCTGAGTCTTGGTATGACGAGACCGAAGGACGGGGACTGGACGCCGCTTTCCGGGCAGGTCGCGCTCGACTCGCTGCTGCTGTGGGACCCGCCGCAGGAGGCGCTCGCGGCGGTAAACGAGCTCGACGGGCTGAAGTCGCTCTCAATGGGGGACTTCTACTACCCCGACCTCACCATGCTCGGGGGGCTTACCAGCCTCGAGGTGCTCGGCGTACACAAGGGCAGCCTCAAGAGCCTCGACGG
>CALXFK010000081.1 GCA_944387575.1 uncultured Clostridia bacterium
CTCTCGCCGTGCGGCACGCGCAGCGAAGTGTCCCGCACCTCGCGCGCCTTCTCGCCGAATATCGCACGCAGCAGGCGTTCCTCGGCGGTGAGCTCGGTCTCGCCCTTCGGGGTAACTTTTCCGACGAGAATGTCGCCCGGATGAACCTCCGCGCCGACGCGGATTATTCCGCGCTCGTCGAGGTCCTTCAGCGCGTCCTCGCCGACATTTGGAATGTCGCGGGTTATCTCCTCCGGACCGAGCTTGGTGTCGCGCGACTCGGTCTCGTGCTCCTCAATATGAATGGACGTGAACACGTCGTCGTGGACAAGTCGCTCGGACAGGAGTATCGCGTCCTCGTAGTTGTAGCCCTCCCAGGTCATGAACCCGACGAGCACGTTGCGCCCAAGCGAAATCTCACCCTCGCAGGTGGACGGTCCGTCGGCGAGCACGTCGCCCTTCTTGACGACCTCCCCCGCGCTGACTATCGGGCGCTGATTGACGCAGGTGCCCTGGTTGGAACGCAGGAACTTCGTGAGGTGGTAGGTAACCGGGTCTCGACCGGTGTACTTTACAGTGACTTCCCGCGCGGACACGCGGGTGACCACGCCGTCGTCCTCCGCAAGCACGCACACTCCGGAGTCGACCGCAGCCTTATACTCTATGCCGGTCGCGACTATCGGAGCCTCGGTCTTGAGCAGCGGAACCGCCTGCTTCTGCATGTTCGAACCCATCAGCGCGCGGTTCGCATCGTCGTTTTCAAGGAACGGTATCATCGACGTCGCGACCGAAACCATCATCTTCGGCGAGACATCAACGTAGTCCACCATCTCCGGCTCGACCTCTATGATCTCATCACGGCGGCGGCAGCTTACACGCGCATTCTTAAACTTGCCGTCCGGACCGAGCTCGTTTGCCTGAGCTATTACGAACTCATCCTCGGTGTCCGCAGTCATGTAGGTGACCTCGTCGGTCGCGCAGTGGGTGACCGGGTCAATGCGGCGATACGGCGCCTCGATAAAACCGTATTCGTTTATACGGGCAAATGTCGCCATATAACTGATAAGTCCGATGTTCGGACCTTCCGGGGTCTCAACCGGGCACATGCGCCCGTAGTGGCTGTAATGGACGTCGCGCACCTCAAAGCTCGCGCGGTCTCGGCTCAAACCTCCCGGTCCGAGAGCCGACATTCTGCGCTTGTGCGTCAGTTCGGCGAGCGGGTTGTTCTGGTCCATGAACTGCGACAGAGGCGAGGAGCCGAAGAACTCCTTTATCGCGGCTGTCACGGGACGAATATTGATGAGCGACTGGGGGGTGACCGATTCGCTCGCCTGTATAGTCATGCGCTCGCGGATAACGCGCTCCATACGCGAAAATCCGATGCGGAACTGGTTCTGCAGCAGCTCACCCACCGAACGCAGGCGGCGGTTGCCGAGATGGTCTATGTCGTCGGTCGAGCCTATGCCGTGAGTGAGCCCGAGCATATAGTTAATGGAGGCGAGAATGTCATCCTCTATTATGTGCTTCGGAACGAGATCGTCCACGCGCGCCGCTACCGTCTCGCGGAGCTCTTCGCCGGTCACACCCGAGTCGAGTATCTCGCGTAGGACCGAGATCCTCACGCTGCCCTTGATACCGAGCTCCTTGGGGTCGAAGTCAAGGAACGGGGCGGGGTCTATCATTCGGTTGGAGAACACCTTGAACTCGCCGCCGTCATCAGTCTCGACCCAAACCTCCTCCACGCCGCGGTGCTCGACTGTATACGCATCCTCACGCGAGAGAACCTTTCCCGCGTCATACATGACCTCACCGGTGAACGGGTCGGCAATCGGGCGGGTTATCCTGCGCCCGGTTATCCGCCCGGCTATTGCAAGCTTCTTATTGAACTTATACCGACCAACATTCGACATGTCGTACCGGCGCGGATCGAAAAACAGGTTATTTATAAGAGTACGCGCTGAGTCGACCGTCGGCGGCTCGCCGGGACGCAGCCTGCGGTATATCTCGATGAGCGACTCCTCCTCCGTCTTGGAGGTGTCCTTTTCGAGAGTCGCAAGCAGTATCTTCTCCTCGCCAAAGAGCTCCTTCATCTCCGCGTCGGTGCGCACGCCTATCGCACGGATAAGCGAGGTTATCGGCAGCTTGCGGTTCTTGTCTATGCGCACGTAGAACACGTCCGCAAGGTCGGTCTCGTACTCAAGCCACGCGCCGCGGTACGGAATCACCGTCGAGCTGTACAGCGGCGTGTCGGTCTTCTCGTCGCTCCGCTCAAAGTAGACGCCGGGCGAGCGCACTATCTGCGAAATTATCACTCGCTCCGCGCCGTTTATTACAAAAGTGCCGGACGGGGTCATGAGCGGGAAATCGCCCATGAATATCTCCTGCTCCTTTATCTCCTCCGTCTCCTTGTTGCGCAGCCGGACGGTGACCTTGAGCGGCGCGGCATAGGTCGCGTCCCTCTCCTTGCACTCCTCTATTGTGTACTTGGGCGTGTTTTCCAGAACATAGTCGATAAAACGAAGCTCGAGCGCGCCAGAGTAATCGGTTATGGCGGCCACGTCCCGGAAAACTTCCTTCAAGCCGGTCTCAAGGAACCAGTTGTAGGAATTCTTCTGAACCTCGATAAGATTCGGCATGTCGATGACGTCGCCAATCTTGGCGTAGCTTTTTCTGATCGTGCGCCCGTTGTGAATTTCGGTCAGACGGCTGAGTACATCCGGCATTTAATCACTCCATTCAATCAGTTGTTGTGCATTACGCCCAACATTTCTTCCTTTTGCACACTTATTGTCAACATTATCTCCAAAAAAGCCAGCGCGAAACGCACGGAGTCGTTGTCACGTTCTCCCCTTTTGGACTTGCATACACGCACACCTGCTGTTATAATTGCTTCGGGAAACTTCCCCCGGCTGTAACGGTTAGATGTGCAGCATCGAAGTATAGCATAATTTTCTTTATCTGTCAAGGTTTAATATTTTGTTTTTTCCGTTTCGTTCTGAATAGCCCTTGCATTTTCGCCCGTGTGTGTTACAATGGTGGCGGAGCAGGAGCGCCGCGGCGGCGCGCCGAAATCATGATGAAAGGAACAGACCGATATGAAGTATGTTTGCAACGTGTGCGGATGGGTTTATGACGAGGAGGAAGCCGGCGTGAAGTGGGAAGATCTCCCCGACGATTTCGCCTGCGAGCTCTGCGGAGTGGGCAAAGACCAGTTCAGCCCCGAGGAGTAATTGCAAAGTGACCCCGAAGCACAGCTTCGGGGTCACTTTTTTACTGTTTTATTTTCGCCGCGAACGCCTGCGCCCACTCGTCGAGCGGCATCGTGTAGTCCTCAGACGTCTGGTAGAAGGTCACACGCATCACGGTGCTCCCCTCCTGCATCACCACCGTCGGGAAGTGCAGCTCGTCGCTGTACGCCGCGGCAAATCCGACCCCGAGCTCCGCAAGCTCGAGCGGCGAGTAGTACTTCTCCCACCGTGCGCCGCGCAGGTACTCCTCCGCAATACCCCGCGCTATCCACGGGGCGGCGGTCTCGAAGTAGTCCACGTACAACCCGCCCACAAACGCGCTGCCGTCCGCCCGCGTCATCGCCGCGTGCTCGGCGTATTTAATGCAGACCGGCGCAAGCCAGTCCGACCACCGCTCAATAGAGTTGAACCCCAGGCTCAGCCCGGTCATCGTCATGCGGTAGCCCGACGCCCCATCCCCTGCAAGGTCGCGCATAGTCACAAACGGTATCTCCCCGTCGTAGCGGTCCAGCTGCACCCGGTTCCC
>CALXFK010000082.1 GCA_944387575.1 uncultured Clostridia bacterium
GTCTCGGTCGGCGTCGCGGTCGGCTCTGGCGTCGCGGTCGGCTCGGGGGTCGCGGTCGGCTCGGGGGTCGCGGTCGGTTCTGGCGTCGCGGTCGGCTCGGGCGTCGCGGTCGGCATCGGGGTGGGGATCGGGATCGGCAACGGTTCAGGCTCCACCTGGCTAAACGCCGACTCACGTTTTTTCTCATCGACGAACTGTTTCGCGGCTGCGTCCTTCTCCTTTAGTTCCTGCTCTGCACGCTCCTCGTCTGTTTCCAACCTCTCGTCGGCAGCATCCAGCACTTCGTCGAGCGACAGACCGGTCGCCGAGCTTATGCGTTCGACCAGGTCGGGGTCGTTGTGCAGCTCTTTGAGCACGAACCCGGGGATGTCGTCATCCTCAAGAACATCGATGCCGAAGGTTATCGTCCCTCCCTCCGAAACAGCCACCGAGCCGGTCTGACCCGCGCCTACGGTCGTCTGATAATCGTTGTCGGAGTTGGAGTTGAACAGTGTGAGCTCGACTTCGCCGTCGGTTATGGTGACGGTGGACTCATTGCCGCCCCGGGCGGAAATGAACCCGGAGGTACCGCGGATACCGGTCACCATCGTGGAGGTGCGGATATTCATCGTCTCGTCCGACGCAAGCGGGCTCTTGACATTGAAGAATATCTCGCCCTTGACGAGCAGCAGTTCGAGTTTACTTCCGCTCTTGCGAATCTCTATCTGCGAGTTTGCGTCCAGCTTGACCGCTTTCTCGCTGTCCAGCGTTATGTAAGCGTAGCTCTTTGACGCGGTACTCACCGTGTACCCGCTGTACAGCTTCATCCCGGAGCGGACCGAGACGGTCTTTCCGTTCGCGTTTTTCAGAGAAACCGTACCCTCGGTACTCTCAAGGCGCATATCCGAAGCCGACGCACTCTCCGCCGCGAGCGCCGTGGCGCAGGCGCAGATACTGAGTGTCAGCACAAGCGCCATGAACATCGCGAGAAAACGCCGCCGGCGTGGCTTTGTGGTACTGGCAATAATTCTCACAAGTATATCTCCTCTCCCTCTCTGCCGAAGCTGACGGTCGGGCAGAGTTTTTGAATTTCTCTTTCGAGTTCAAGCAGCTTTGTGTCGCTGTGGCGCGGGTCGTGGTGCACGAACACAGTGCGCTGCGCGCCACAGTTTTTTGCGATGGCGGCGCTGCGCGTGACGGTCGAGTGACCGAACCCGCGCGCGGTGGCGTACTCCCCGTCGGTGTACTGCGCGTCTATCAGCAGCAGCGAACATCCGCGCGCAAACTCGCAGAAGTCCTCCGGGGCGTCGCTTTCCGGCTCGTAGTCGGTCGCGTAGACGAGCGACTTTTCCCCGCGGCTTATGCGGTATATCGTCGAGCCGCCCGGATGTTTCGACTCCATAGTATCCACCCTCACCGCCCCGATATCGAAAGACGGCTCCACGTCGCGGAAATCCAGCTCCGCCTTTGCAGCGGCGGTGGTCACCGGCCAGAGCGGCGGCGACATCAGCTGCTCCACCTGCTCCCTTGCCGAAAGCGAGTTTCGGGTGCGCAGGTAGATGTCGCACCGGAACGACGGGTCGAACAGCGGCGGGAATATTGGCAGTCCTATAATGTGGTCCGCGTGCGAGTGGGTGAGCAGCAACGTGAGCTTTCCGTCCGGGAAAAACGGTCGGAGGGGCTGCGTGAGCAGCCCCGTACCGGCGTCGAGAACTATCGGTTCGTCCCCCGCGTCTACAAATACACAGCTTGTCGCCCCGCCAAACTCCACACAGCCCGCTCCATGGACCGGGACGGTGCCCCGGACACCCATGAGCTTTACTCTCATAAAGTTTCTCTTCCCCTCTTTAATCAGTAATCAGCCCTGTCAGTTGGAACTGACGTTGGTCAGGTTAAGGTTGTTTATCTTGCGAAGCGCCACGAAGTTCACTATCAGCGCGAACACCGCGCCTATCGCTGCAGACAGCAGGCAGGCGGTGATACTCGGCGTGCGAATAAAGTGCAGGGCGGAGGTCTCGATTATACGTATGTCTATATACGACATCAGCACTCCCACCGCGCATCCTATAAACAGCCCGAGCACTATCAGCACCACGTTGTCCTTATACACATACGCCTTTGTCTGACGCATTGTGTAACCGTTTATGCGCATGACCGCGAGCTCACGCGCCTTGCGGTTTATGTAGGTGGCTATCTGGTTGAACAGCACGAGCACCGACATGACCGCCGAGAGCACAGTGCATACCACTATTACCATGTCGAGCTGCGCTGCCGGCTTCTTGTACTTGGCGTTGTCGTGCATCTTGACAAAACCGTCGAGCCCCTGCACCTTCTCCTCAAGCCCGGTCACGTCCCCGCTTATGAGGAACACCGCAGGGTCGGCGCTCTCGCCCATCGCGCTCTCGTAGTATGCGTCGCTCATGACGAACATGTGGTAGGGCAGGTAGCTCTCGAACACGCCGGACACCACGAACTCCTGCGGTCTGCCGTTCGCGTCCATCAGCTCGACCGTGTCTCCGACCGAGACCCCGTTGTTTTCCGCGACGCGGCGCGATACCAGCATACCTCTCTCCGGCAGCCCGAGCGGCTTGCCGCTCTTGTAGTCTACAAGGTTCATGAACTCGCTCAGCCGCGCATAGTCGGAGGTGGTCACTGCGTGCACCGTCTCCCAGCTCCCGCCGTCCACGCGGAACTTCTTCAGCTTATCCTGGACGAGCGTGTTGGCTATCCCCTCGCCGTCGAGCACCTCCGCAAATTCGTCCGCCGAACCGGTGCTCGTGTCTATTTCAAGACAGTAGTCGTAGAGGCTGTACTTTTCAAACTGCTTTTTCGGGGCGTTTTCCATGCCGATATTCATCGAAAAGCAGGACACGAGCAGCGCCGTACATCCCACAAGACCGGTGACGGTGGTCATGAGGCGGCTCTTGTCGTTGAGCGCGTTCTTTATCATGGTGCGCGTATAGAGGTTTGCCTTCTGGTAGAACTTCAGCTTCTCGAAGAACAGCGCCTTGCCCTGCACCGGCACCTCGCCGCGCATGAGCTCGGTGGCGGGCTCCTTGATGAGCTTTGCGCAGGTGAGGTAGGTCGCCGCAATGAAGAGCACTATGCTGATCCCCGCCGCTATGAGCGCGCTTATCCAGGTGAACGCATGGGGCATCTCGCCCATCACGAACTTGGGCTGGAATATCCCGAGCGCCAGGTTCTCGACGATTACAACGCTGAATATCCACCCGAGCACTATGCCTAGCAGCGCGCACAGCATGTTGTACATCAGGTAGTGCCTGAATATCTCGCCGCCGGTGAATCCGAGCGCCTTCTGCGCGCCAACGAGCACACGCTGCTCCTGTATCACGCGCGAGACCGCCGCAAAGCATATCACGACCGCCACAAGCAGGAATATGACCGACAGTGCATAGCTCAGTCCGTAGATGGAATCCACGACCGTCTTGACGCCGCGGATATCGCCAATGCTGTTCCTGCCCGAAATTATCCAGTCCTCGGGCTGGAGCTCAGCCGCCTCCGCCTTCGCGTCCTCGAGCTCTGCACGGGCATCCGCAATCTCGAGCTTTGCGTCCTCGAGCTCCTGCTCGGACTGCGCAAACTCGGTTTTTGACGCCTCGAGCTCAGCCTCCGCGTCCGCGACCGTGAGTTTGGCACGCTCTATCTGCTCGCGCGAAGCCTCGATACCGGCGCGCGCCGCATCTATCGACGCCTGATATGCGCCCAGTCCGCCATATGCCGCAATGAGGTCCCGCTCCTGCTGGTCGAGTTCATCCTCGGCATCCGCAAGGCTCGCCTCGTTTTCCGCGATCTCCGCAAGAGCGCTGTCTATCTCCGCCTGCGCATCGTCTATCTCGGCGCGCGCATCGTCCAGCTTGAGCTGGTTTGCGTCTATTTCCGCCTGTGCGTCGTCTATTTCCGCCTGCGCGTCGTCTATCTCGGTCTGCACCTCGCCCTGGAGCTCCTCATAGCGAAGCTGGGCGCGCTCTGCGGCAAGCGGCTCCATCTGTGCGAGAATCTCGGTCTCGCCGTCGGCGTATTCATCCGAAAAGAAGTATACACCGTCAAGACTGCTGCAATCGACATATGCGGTCGTATAGCACCCGCTGAAATAGTCGGCGTCGAACGCATCCCGCGTCAGAGCGACATAATAGTCGTTGACCCCGGTTCCGACATCTCCCGAACCTCTTGCGTCCACAAGCTCGGCGCTGGAAAACGAGGGCTGGTTTATTATGGCGGTGACGAGGAAGGTGTCACCGACAAGGCAGCCGTCCTGCTCAAGAGTTATGTATTCGCCGACCGAGATACCCTTCTCGAGCATCATCTTCTCTTCTATCGCCACCTCATCCGCAGCCGCCGGAAGCGTCCCCTTCACGACCACAGGCAGGTCCATTGTATCGAGAAGAGAGCGTGCCTGTACGAGCAGATTCTCCGAGCCGGTGTTCATTATCACCGAGGTCGAATACCCACCCTCAGCCGAGTTTACGCCGTCCCAGCCGGCGATGGTGTCGATGTCCTCCTGCGTTATACCGTTTGCGCAGGCTATCTCGAAGTTCTGAAGGTGGTTCTCTTCAAAATATTCGTCCGCCCGCATCAGTATAGAGGCGCCGGTGGACTGGAATCCCTGGAATATCGCAATACTGACCGCAACTATCGCGGACACCGCAACAAACGACACCAGGTTCTTTTTGATGCTGCGAAACAGATGTTTCAGTCCGCTCTTCTTCATTACCACACCAACTCCTTCGCGCTCGCGGGGTGGCGGTTGACTATGACCTCCGCGACCACGCCGCCTTTCATGCGTATGACACGGTTCGCCATCTTGGCTATCTCCTCGTTGTGCGTGACCATCAGCAGGGTGGTACCCGCCTTTATGACCTCCTCAAGCACGGTGAGGACCTCTATGCTCGTCTCGTAGTCGAGCGCCGCGGTCGGCTCGTCGGCGAGTATGACGCGCGGCTTCTTCATCAGCGCACGCGCAATTGAAACGCGCTGCTGCTGACCGCCCGACATCTGCGACGGATAGTTGTTCTTGCGCTGACCGAGCCCGACCTTCTCAAGCGCGGTCTCCGCGTCCATTGGGTCGGCGCAGAGCTCGCCTATGAACTCTAGGTTCTCCTTTGCGGTGAGCGTCGGCATGAGGTTGTACGCCTGGAATATGAACCCGACCGCGTTGCGGCGGTACATAGTGAGCGTCTTGTCGTCCGCGTTCGAGTAGTCCTGCCCGTCAAAGGTAAAGGTCCCGGTGGTGAGCTGGTCCATGCCGCCGATTATATTGAGCATGGTGGACTTTCCGCAGCCCGACTCGCCGAGTATCACGAGGAACTCTCCCTCGCGGATGTCGAGGTTGACCCCCTTGAGTATCTGCACCTTGTTCTCGCCCGAACCAAACGTCTTTGTTACCCCGCGAAGCGAGATTATCGCCTTTTTCTCCTCGGTAAAGCCGAGGTTCAGACCCTTCTCGTCGATGGCGATGGCGGTGAGCATCGCGAGGTTCTCGCAGAGCGCCACATCCGCGTCGTCGTATAGCGTGCCGTCCTTCTTGTTTATTATCTGGATGCAGCCGATGACCTCGTACTTGTTTACGAGCGGCACGCACATCATGCTGCGGGTCACAAACCCGGTCGCCTCGTCGAACCGCCCCGCCCAGCGCTCGTCGCTCTGACAGTCGCGCACGACGGTGGTCTTTCCCTCCGCGACGACAGTGCCCGCAATGCCCTCGCCCGCCGCAAGGCTCATCCCGGTGAGGTCGGCGCCGCCTATCCAGAAGGAGGGGTATATGCGCTTATCGCCGGTGGAATTGTAGAACCATATGGTCCCCGCCTCCGCTCCGACCGCTTTTACGACCTCTCCCAGACTCGTGCGGAGTGCGTCCTCAAGCGATTCCGCCTCCTGCAAAAGCCGCGTGATCTCCCATACGACCTGTGTGTAATTGATCCGTGCGTTTTCCATGTGATCACCCTCATGTCAAGTAATGTTATTTTCAGATGTCAGGATCTCGATGTAATGCGATACTGCTTTGAATTTATTTGAGTTTTGTGCTATGATGTACTTGTCACATATTTTTTAGTCCGAAAAAAGCACGCATCCTGTCTCGCAGCCTTTGCGGCGAAAGGTAGATTTGCCTCTCGTTCGGCTCCATGCGGGTCATGCACTTTTTCCGTTTGCAGTTGTTCAGCGCCGACCTCAGCGTCTCGGCAGTCGCGGGCAGAAACCCGAAGTGGTCCACCCCGAGGCGGTACGAAAACAGCGCAAAGTCCAGGTCGGACAGCCACACCGTCGGGCTCTCCGGGCACTCCTCCATGACGGTCGCCATCAGCTCGACACTGTTCGTCCCCCGCTGCGCCAGCACAAGTATGCGGCGCGGATTCCTCCTTCCGCTCTCTATGAACTCCGCAAAGTCGGAAAATTCCTCTGCTCGTATGGGCTCACTTCTCTCCCTGCCGAGCACAGCGAGCAACGTGCAAAGCCGTTCCCGCGTATACGAGTCGGTACTGTATATTGAAACGACCGACACAAAAGCACCTCCCCGCATACATCCATGCACAAAATTTCCAGACGCCATTCCGGCGTCCGGCAAGCCCTTTTTATTCCAGTCACAGATTATCAGACCTCCCCCCCACTTTTCAACCGCATTGCCGCAAGCGGTTTATTTCCGACGCAAGCGGCAATATGCTCACAAAATTTTGCGATGAACCGAGCGTGATTTTATGCAAAATAACATAACGCTGGCTGTTGTGGACGATTTGCCCGCGGACAGAGAGGTTATAAGCTCGATGCTTACCGGATATGCGGCGCAGCGCGGGCTGCGCTGGTCGGTGGACTGTTTTGCGAGCGGAGAGGCTTTTCTTGAAAGGCTCTCGCAGAAGCAGTATGATGCGGTATTTCTCGACGTACTTATGGACGGTATGAACGGAATAGAGACCGCGCGGCAGCTCCGAGAGCTCAGTCCGGACACTCTTGTCGTGTTCGTGACCACCGAGGCGGACTATGCGGTAGAGGGGTACGAGGTGGAAGCGATTGGCTTCCTGCTCAAGGACGAGCGGCAGCAGCAAAAACGTTTCGACCGCCTGATGAACCGTCTCGAGCCGCGTCTCAGGCGGGAAACGCTGCTCACATTCGAAAGCGCGGGCGGCGTCATCGCGCTTACCGCCGGGGAGATCCTCTACGCGGAGGTCACCGGTCACAGCATGAACTTGCACACGCGCGACAGGGTCCACATCCTCCGCATGACAATGGAGGAACTCAAACCGATACTCGCCGAGGATGGCAGGTTCTGCGAGTGCCACCGCGGTATAGTCATAAACCTCGACGCAGTGGAACGGCTCAGCGGGCAGGTCGTTACAATGGAAAACGGAGACACTCTTCCGGTCAGCCGCCGCCAGCGCGCCACGCTCGAGCAGGCTTACGCCGCCCGGAACATATACCGCATACGGAGGGAACTCTGAATGGAAACCATGCTGTATGTCGCGTGCACCTCGCTTCCAATCCACATAATCGTGTTCTACCAGTACTGGGACTACGGGTGGCGCTCAAAAAAGGTTGCCGCCCTGCTCGCGTTCCTGAACCTGTTTTTCAAAATGATCGCGGTCTCCTGGGCGATTACAGCCGGCATCAGTATCCGGCTGGTTGAGTTCGTTTTCTCAATTTTCGGGATTGCCATATACTTTTTCAGCATTCGCACAAACGTATTCGCCCTGCTGTACACATATATAATGGCTCTCGATTACCTCATGGCAATCCGCGGTGTCGCGTCATTCATCGGTGTGCGGCTGTTCTCAGCGGGAACGCAGTCGGTCGAGTGCAGCGTGATCTGTTTTGCACTGTACGCAATCTCTCTTCCATTCACGCTTCCTTTCTTTCGCCGTGCCTCGAATCTCATCTACCAGACCAACGCCCCCGACCTCTGGCGGGTGATATGGCTCGCCCCCGCCCTCACAAGTTTAATAGTGCTCATCTACACAAACGCATTCGACAGCTCAAGCATCGGGAACTTCTCCGCGTTGCTCGCCCGGTTCTGCCTTCTTGCGTGCATTCTAGTGGTATACTACTCGCTGCTTCAGTCGCTCAGCGAGTTCCAACGCCGCGCTATATTCGAGGAACAGGCACGGCAGAACGAGAACATCCTCGCGCTCCAACGCACCCAGTACGCAAACCTCCAGACCTACATGGAGGACATCCGCCGCGCACGGCACGACCTGCGTCAGCACCAGAACATAATAAAGACCTTTCTCGAATCCGGCGAGGTCGACCGCCTGCGCGAATACCTCAACAGCCAGCCGAGTTCACATACACCAGACACCCTGCACACATATTGCGAAAACCACGGGGTCAACATGCTGCTGAACTACTACGCCAGGCAGTACATCGAACGCAATATCGACTTCGAATTCCAGGTATCGCTTCCGGAACAGACCGCTGTCGCCGAGTCCGACCTCTGCGTGCTGCTAGGCAATCTGCTCGAAAACGCCCTCGAGGCGTGCTCCGGACAGCCTGAACCGTACATCCGCGCCTCTTCACGGCTGACCGGCAGCCATGCGGTCACCATCATCGTCGACAACACTGCACCCCTACCCCCGCAGCAGCAGGACGGTCTCTTCCGCTCAAGCAAACACTCGGGCACCGGTATCGGCACCCAGTCCATCCGCTATATCGCGGGACAATACAGCGGCACCGCCGACTTCAAGTGGCAGGACGGTATGTTCTTCGCCTCGGTATTCCTCAACGCCGGTAATATCTCCGCCCCAGAGACAGACTGACCCCCACACCCCCCAGCACTGCCGCACCGTCCAGCTTTCCCCCGCACTGCACCACCATCCCGCACCCTCGCTCTCCCCGCACCATCACACTCTCCCCGCACTGCCGCGTTCCATCACCGCCGGTCACACCGGCGTTTTTTTATTTCTACCCCCTTCACCCTCTTGACAAACGGACTACTACTGAATATAATTCAATAGTAGTCTATGGTGATTATAGAACATACTGATAGTGTAAAGGAGGGGTGAGGGTGAACGCCCAATACAAGAAGGGTGTACTGGAGCTGTGCGTGCTGTCGCTGCTCACCCGGCAGGACATGTACGGATACGAGATCTCGGACCGTCTGTCCAGGGAGATAGACATAGCCGACGGCACGGTGTACCCGATCCTGCGGAAGCTGAAAAGCGACGGACTGCTCACCACATATTTACAGGAGGAGAGCGGCGGACCGCCGCGCAAGTACTATTCGCTCACATCGCTTGGTCGGGAGGCGTACGAGAGGGACCGGAGCGAGTATCTGAAGTTTGCCCAGTCGATACTGAGGCTGCTGGGGGGACATGACAATGACAAAGGCTGAATTTCTTGAAACGTTCGAGCGCGAACTGCGCATGGGCGGAGTGTCCGACATGGAGGATATTGTCGGGGAGTACGAGCAGCACTTTGCGTTCAGGCTTGCGGACGGTTTCTCGGAGGAGGAGATAGCGGCGAAGCTCGGCGACCCGGTGTCGCTCGCAGGTCAGTTTGCCGCAATACCCGCCGGAGGCAGGTCGCAGGGCGGTCGCG
>CALXFK010000083.1 GCA_944387575.1 uncultured Clostridia bacterium
GCGGGAACGTCGAAGTCAATGCCGCCTATCCGCTTCAGCGCCTCGGCTACCCGCTCGCGCTTAAATTCGAGCTCAGCCTCGTAGCTCACGTGGCGGAGCGCGCACCCCCCACACCTGCCCGCGAGCGGACAATCCGGCTCGCAGCGGAGGGCGGAGGGGGTGGAGATGCGCTCCATCTTCGCGAAGGCGTGACTTCGCGCGGTCTTTAAGATGAGGATGTCGCCCGTATCCCCCGGAACGCCACCGGACACGAACACCGTGAGCCCGTCCACCCGCGCGATACCCGCGCCGTCCGAGCTCCAGCCGGTGACCTCGGCGGGGATTACATCGTTCTTATTCATTGTGCGTCGAGCACCCAGTCCGCAAGCGCGCCGCCCGCGCTGAGCTCCTCGTAGCTCACCGAGACGGTGAGCGCGCCCGGATACCCAAAGGCGTACTCCGGGAAGTACAGGTCGAGCGAGTCGGAGGCGAGTGCGAAAGAGCAGTTGCCCAGCTCCTCGAGCACCGAGTCACGCAGGGAGTCCTGTCCGTTTTCTGCCTGGACGCCGAGGCTGGAGAGCTGCTCTGCGGCAAGTGCTGCTAGGGTAGAGCTGCCGTCCTCGCCGATTATATCGGCGAGGGTGAGCCGTGTGACCGTCTCCATATTTATCGTGTCGCAGTCGTATGATACGTTCGGGTGCGCGCCGCCGAGGTTCAGGTATTTGGTGAATACGACGCTCACGATACCCCCTCGGTCGTAGGTGACCTCATAGGTGAGCGTGCAGGCATACGGTGTGTCGGTGCTTCCAATGCCGCCGTCCAGCTCCTCGAGCATACCGTTATAAAACTTGTCAGCCTTGCTCTCAAAGTAGGAGTCGACCTCCTCTATGCCGAAGCTCGGCACCTCCGCGGTGAAGGTGAACGGCTCGGCTCCCTCCGGCTCGACCTCGTGCTCGATCTTCACAGTTTCGAACTCGATTGACCCGTCCGCCGGTTCGTCCGATGGGGTGGCTGAGGGGGTGCTTGATGGGTCGTCTGAGGGGGAGACGGTCGGGGAGACCGACGGGCTCTCGGACGGCGAGGACGAACCGGACGGGATTGCGGTTTCGTCCGAACAGGAGGCGAGAGCCGCCAGAAATACAAACGCAACGAATAGAGCGAGAATCTTTTTCATGGGTTTCCTCCGAAATACTTCTAATGTACACTTTTATATCCTGCATCCCGCGAAGATAACGCGCGGGATGGTACCATTATACTACCGCCCCGGTATTTGGACAAGCGATATTTGACGCACCGCGAGGAAGATATTTACTCGAACAAACGTTTGACAATTCGAACGTATGTTGGTATAATGGGAGACGAAAGTGAGGGGACGCGACATGGAGACGTCGGAGAAATTAAGAATACTTGGAAACGCGGCGAAGTACGACGCATCCTGCTCGTCGTCCGGCTCGGGGCGTGCGGGGAAGAACGGTTTCGGGAACGCGGCAATGGCGGGGATATGTCACAGCTGGTCGGCGGACGGGCGGTGCATTTCTCTGCTGAAGGTGCTGATGTCGAACGCGTGTGTCTACGACTGTGCGTACTGTGTAAACCGCCGCTCGAACGACTGCGAGCGCGCGACCTTCACGCCGGAGGAGCTTGCGGGGCTTGTGGAGGAGTTTTACCGCCGGAACTATATCGAGGGGCTGTTTCTTTCGAGCGGGGTGGTGGGAAGCCCGGAATACACGATGGAGCTGATGATAAAGGCGCTGCGGATACTGCGGGAGGAGCGCAGGTTTTATGCGTATATCCACCTGAAGGTGATACCGGGGGCGCCTCGCGAGCTGATACACGAGGCGGGGCTGCTTGCCGACCGTCTCAGCGTGAACATAGAGCTGCCGAGCGAGCGGTCGCTCGGGCTGCTTGCTCCGCAGAAGCACCGCGCGGGGATAGTGAAGCCGATGATGCGCATACGTGACGAGAAGCTGCAGAATGCGGAGGAGCGGAAGCTGTTCCGCAGCGCGCCGGTGTTTGCACCGGCTGGGCAGACGACGCAGATGATAGTCGGGGCGTCGGGGGAGAGTGACCGGGATATTCTTAGGCTGTCGAAGGGGCTTTACAGCGCGTTCGGCATGAAGCGCGTGTACTTTTCGGCGTATATGCCGGTGGTATCGCATCCGCTGCTCCCGTCGGCGGAAAAGCCGGCGCCGCTGATGCGCGAGCACAGGCTGTACCAGGCGGACTGGCTCATGCGGTTTTACCAGTTTGACGCGGAGGAGATATTCGACCGCTCGGAGGACGGAAGTCTCGACAGCCGGTTCGACCCGAAGTGCGCCTGGGCGATAAGGCACCCGGAGTACTTCCCGGTCGAGGTGAACACCGCGCCGTACGAGCTCCTGCTGCGGGTGCCGGGGATTGGGGTGAAGTCGGCGCGGAGGATAGTCCGTGCGCGCAGGTACGGGAGCGTGACGATGGAGACGCTGAAAAAGACGGGGGCGGTGATGAAGCGGGCGCGCTACTTTGTGACGGCGGCGGGGAGTTTTACCGGCGGGGTGGACCCTGCCGACCCGCGGCTCGCGGAGCTGCTCTGTGAGAGGGCGCCGGTACGGCAGCTTTCGCTCTTTGACGACATCGAGGGGCGGGGGCAGGCGGTGCCGGTCGGTTTGACCGTGAGCGACTCGACCCGCGCGGCGCTCGCCGACATTCGGAGGAACGGCAATGCTCTATATATATGACGGAAGTTTCGACGGCGCGATGAGCGCCATATTCGCGGCGTACAACGACAGGTCGGCGCAGATAGTGCCGCGCGACGAGGTCCAGACCGTGTCGCTGTACGAGGAGCGGTTCATTGACAGCGACGCAGGGCGTTCGGAGCGATTGCAGCGCGGGCTTGCGAGGCTTGCGCGCGGGGTTCCGGAGCGGTTTTACAGGGCGTGGCTCTCGCACAGCGAGGGGGTGGAGGACCTGATGCTCGCGGTGGCGCGCATAGGGTTCGAAAGTGGCAGTGACCCGTTTGCGCAGCGGGGGTTCGACGCGGTGTGCGAGCTGGATGCGCTTGCGGGAAAGGTGAGCGCGGAGCAGCACCGGATGCTCCAGTTCGTGCGCTTTGTGCGGGTGGGACCGGATGCCTTTGCGGCGGATATAGAGCCGCAGTACGAGGTCCTTCCGCTGATAGGCAGGCATTTCCACTCGCGGTTTCCGGATTCGCACCTGATAATACGCGATCTGCCGCGTCGGATGGCGCTTGTGAGCGAGCCCGCGGGGTGGCAGATAGTGAGGCTCGGCGAGAACAATCCGCCGCTGCCGGACGACGGTCCGTTCGAGAAGATGTGGCGGGAGTACTATGACGCGATAGCAATAGAGGGGCGGCTGAACCCCAAGCTTCAGCGCCAGAACGTGCCGCTGAAGTACCGAAGAAATATGACCGAGTTTGCCGCGCCGCGCGGCGGTGGGGTCGCGTTCAGCTACCCGGCGGCGGAGGATTCGCGGGGCGGGCTGCCGGCGGCGCGTCGAAACAGAAAGAAATGAATTATTTGTTGAAACGTTGGAAAAACTCCTGTATAATCTGATTATACGGGAGTTTCCAATATGCTGAGAATGTGCGGGGTCACGCGGACATACAGCGTGGGCGGGGAGACGGTGCGCGCGCTCGACGGGGTGGACCTGTCGGTGGGTGCGGGCGAATATGTTGCGATAGAGGGTGCGTCGGGCAGCGGCAAGACGACCCTGATGAACATAATGGGATGTCTTGACCGTCCTACGAGCGGGAGCTATCGCTTCGAGGGGCGCGAGGTCACCGGGCTCACTCCGGGCGAACTTGCGAGCCTTCGCGGGCAGAGCATAGGGTTTGTGTTTCAGCAGTTCAATCTGCTTTCGCGGTTTACGGCGCTTGAGAACGTGGAGATGCCGCTCGTCCTGCGCGGCGAGAGTTCGCGGGTGAGAAGAGCCGCAGCGCTTGAGGCGCTGAGGCGGGTCGGGCTTGAAAACCGGGTGAGCCACCGCCCGGGCGAACTGTCCGGGGGTCAGCAGCAGCGGGTCGCGATAGCGAGGGCGATAGTCGCCGAGCCGGCGCTGCTGCTCGCCGACGAACCGACCGGGAACCTGGACGCGCGCTCGGGGGCGGACGTTCTGCGCATACTTGAGAAGCTCGTGGACAGCGGTGTGACGGTGGTGCTGATAACGCACGACCGCGCCGTCGCGCGCCGGGCGCTTCGCAGGCTGTTTATTGCCAACGGACGGCTTGAGGAGGGGGAGGAGCGCGGCTGAGTTCCGCGCCGCTGCGCCACGCGGAACATAGGGAGACGGAGGCGGCGATATGAAAAGACGCGATAAAGTTAATTACTACCTCGACATAGCGGACACAGTCAGCGAGCGCAGTACATGTATGCGGCTGCACTACGGCGCGATAATAGTGCAGTCGGACGAGATAGTGGCGACCGGGTACAACGGCGCGCCGCGCGGCAGGAAGAATTGCAGCGAACTTGGGAGCTGTGTGCGCATGAAGATGGGTATCCCGTCGGGGGAGCGGTATGAGCTCTGCCGGTCGGTACACGCGGAGGCGAACGCGATAATATCTGCGGCGCGGCGTGAGACGATAGGCGCCGACCTCTACCTCGCCTGCCGCGACGCGGCTACCGGGGAGCTCCTCGGAGGTAGGACGAGCTGCTCGATGTGCCGCCGCCTGATAATAAATGCCGGGATAAAGCGGGTGTTCATCCGCGAGACCGGGGACGAATACTCGGTCGTGGACGTCGAAAAGGACTGGATAGAGGAGGACGACTCGCTCCCTGGAAACCACGAATAGATTAGAAAATGCAAAATGCGCGCGGGGCGTCGCCCCGCGCGCATTGCTGTTTAGAACTCTGAAGCCTGAGACCGGCAACGACCGTCAACCGCTGACCTCGACAAGCTCGGTAGATATCTCGAGGTAGTCGCTGTGGACATATGCGTCCAGGTCGCCGTATTCTATCTTGTGCCAGTACCCGCCGTCGACAAACTTGAGCGTGACGGTGAAAGTGTCTCCCGCATACGCCTTGCCGAGCGACTCGTACTCGGTGCCCGGACCGGAGCGGACATTGAGGAAGGTGCTGACGTTTACAACGGTACCTATCATGACCGATTCGTAAATCGGGGTGGGAGTGGGCGAGGGGCTTGATGAGGGGGATGTGTTCGGGGATGAGCTCTCAAGGTCCTTCGCCTCGTCCTTGCTGCATGAGAACAGAACCGCCCCCATACACAAAACCAGAAGCAGCGCGGCTGCGCGGCGAACAAGCCGATGTCGTATAAACATGTCCGACCCTCCCCGTTAAAATTAAAAATTTCTTTTGCACCATTATAACAAAATGAGAGCCGCCTGTAAAGCAACAATCTGTTACAAAGCGACAGATTTTGCAATATGTTATCTACGCGGTGGTGAACACCGGAAATAGGAGCGCCATAAGATGCCGTGTAAGCCACGTGGGAGAATTGCCACGCGGGAAAATTTGGAGGTGCGCAACTATGTTCTGTTGTATAAGTAACTGCTTCGTAAGAGGCATCCGCCGTCTCATCGGCGGCAGGTGTGGATGCTGCTGCGTGCAGGAGTCCTCGAACGATTGCGGCTGCGGTGCTGCGCGTTCGAACGACTGTGGCTGCGGCTGCGGTTCTGCGCGCTCGAATGACTGCGGCTGTGGCTGCGGAAACGGCTCGGGCGCAGGTCGTTCAAACGACTGTGGCTGCGGATGCGGCTGCTTCTGAGAGAAAAATAAAAGTCGCGGGGGGAGCCGGTAAGGTTCCCCCCGCGATGTATTTGCTGCATTTACAGCACTATCGTCTCGTCAACTATGTCGCATAACCAGTCCATACGGCGGATGTCGGACAGGTTGGGCATGTCGTAACGGGCAACACGCAACACGCCGTCGCGGTCGCGTATCGGACCGATGAACGGGTGCAGGCGCGAATGCCGTATCAGTTCGGTGAACAGGTCGCAGAGCCGCGATGTGTGCGTGCCGAGCGCGGCGTCGACCTTGTATATCGGCGCGGCGTTCGACGAGGTGCCGAGCCAGAAATAGAAACTGCCGGTGAGCCTGCCGCGCAGTATCGGTTCAAAGCCGCCGGACAGGTAGTCGCCGAGAATCTTTTCGTATATCGCGACCCAGTTCCACGCGGCGCCGGCGAGGTACTCGACGACAGAACCGTTCCTGTTTATCGAGCAGAGCATCGCGTACAGGTCATCGCAGGGCTTGACGACTATCTCATCGTAGTTCGGGTACTGGCATACAACGACGTCGCAGCCCGCCTCCGCAAGCGCGCGCCGCGCGTTCCGATCCTCTTCGCCCGAGTAGTTTATCCGGGGCTTGCACCGCTTTACGCGGATGTTGTGATTGACAAGACGCGCGCCCTGCGCGAATGCGTTTATGGCGTAGGTCGAGTCGGTCGCGCGCGCGGGCAGGTCGACAAATCCGATGGTGTCGGACGCGGTGTACGCCCCGGCGGCGGCGCCGAGGATAAACACCTGCTCGTAGAGCTTGGTGAAATATGTGTTGAGGTTCAGCCCGGTGACCGCATGGTTGCAGTTAAAGACCAGGACCTGAGGGCATTCGAGCGCGATGCGCAGTGACGCGGTGGCGAAAAGTGAGTTGACGGTAAAGAGGATGTCGGGTTTCTCGAGCTCCACCGCCTTTTTAAGCGAAGCGTATGCCTCGCCCGCGTCGGTGTCCGAGATGTCGTACACGGCGGAGGTGGTCACCCTGCCCTCGAAGGTCTGCTCGAGCTTCTGACGTGCAAGCTCGTGCGACCTGGTCCAGCTCGACGTATCGGGCGGGGTGCGGTACGCGAAGAGGACGTGCGCTTTTCGCACGCCGAGCCCGAACAGCCCGACGCCGCCGCTGCGAGGAGCGGGAGTGTTTGACTCCACGACTATCCTGCCGCCCTCGCCCGCCGCAAGCCTGAACTGGGCGCCGCACGCCTTGACCTGGTCCTCAAGCACCTCGAGCGGGATGTTGTACGGGAAGTCGTATACATTTATATACTCTATAAAGGCGTCCGCCGTGGTGATGTCGAGCGAGCGGAAGCCGGCGCGCTCGTACTGGAGCGCAAAGTCGCTGTAAGCGCGGGGGAGCCACTGGTGCGGCTCGAGCCCGTGCAGTTCGTCGTGCTGTTCGGCAAACCTCCGCGCGCCCTCTATCAGCGCGGTGAAGCTGCCGTAGTGCCGAAACCACATCCCCGAGAACGCAAAACTGCGCGGGTCGTACCCGATTATCTCGTAATAGATGCGCATAGTCTCGTTATTCTCGTCGTAGCGCGGGAGTATGCGGGTCACGTCGGCGCGCAGAGAGTACGCCCCCACCCAGCTCAGCACCGACACCCGCTTGTTCCCCTCGAGCACATAGAAGTAGCCGAGGTACTCGTAGACCTTTATCGGGTCGGTTATTCCGTCGCGTATGTGGTGGGAGTAGAGCGATTGCCACTTGCTTGCAAACTCGGTACCCTCGGCGAGAAGGGGCAGCCAGTTGCCGGAAAAGCTGCCGGAGCGGATGTCGGTGTAGGTGCCGACTATCTTACGCAGCGGCACCTCGTGAACGCCGAGCGAGATCTCGCCCGCGTGCTCCTCACGGTCGAGTATCGACTCGAGCACCGCGGGGTGACCCCCGTTCGGGTCGCCTGAGTGGTCAGAGAGGTATTTTCTTGCCTGCTTTCTCGCGGCAATATATTCATTTCGAGCGGTTATATCCGCCATATATCCTTACATCTCCTAAAAAAACACTACCGTGCAAATTATAGCACAGCGCCGGGGGCTTCGCAACGGTTTTAGATCGCAGCGTGCGGTGACGCGGAAAAATCAGCGAATTATACTATTTACTTTTGCAAATAAACATGTATAATTGTATCCAATAAAACGGCAATGTGCGGGAGGAACGAAATGGTTATTGCAAAAAACCAAAAGTTCAATGTCCCTGAGCTGCGCACGTTTGCCCGGCAGGTCCTGTGCCTGTCGGGTCGTTTTGCATATCAGGCGGATGGGCAGCCGGTTTGAGCGGCTCCGCTCGGGAAAAGGAAGGGATGGTAAAATGGAAGATTTTTTTAAGGACAAGTTTGCAAAAGAGGGGCTCACATTCGACGATGTGCTGCTTATACCGGCGGAAAGTGACGTTTTGCCCGCGGATATCGACCTTGGCACCAACATCACAAAGAACCTCAGGCTGAATATACCGATAATGTCCGCCGCGATGGACACGGTCACCGAGAGCCGCATGGCGATTGCCATAGCGCGCGAGGGCGGAATAGGTATAATCCATAAGAATATGTCCATAAGCGCCCAGGCGGACGAGGTGGACATGGTCAAACGCTCAGAGAACGGAGTTATCACCAATCCCTTCTACCTCTCCCCTGAGGACACCCTCCAGGACGCGGATGACCTGATGTCGAAATTCCGTATAAGCGGCGTTCCGATCTGTGAGAACGGGAAGCTCGTCGGTATTATCACCAACCGCGACCTCAAGTTCCAGGACGACTTCACAAAGTGCATACGCGGCGAGATGTCCACCAACCTCGTCACCGCCCCGGTTGGCACCACCCTCGACGAGGCGAAGGAGATTCTCCGGCGCAACAAGATTGAGAAGCTCCCGCTTGTAGACGAGAATTTTGCGCTCTGTGGTCTCATCACGATAAAGGATATCGAAAAGGCGTACACCTATCCGAACACCGCGCGCGACTCGCGCGGGCGGCTGCTCTGCGGCGCCGCTATCGGCGCGACGTCGGATGTGCTCGAGCGCGCAAGCGCGCTTATCGATGCCGGCGCGGATCTGCTCGTGCTGGACAGCGCGCACGGTCACTCGCAGAACATAATCAACGCCGTACGGAAGGTCAAAGCCGCGTTCCCGTCCGCGCAGCTCGTCGCGGGCAATGTCGCGACCGCCGAGGCGACCGAGGCGCTGATAGACGCGGGCGCGGACTGCGTAAAGGTAGGTATCGGCCCCGGCTCGATATGCACCACCCGAATAGTCAGCGGCATAGGCGTGCCGCAGATAACCGCAGTGTACGACGCGGCGCAGGTCGCATATAAGCACGGTATCCCGATAATAAGCGACGGCGGCATAAAGTTCTCGGGCGACATCGTAAAGGCGCTTGCGGCGGGTGCGAACGTCGTCATGCTCGGAAGCCTGCTTGCCGGCTGCGACGAGAGCCCCGGAGAGGACGAGATATACCAGGGACGTAAGTTCAAGGTCTACCGCGGCATGGGTTCGCTTGCCGCGATGCAGAAGGGAAGCCGCGACAGGTATTTCCAGGAGAACAACAAGAAGCTCGTGCCGGAGGGAGTCGAGGGTCGCGTCCCGTACAAGGGAGCGGTTGGCGAGACGATATATCAGCTCTGCGGCGGCGTGCGCAGCGGTATGGGTTACTGCGGCACGCACAATATTCCCGAACTTCACCGCAAGGGAAGGTTCGTGCGCATATCGGCTGCCGGTCTCAGGGAGAGCCACCCGCACGACATCTATATTACAAAGGAGGCGCCGAATTATTCGGTGCAGGCGTGATGCGGTGAGGATATTGCACATATCCAATATCATGCATATCATGGAGGACAATATATGAAACTCAGCTTTTCAACGGTTGGGTGCCCCGAGTGGATGCTCAATGAAGTTCTTGCGGCGGCGAGCGACTTCGGATATGACGGAGTTGAAATCCGCGGGCTTGGCGAGGATATCTTCCTGCCGAAAGCCCCCTGCTTCGGTCCGAAGCGCCTTGCCACTTCGCTCAAGGAGATTGCGGCGGCTAATGTCGAAATAAGCTGCCTGTCGTCCGACGCAAGCTGCCTTCTCAGCTCGCACAGCCTCGACGTGCCCTCGAATATCAAGGCGTACATCGACCTTGCGGAGACTATCGGCGCAAAGAATATTCGTATACTCGCCGACGAGTGGGGTCCCCCGGCGCCGAACGTTGACCGCGAGCTGGTGTACGACAACCTTCGTGCGGTCGTCCCGTACGCCGAACAGAAGGGCGTCATGCTGCTCGTGGAGACCTGCGGCGTCTACGGCAATACCAAAATAACCCGCGAACTCATCGAACAGATAGACAGCCCCGCAGTCGGCGTGCTGTGGGATATGCACCACCCGTACCGCTACCACTCCGAACAGCCCGCCGAGACGATCGCCAACATCGGAAAATACATCCGCCACGTGCACGTCAAGGACAGCGTCGTGCTGCCCGGCGGCAACATAGAGTACCGTATGCTCGGTCACGGCGACATCCCGCTGCGCGACATGGTATTCGCGCTCGAGGAGATCGGTTACGACCAGCACCTCTCGCTTGAGTGGATGAAGCGCTGGAACGAGGAACTCGAAGCCCCCGGCATCGTGTTCGGTCACTACGTCCGTAAAATGCGCCGCTGGCTCGAGGAAATATAAGGAATAGAGTTACATAATTTAGCCCGGTTGGCTCAATAAAGGATTTATGGAAACGTCATGTCGTGTATACGACATGACGTTTTTCGTGCTTTTTCTCAAAAACTAATTAGTTAAAACTACTAACTTGACCTCCCTGTTCATGCAATTTTCCAACCACAAGGACTTGTGTTGCCCAAACACTGATATACATAATGTAGATAATTTGTCGAAAGATAATTCCAAAAATATACAATTGACTCGAACATATGTTTTTAATTCGCTCTTTTTAGCAAAATATCACATTTTAAGAAAAGAATAATAGACAAAAGTTTAGTGACAATGAAAAAATGCTTGCATTCCTCCCGGTCAGCGGTTATACTAAAACATAAGTGGAGCTGGGTGGAGTTCTGTCCCTGTTTTCACTATAAGAAACCCAGAGAAGAACGGCGGAAAGGAAACGCGACAAGATGAACGGCACTTACCGACAGGTGATAGACGCCAAGGGGCGTCTCAATATACCGGTAAAGCTGCGCGCGGAGCTTGGCGAGCGTTTTTATGTAACCAAGGGGCTCGACGGGTGTCTGATGGTATATTCGGAAGCCGAATGGCGGACGATAGAGGACAAGGTGAGGGCGCTTCCGCTGGCGCAGAGCCGCAACCTGCAAAGGATGCTGTTTGCGAATGCGGAGATGTGCACGCCCGATTCGCAGTGGCGCATAGTAGTTCCGCAGGCGCTGCGCGAGTATGCTTCGCTTGACAAGGACGTGACGATAATAGGCGTTGGGAACCGTGCGGAGTTCTGGAACAGCGCCGCGTGGGATGCTGTGGACGGCTCGATGACGAGCGACGACTATGCCGCGGCGATGGATCTGATGGGATTTTGACCTTCCTTTGGCAGGGAGAGAATATGAGTGAGTTCACACATGCGCCGGTGCTTCTTGAGGAGACGATAGAGGCGCTGCGAATAAAGCCGGACGGGGTCTATGCGGATCTCACGCTCGGAAGGGCGGGGCACTCGCGCGAGATAGCGCGGAGGCTCACCGGCGGAGGGCTGCTTGTCGGGGTGGACCGGGACGCGGCTGCCATAGAGGCGAGCCGGGAAGTGCTGGAGCTGCTCGGCGTCAGGACTCTGCTGATACACAGCGACTTCCGGGATGCCGCCGCGAAACTGCGAGAGGCGGGAATAGAGCATGTGGATGGTATCCTGATGGATCTCGGGGTGTCGTCGCCGCAGCTTGACGATGCGCAGAGGGGTTTTTCGTATATGAAGGACGCGCCGCTCGACATGAGGATGGATCTGTCGGCGGGGCTCACGGCAAGGGAGATAGTCAACGACACCGACCCGCAGGAGCTCGAGCGGATACTGAGGGAGTACGGCGAGGAGCGGTACTCGGGGCGGATAGCGCGGGCGATTGCGGACGCGCGCCCGATAGAGAGCACGCTTGAGCTGGTGGAGGTCATAAAGTCGGCAATGCCGGCGGCGGCGCTGCGTGAAAAGCAGCACCCGGCAAAGAGAAGTTTTCAGGCGATACGTATCGCGGTCAACGATGAACTTGGAGCACTGGAAAAGGGGCTGAGCGATGCGGCGGGTCTGCTGAACACAGGGGGCAGGCTTGCGGTGATAACATTTCATTCGCTCGAGGACCGCATAGTGAAGAACTTTATAGCGGAGCGGTCGCAGGGGTGCATATGCCCGCCGGACTTCCCGGTGTGCGTGTGCGGGCGGAAGCCGGAGCTGAAGGCGGCGCCGCGAAAACCGATAACCCCGTCGGCGGAGGAGTTGAAGTCAAACCCGCGCGCACGCAGTGCGAAGCTGCGTGTGGCTGAAAAGCTCGATCAGGAATAATAAAAAATAGCGAAAGGACATGGAAATGCAGGCGTCGGTTGCAAAGGAATATTCAAAGGGTAATTCGCATATTGAGAGCGTGGCGTATGATCTCTCGAGATTTGACAATCGCCGCCGTGTCAGGGAGGCACTTGAAAACGAACCGTCGGTAAGCACTCACGGGGATGCGCGGGCGCGTACGCGCGCCAAGGTCGGTACTGCGGCTGCGGCACAGACCGCCGCCCGTCCGCGCAGGATGAAGCTTTCCGCGTTTGCGGTGCTGAGCTATGTAGCGATATTCGCGCTTCTTATGATGATAGTCATGAACTATATGCGTCTCAACGAGATCTCGGTGACCGCAGCGGCGAAGGCAAGCGAGCTCGAGGAACTCAAAAACCAGACTGCGCTTCTGAAGGTCGAGTACGAACAGAAACAGAACGTGGACGATATAAAGAGCCGTGCAGCGGAGCTCGGTCTGTATGCGCCGACGAGCGCGCAGATAAATTACATCGATCTGAGCAAGCCGGACTACGCGGTCATATACGAACAGGAAAATGAGTCGGATTCATTTGTGTCGGGTATTTCCAGGATAGTCGCAATCATCGGTAACTTTTTTGAATAGACACGGGGTCCAGAACAATATAGATATAGACGGGGCCGACTGTGTCCCGCGGCGCGCCCGGGCTGCCGGGCGCATTGTTTTATCACCAGCCCGTGCGGTCTTGCGAAAGGAGAGGCAAATTGGCGGAAAAAAAGGAAACTTCCAAGCAGGAGCGTGAGCGGCGAGCGTCGCGCAGCATGCGCATACGGATGTCGGTGATGCTCGCAATATTCGGCGTATGCGTATTCATACCGCTGGTAATCCAGCTCTACAATCTTCAGATAGTGCAGCACGAGGAGCTCGAGCGCCGTGCGATAGTGCAGCAGACGCGCGGCACGGTCGTGGAGGCGGACCGGGGCGTGATATATGACCGAAACGGGAAGGTCCTCGCCGCAAGTGCGAGCGTAGAGACAATATATCTTGCGCCGGTGTACATAGAGAGCGACGAGGAGGCGCGGTTCATAGCGCAGGGTCTGAGTGAGATACTCGAGCTCGACTACGACGAGGTCTACGAAAAGACGACCGACCGCAGCTCCTACTACCAGCGCGTAAAGCGAAAGGTCGAAAAGGATGTCGCGGACGAGGTCCGCGAGTTCAAAAGTGAAAACGGGCTCACCGCCATCCAGATAGAGCCGGACACGAAGAGGTACTACCCGCTCGGGAGCACCGCCTCGCAGCTCATCGGATTTGTCAACGTGGACGGGGAGGGGCTCGAGGGGGTCGAGTACTCGTACGACGAGGAACTCACCGGCGTCGCGGGAAAGATAGTCACCGCGAAGAACGCCGCCGGCACCTCGATGAGCTACAAGTTTGAGAAGTATTACGACGAGCAGGACGGGTACTCGCTCGTGCTGACGATAGACGCGACCATGCAGCAGATAGTCGAAAAGCACCTTGAGCAGGCGGTCATAGACTGCGACCTCGAGAACCGCGCCTCGGCTATCGTGATGAACCCCAAGACCGGCGAGATACTCGTCGATGCGACGAGCGGCGGCGTTGACCTCAACAACCCCCGCGAACTGACCGAGGAACAGGAGGCGTCGCTAGAGGGACTCAGCGATGAGGAGGCTGCTGCCAAGCGCACCGAGTACTGGTACGCCAACTGGCGCAACAAGACCATTTCGGACACCTACGACCCGGGCTCGATATTCAAGCTGATAACCTGCTCGATGGCGCTCGAGGAGGGTACCGTCACGCTGGACAGCACCTTCACCTGCACCGGGAGCGCGATGGTGCGCGGCTGGTCGAAGCCGATAAACTGCTGGAAGCGGGCAGGTCATGGGACGCAGACCCTCACGCGAGCCCTGCAAAATTCGTGTAACCCGGCGTTCATACAGATAGGTCTGTCGGTCGGGCAGGAGAAATTCTACTCCTACCTCCAGGCGTTCGGGTTCGGGCAGTACACGAATATCGCGCTCTCCGGCGAGGCGACCGGGCTGCTGCACGACTACCAGAACTTCATATCGCAAGAGGTCTCGCTTGCGGTCGCATCGTTCGGTCAGACCTTCACCGCGACCCCGATACAGGTCGCGACTGCGGTGTCGGCGGTCGTCAACGGCGGATACCTGATGGAGCCGCACATAGTCAAGGAGATACAGGACTCGGACGGGAACGTCGTCGAGACGATAGAGCCGACGGTGGTGCGCCAGGTCATAAGCGAGGAGACGTCGGCGACGATGCGCTACCTCGCCGAGCAGGTGGTCGCGGACGGTTCGGGAAGAAACGCGCAGGTCGCGGGCTACCGCATAGGCGGAAAGACCGCCACCTCCGAAAAGACCGGCGAGCTGGACAATGAAGGAAAGTACGTCGCAAGCTTTATCGCGATAGCGCCGGCGGATGACCCGGAGATAGTGCTGCTCGTGCAGCTCGACACCCCGGGAGAGAGCATCCCGCAGTCGCAGCGCTCGGGCGGATATCTCGCCGCGCCGCTCGCGGGACGAATACTCGCAGAGCTGCTGCCCTACCTCGGCTACGAGCCGGAGTACAGCGGCGACGAGATGTTCGGCAAGCAGGTGACCGTGCCCGATGTCATCGGGGACGGGGTGGAGACCGCCAAGGAGCGGCTCACGACGACCGGGTTTGCAAATGTCCGCGTGGTTGGCGACGGAGAGACGGTCCTCGGACAGCTTCCGGCGTCCGGCGCGTCGATAACCGCGGGTCAGACGGTCATAATCTACACCGAGACAGAGACGCCGAGCGACCTTGTGACGGTGCCGAACGTGGTCGGATTGTCGCCGCAGAATGCGAATACGGCGCTGACGAACGCGGGGCTGTTCATAAAACCGGCGGGGGCGCTGTCCAGCCAGACCTCTACCATCCAGGCTGCAACGCAGAGCGTCGTGGCGGGTGAACAGGTGCCGAGAGGTACGATAATAGAGGTGAGCTTCCTTGATACGAATGTCAGTGACTTTGCCGGAGTGTACGGATGAAAGGAGAGCGCATGAGGCTCGGCAAACTTCTTGAGAATACCGGCGCGGAACTGTTCTGCGACCCGATGACAGAGATAAGCGGAGTGTATAACGACTCGCGCCGCGTCCGCCCGGGCGGGCTGTTTGTGGCGGTGAGCGGATTTAAAGAGGACGGAATGAAGTACATCCCGGCGGCGCTCGCCGCCGGGGCTGTGGCGGTCGTGTGCGAGCGGAGGTGCGACGCCCCGTCGGCGGTCGTGCCCGACGCGCGGCGCGCTCTGAGCCGCATAGCCGCGAATTTCTATGGCGACCCGACCTCCGAACTGACGGTCGTCGGGGTCACCGGCACCAACGGCAAGACGACGGTGACAAACCTTGTAAAGCACATACTCGAGCGGAGCACCGGCGGTTACGTCGGGCTCATCGGCACAAACGAGATATACGACGGCGGCGCGCCGAGGGAGGCGCAGCGCACCACCCCCGAGTCGCTTGAGTTGCAGGAGATATTCGCGAATATGCGCGAGCATGGCGTGAAGCACGCCGTAATGGAGGTGTCGTCGCATGCGCTCGCGCTCGGACGGGTGGACGACGTCGCGTTCGACGTCGGCGCGTTTACCAATCTGACGCAGGATCACCTCGACTTCCACGGGGACATGGAGAACTACCTAGAGGCGAAGCGCAGGCTGTTCTCGCTCTGCAAAAAGGGGGTAGTGAACCTCGACGACGAGGCGGCGCCGCGCATGGCGGAGGGTGCGACCTGCGATATCATGACATATGGACGGGCGGAGGGAGCTGCGCTCCGTGCGGAGGAGATACGGCTCGGCGCGGGCGAGGTCGAATTTGACGCGGTCTGGAACGGCGCGCGGCAGCATATGCGGCTCGGAATCCCCGGCATGTTCTCGGTGTACAATGCGCTCGCGGCGACCGGCTGCGCGCTCTCGCTCGGGCTCGGGCTTGGGGAGATTGCGGACGCGATAGCCGAGTGCGGCGGGGTGAAGGGACGCGCGGAGGTGGTGACGACCCCCACCGACTACACGGTGGTCATCGACTATGCGCACACCCCCGACGCGCTTGAAAACATACTCGCAACGCTGCGCGGCGGCTGCCGCGGGCGGCTGATATGCGTATTCGGGTGCGGGGGCGACCGCGACGCGGCGAAGCGTCCGATAATGGGCGGCATCGTCGAGCGGTGCGCCGACGTGTGCGTGGTGACCTCGGACAATCCGCGCACCGAGGACCCGGAGGCTATAATCGCGGACATTGTCGCGGGAATGAGCCAGCCGCAAAAGCGGATTGTGGAGGTCTCGCGACCGGCGGCGATACACCTCGCGCTCGATATGGCGCGGACAGGGGATGTCGTGTTGCTCGCCGGAAAGGGTCACGAGACGTATCAGGAGATAAACGGTGTGAAGCACCACATGGATGAACGGGAGATAGTGGCGGACTATTTCAGCGGCAGACAGACGAAAGACTGACAGGTAGAGAGGACTTGGGGCATGGAATCGATGACGCTTGGGGATATAGCAGGTGTCTGTGGCGCCCGCATATGCGGGGTGTCGCCGGATACTGTGGTAACGGGGATCTCGACCGATACCCGGAAAATACAGCGCGGGGAGCTGTTCGTTCCGATAGTTGCGGCGCGGGACGGGCACGACTTTATACCCGCAGCGCGGGAGGCGGGAGCGGCGGCAGTGCTCTCCTCGAGGTCGGAGGAGGGAGACGAGCCGGGTACGCTCTATGTGCGGGACACGTTCGAGGCGCTGAAGCTCATTGCGCGGGAGGTGCGGCGGAGGAGCCGTGCAAAGGTGGTGGCGATAACCGGGAGTTCGGGAAAGACGACGACAAAGGAGATGGCGGCGGCGGTGCTCTCGCAGTCGTTTGTCACGCTCAAGACGTCGGGGAACCTGAATAACACCCTCGGCGTGCCGCTCACGCTGCTCGAGCTCGACCGGCGGCATGAGGCGGCGGTCGTCGAGATGGGGATGAACCACTTCGGGGAACTGCTCGAGTGCACCATGACAGCCGAGCCGGACGTGGCAGTCATTACCAATATAGGCAGCGCGCACATCGAATTTCTCGGTTCGCGCGAGGGCATCGCGAAGGCGAAGCTCGAGATATGCGAGGGGATGAAGGACGGGGCGCCGGTCATCCTCAACGGCGACGAACCGCTTCTGCGCGACCGGCAGGAGACCGGGCGGCTCAACAGGGTATATTTCGGCATCGACCGCCCGGACTGCGACCTCCGCGCGGAGAACATATCGGTAAGCGACGGCGAGACGTCGTTCGAAGTGGTGAGCGCGGCGGGGAGGACGCGGGTGACGCTCCCCGGAATGGGGCGGCATATCGTGTACGACGCGCTTGCGGCATTTGCGGTCGGGCTTGAGTACGGCATAGATACGGAACGGATAGCGGAGGGGCTTGCGTCCTACGCCGCCGACCGCCAGAATATATATACTGTGAGCGGGTTTACGGTAATAGACGACTGTTACAATGCAAATCCCGAGTCGATGACCGCGGCGCTCGAGGTGCTCACGCTGCGGAGCGCGAACGGGCGGCGGATAGCGGTGCTCGGAGACATGCTCGAGCTCGGGGAGAGCTCGGAGAGTGGGCACCGGCTGGTGCTTGAGCGCGCGCAGACCGCGGCGGACGCCACCTTCCTGTACGGGGAACACTTCGCCGGGGTCATGGACAGCGCGGGCGGGTCGGTGCGTGTGTTCAAGACGCACGAGGAGCTCGCCGCAGCACTCGAGAGATATTGCCGACCGGGGGATCTGCTGCTGTTCAAGGGCAGCCGGAGCATGCACATGGAGCGGCCGCTCAAACTGTTTCTCGACGCAGTATGATGCGAACGACCGGAAAATGGAAACGGAAATGACGGAGGAAACGATATGACGTTTGAGATATACACGGCGGTCGGGGCGTTTGTGGTGTCGCTTGTCACCGCGCTGATATTCGGGAAGTTCTTCATCCCGTTCATGCGCAGGATGCACTTCGGGCAGGAGATACGTGAGGATGGACCGAAGTGGCACATGTCCAAGGCGGGTACCCCGACGATGGGCGGTTTCCTGTTCATCTCCGGGATAGTCGTGAGCTGTGTCGTGGGAGTGGCACTTCTCGCGGCGTATTCGAAGAACGGCGTGTGGACGCCGGTGGTGCTCACGGTGTTCTCGCTCGGATTTGGGGTGATAGGGTTTCTCGACGACTTCGTGAAGGTCGCAAAGCACCGGAACCTCGGTCTCACCGTCGTGCAGAAACTGCTGCTTCAGCTCGCGCTGTCGCTCGCGTTTGTGAGCCTGCTGAGGTATATGGGGCTTCTCACCCCGAATGTGTACATACCGTTTTTCGACGTCACGGTGCCGGTGAGCTGGGTGCTGTATCTGGTGCTTGCGGTGCTCGCGATAAGCGGCGCAGTAAACGCGGTGAACTTCACCGACGGCGTGGACGGTCTGCTCGGCTGCGTGACGCTGCCGGTAATGGCGTTCTTTGCGGTCGTTGCGATTGCGAGGGAGAACGTCGGAGCCGCAATATTTGCGGCGGCTGCTGCGGGCGGACTCATCGGGTTTCTGGTGTACAACTTCAACCCCGCGAAGATATTCATGGGGGACACCGGGTCACTATTTCTCGGCGGGGCGGTGTGCGCGGTGGCGCTTGCGCTCGACCTGCCGCTGATACTGCTCGTGGTAGGAATAATATATGTGATAGAGATATTTTCGGTGGTACTGCAGGTGTGCTACTTCAAACTGACGCACGGCAAGCGCATATTCAGAATGGCGCCGATACATCATCACTTCGAGATGGGCGGTTGGAGCGAGAAGAAACTCTGCGCGGTGTTCGGCGGGGTGACGGCGCTCATGTGCGTGATTACGCTCTTTGGAATAGGTATTCTCTGAGGCGTTGGAGGAATCGATGGAACATACGGCTGAAGACAGAAAAAAGTTTGCGAAAATACGTCCGGAGCGGGTGCAGGGGGCGATGGATCTGCCCTTCCTGCTCATAGTCATCCTGCTCACAAGCGTCGGACTTATAATGATGTTTTCGGCGAGTTACGCCGCCGCGTACTATTACGAGGGAAACTCCACGCACTTCCTTGTAAAGCAGGGCACGGTCGCGATCGCGGGAATAGTGATAGCACTTGTCATTTCCCGCATAAACTATCAGTATTTCCGCGTGCTCAGCCTCCCGGCGCTCGCGGTGTCGATTGTACTGCTGGTGCTGGTGCTCATAATAGGCAGGAGCGGCGGCGGCGCGCAGCGATGGATATACATAGGACCGCTCTCCATTCAGCCCTCCGAGGTCGCAAAACTCGGCGTTATCATGTCGTTTGCGTACCTGATAAGCGCGTTCCGTGAGAAAATGCGCACGCTGAAATACGGCATACTTCCGTTTGTAACTATACTCGGAGTGATATGCCTGCTCATGTATTTCCAGCCGCACATTTCAGGAATGATACTGATAGTCGCGATAGGCGGAGCGCTGATGTTCGTGGGCGGCGTCCACTGGGGATGGTTTCTGGGGCTCGCGGTGGTAGGCGCTGCGGGCGCGTGGTTCGTGATGAACAACATGGCGCACTCGATAACCCGCCTTGAGATATGGCACGACCCGTGGAGCGACGCGAGCGGAGCGGGATACCAGACGGTCCAGTCGCTGTACGCGGTGGGGTCGGGCGGACTTTTCGGGCTCGGGCTCGGGTGCAGCCGGCAGAAGTATCTGTATCTTCCCGAGCAGCACAACGACTTCGTGTTTGCGATAGTCTGCGAGGAGCTCGGAATGGTCGGCGCGTGCATAGTGCTGCTGCTTTTCGCGCTGCTCATCATACGCGGCTACTGGATAGCGCTGAAGGCGAGGGATCGCTTCGGGTCACTGCTCGTCACCGGAATAACGACGCTTTTCGCCTTGCAGACCTTCCTCAATGTCGCGGTCGTGACAAACCTTATACCGGTCACCGGCGTTTCGCTGCCGTTCTTCAGCTATGGAGGCTCATCGCTGCTTCTCAATCTCGCGGAGATGGGGATAGTACTGAGCGTCTCGAGACAGACGCCGGCAAAGAAAGCCGGTTAACGGAACGGTACCGGAAGGGCGCGTTCCGAAAGTCCGAAATTTGTGAAAGGAGAGCGGCGGCATGAGAATAGTTTTCACCTGCGGCGGAACCGCCGGGCATATAAATCCCGCTATCGCGGCGGCAAAGCTGCTGCTCGAGCGCCGTCCGTCGAGCGAGGTCCTGTTTATCGGCGCGGACGGGGGCATGGAGACCGACCTCGTACCGAGGGAGGGATTCCGGTTGGAGACGGTGCGCATGGCGAGTTTCTCGCGTAAGCTCACCCCGAAAGCGCTGGTGCACAACGTGAAGATGCTCGCGATGCGGCGGCGGAGTATGCGCCGCGCGGCGGCGCTGCTGCGCGGGTTCAAGCCGGACGCGGTGGTGGGGACCGGCGGCTTTGCGAGTTACCCGGCGGTCGCGGCGGCGCAGTCGATGCACATTCCGACCGCGCTCCACGAGTCGAACGTCAAGCCGGGGCTCACAACAACGGTGCTTGCGCGCCGTGCCGACCTCGTGATGCTCGGATTCGCGGATGGTGCGCGCTACTATCCACAGCACACCCGCACCCTGTACACCGGCACCCCGGTGCGGCAGGACATAATATTCAAGCGGCAGCCGGACGCAAAGCGCGAACTCGGCATACCGCAGGACAAACTGCTCGTCGTGTCCTTCTGGGGGAGTCTCGGTTCTCGGGAGATGAACAAGATGACCGCCCGGTTCATAGAGCTTGAGTGCAGGGAGAAGCCCGGGTTCATGCACATCCACGCGACCGGCTCGTTCGGGTGGAAGTGGATGCCGGAGCTCGTGAGCTCGCTGGGGGTGGAGCTTGGAAAACAGAAGGACGTGGACATGCGCGAGTACATCTACAATATGCCGACCGTGCTCGCGGCAGCCGACCTCGTGATATGCAGGGGCGGCGCATCGACGCTCGGCGAGGTCATCGCGTCCGCGACCCCCGCGATAATCGTGCCCTCCCCGAATGTCGCGGAGAACCACCAGGAGTTCAACGCGCGCGCTCTCGAGAGGGCGGGCGGGGCGGTGGTGCTGCTCGAAAAGGATGTGACCGGAGACGTGATGTACGCGGAGGCGAAGAGGCTGCTCGGTGACGACGCGGTACGAAAACGGATGAGCGAGGGGTTGCAATCTATGGCGGTACTCGACTCAACAGAGCGGATATACGAGGCGATAAAAGACCTTGCGGAGGAAAAACGGTCGAAGTAACCCGAGCTTCCCGCACTGCATAGTATGCCCTGGATACAGTCAGATGCGGGGGGATAATATGAACGTATACACAATAAACGGGGGCAACCGCCTGTACGGTGAGATAGAGGCGCAGGGCGCGAAAAACAGCGCGCTGCCGATACTGGCGGCGTGCGTGCTTGCGGACGGGGAATCGGTCGTTGAAAACTGCCCGCGTTTAAGCGACGTAGACAACACGGTCGAGATATTGCGCGGACTTGGCTGCAAGTGCGAACGCAGCGGCAGCGAGGTCACGGTGGATGCGTCCGGCGTGTGCACGAGCGCGGTGCCGGATGAGCTGATGCGGGAGATGCGGTCCTCGGTGATATTTCTCGGGGCTGTGCTCGCGCGCACCGGAGAGGCGGAGATATGCTCGCCGGGAGGGTGCGAGATAGGCAGACGACCTATCGACCTGCACATCTCTGCGCTTCGCAGTATGGGCGCGGAGATAGTGAGGGACGGGGACCGGATGCTCTTTCGCGCGGCAAAGCTCAAAGGGTGCGATATAAGCCTCGCATTCCCGAGCGTAGGCGCCACCGAGAACATAATGCTTGCCGCGACGGCGGCGGAAGGGATCACACGCATACATAACCCCGCCCGCGAACCCGAGATATGCGACCTTCAGGCGTTTCTGCGCGCGATGGGCGCGCGGGTGAGCGGCGCGGGCGGTCTCACCATCGAGATAGAGGGCGGACACAAGCTGCACGGCGTGCGCCACCGGGTGCTGCCGGACAGGATAGCAACGGTCACATACCTTGCCGCGGCTGCGGCTGCGGGCGGCGCGGTGACGGTCAGCGGTGCGCGACCGTACCAGTTCTCGGCTGTCAGCGCGGCACTGCGCGAGGCGGGCTGCGAGATAACCGAGCGCAGCGGGCGGGTGACCCTCGTAAGGCACCGCCCACTCCGTGCGATAGGACCGGTGCGCACGATGCCGTATCCCGGATTTCCGACCGACGCGCAGTCGATACTGATGAGCGTGCTTGCGTCGGCTGAGGGGAGCACGATATTCGTGGAGAACATATTCGAAAACCGGTTCCGCCACGCAGGTGAACTCGAGAAGATGGGCGCGGATATCTGCGTTGAGGGCAGGGTCGCGGTCGTGACCGGGGTCAAACGCCTGCGCGGTGCGCCGGTGGTGGCGACCGACCTGCGCGGAGGCGCCGGACTTGCGGTGGCGGCACTCGGCGCGGAGGGCAGGACAAGGATAGAGGACGCCGGTCACATTGCGAGAGGCTACGAGCAGCTCGACGTGGCGCTGCGCACGCTCGGGGCGGATGTGACAGTGACCGAACAGTAGACAGCGACCGGTATACGGTATATAGTAGACGGTAGAAAATATGCGGTAGACAGCGGACGCCGCAGAGAGGAAATGTGTAGATGAGCGGAAGATCATCCAGACGCAGGCGAGGCAGAGCGGCGCATGGGCGCCGCAGCGGGGGACCGGGTTGCTTCTCGGTCCTGCTTCTGCTGGTGCTCGTTGTGGCGGCACTCGGGGCGGTCAGCGCGATATTTTTCCGTATTGAAAATATAGACGTGTCCGGAATAGAGCGGTACCGCGCCGACGAGGTGCGCACAGCGTCCGGGATGGAGCAGGGGGACAACCTCATATTCTTCAACAAGTTCTCGGCGATAAGCAGGATATTCGAGGCGCTGCCCTACGTCGAGGAGGTAAAGATGAGGCGGAGCCTGCCGGACACCCTCGTAATAGAGGTGCAAGAGACATACGCGGCGGCGTTTGTCGAGCAGGGCGGTGAGTACTGGCTGCTCAGTCCCAAGGCGAAGCTGCTCGAAAAGACATCTCTTCGTTCTGAGGATGTCATTGAGGTGCGCGGTCTTGAGCTCAGCGACCCGGTAATCGGTGAGCGCGCACAGCCCGCAGGGGAGGACACCGCGAAGGTGGACAGCCTTGTGGACGTGATGGACGCGCTCAAAGCGGCGGAGATGTTGTCCGCCGTGAGCATGATATCGCTTGAGGGGGTGTACGACGTCACATTTACGTTCCTTGACAGGTTCACCGTCGAGCTGGGAATGCCGGAGCAGCTCGATTACAAACTCGAATTTCTGCTCGAGATAGTGGACAGGCTCGGTTCGTCCGAGGCTGGAACCATAGACATGTCCTCACTTACCGAGGACGGCGAGGTGCTGTTCCGACCTCGTTCGTGACCAAACGGCAAATTTTTATTTATACAAAATATTGTACAGGCTATTGACCCGAAACCACAAAAGATATAAAATAGAGTTAATATACGATATCTTCAAGTTGCGCGGGAGAATTGCCGCGTGAATAAACATTATTGCTGTGTTGGAGGAAGCTACATATGGCGTTTGATCTTGATGTTGGAAACGACAGCATCGTAAATATAAAAGTGATTGGTGTCGGCGGTGGCGGCTGTAATGTCGTCAACCGCATGGTCACTTCCGGCGTCCGCGGAGTGGAGTTTGTCGCGGTGAATACCGATAAGCAGGCTCTCAAAAATTCGGTCGCCACGCAGAAGGTGCAGATAGGCGAAAAGCTCACTCACGGTCGCGGCGCGGGCTCCAATCCGGAGGTCGGTCGCAAGAGCGCGGAGGAGAGCCGTGCACAGATAGCAAAGGTGCTCGAGGACACTAACATGGTGTTCATCACCGCCGGTATGGGCGGCGGCACCGGTACCGGCGCCGCGCCGGTCATCGCGGACATCGCGCGCGAGGCGGGTATCCTCACCGTCGGCGTCGTCACCCGCCCGTTCAAGTTCGAGGGCAAGCGCCGTATGGATTCCGCAAATGTGGGTATCGAGGAGCTGCGCGACCGGGTCGACTCGCTCGTCGTCATCCCCAACGAGCGCCTCAAGCTCGTAAGCGAGCAGAACATCACCTTCCTCAACGCATTCGAGATCGCCGACGATGTGCTCAGGCAGGCGGTCCAGTCGATATCCGACCTCATCAAGGTGCCCGGACTGATAAACCTCGACTTTGCGGACGTCACCGCCATCATGGAGAATGCGGGATTCGCACACATGGGCGTCGGTCGCGCCGCAGGAAAGGGAAAGGCGGAGGAAGCTGCGCGCATGGCCATCCAGAGCCCGCTGCTCGAGACCTCGATCAACGGCGCGCGCGGCGTCATAATCAATGTCACCGGTTCTATGGACCTCAAGCTGGAGGATGTCGACGTTGCGGCGAACATGGTCCAGCAGGCGGCGCACGAGGATGCGAATATCATATTCGGCGCCGCGTTCGACGAGACGCTCGAGGACGAGCTCTCGATAACCGTCATCGCCACAAATTTCGATGAGAATTCGGGAAGCGCGTCGCTCTTTACCGACGTTCGCGCCGAAGCTCCGAGCCAGGCGACCGACGGTCAGGACGGAAAAACCCCCGCGCCGGTCCCGCTCGACACCGAGGCGGACGACGACATCGACGAGATTATCGAGCTCTTCAAGCGCCGCGACGGCAGATAAGACAGAAACTGAAGCTTCCGCGAAAAATAGCTGAGCTTGCGCTGCCAGTGACTCCGGAATATCTTCCGGAGCCACTGCTGTTGTATGTCATACATGCCGCGCATGAGGAGAATACAAGTTTGATTGACAGGCGAGCGCACAAATTGTAATATATATGTTATAATTTGTGACACTGTGATTTTTGTGCAGGGAAAGGGGAGTAATCGCATGGCTGACGTAGAGAAGATCCTTGACAGGAAGTATCAGATGACCGACGGTGGACAGATATGCAATATCCGGAGTCTGTACACCGAGTTCAGCCCGAACGTTGACATCGAGGCGCTGAAAAAGACCACCTTCTTTGAGGCGGTCGAGCGGATGATGGAGCCGGTGCTCGACGTTCCGGACGAGCGCTCGCCGGAGGTCATGGCGTATTGGGCAAAGCGCGGGATGGTCAAGGAGTTCCACGGGTACGACAATCCGATGAGCTGGGACGAGTACGAGAAAAAGACCGGTTACCGCTGGGACGCCGAAAAGTTCAATTTGAAGCAGAACGAGAACAAAATCTGGACGTCGTTTGTCCCGGTCTCCGCTTTCAAGCCGGAGAACGCGGGAAGGAAGTACCCGCTCGTGTTCGCGCTGCACGGCGCGTGCAACAACATATTCCTTGTCGAGGGATGGGGTTTCGTCGAGGAGGCGGCGAAGCGCGAGTGGATAGTCATTATCCCGAGCCTCGAGCTCGACGACATCCTTGAGGAGATTCTCGAGGAGGCAAAGAAGCTCTACCCGGTCGACGAGAGCAGGGTCTACGCCGGCGGGTTCTCGTACGGAGGATGGGCGTCCAACCGCCTCGGTAACCAGCGCCCCGACATGTTTGCGGCGGTCGGTCCCTGCGGTTCGGCGATAGACGACGGATTCATAAAGGGGTATTCGGACGACCGCGAGCCGCTGCCGCCGTTCGACGGGAAGCCGCGCGGGCTGGAGCTCGGTGTGTGCATGCCGGTCATCAACATATACGGCGAGCACGACGGCGGGCGTCTGCCGTTCTACAACTTCAAGGGCAAGCCGTTCCACCTGATGCGCATGGAGACCGCAGCCGACCTCGTTGAGGGGCTGAATAGCTGGGCGAAGGTGAACCGCGCCCCCGAAGTGAACATCGACGACGTGCTCGCCCTTCGTGACCGCACCGACATCTCGCAGGCTGAGCGTGAGCTCGGGCTCCCCGCGGGGAAGAATTGCGTGCTCGATTCGTTTGTGAGCGACGGCGTGCAGTACCATACCGCCGACCTCATAAGTGAGGACGGTGTAGCGCGCGTGAGAATAGTCGCGGAGATGAATATACCGCACTGGCCCACCCCGGTCATGGTCCCGATGATGTACGAGTTCTTCTCGCACTTCAGCCGCGACCCGGTCACAAAGGAGAGCATATACACCGCGTAAGGAATACAAAACGTGCCCCGCGAACCGCCTTGACAGGTTCGCGGGGCATGTCATATCCGGGAGTGGGGCTGCGCTCAGTCTATCGAGCCGTAGCGGCTGTAGAACGCGGCAAAGTTGTTCCAGCAGACGTCCTCGAGGAGCTGACCCTCGCCGAGCACCTCGACGATGCGGCGGAGCTCGGTGGCGTGATCCCACATCGGGAAGTCGCAGCCGAAGAAGATATGGGACGGGTCGAAGGTTTTGAACGCCAACTTTATCGGGTCGGCGCCGGTGAACCCGTAGGTGGAGGAGGTGTCGAAGTAGACGTTCTCAAACCCGCGCAGCACCTCGCGTGCGACGTCCCACAGCCCCCAGCCTCCGAAGTGGGCGGCGATTATGCGCAGCTTCGGGAACTCGCGCGCGACGTGGGCGACCTTCTCCGGGCGGGAGTAGTCGTGACGCGGGTCGCCGCTGTGCGTGATAATGAACATGCCGCGCTCGGAGAGCAGGTCGTACATCGGGAACAGCCGCGGGTCGTCTATGTCGAAGAGCTGGAAGTCGGGGTGGAACTTGACGCCGTGCATACCCGCCTCGTCGATGCGGCGGAGCTCGTCTGCGTAGCCCTCGTAGTCGGCGTGAAGGGTGCCGACCGGGATAAACTCGGGGTGTGCGGCGCACTCCCGGAGTATGAAATTGTTGATTGATTCGACCTGGTGGGGGACGGTGGCGGTTGAAAAGACCACGAATTTGGTGATTCCGCCCTCCGCGCCGGAGCGGAGAAGCTCGTCCGACGAGCCGGCGTGACCCATCGCGTCGAGCTCATAAAACTTGCGTATCGCCTCCACAGCTTTGTGTTCGATCTTTGTCGGATAAATGTGAGCGTGCGAGTCGATAACTTTCATCTTGCAAGGTCCTCCCGATACTGGTAGTATGATTAGTATAGTTGACTGATGCTGCAATTATAGCGCAGAACTCGCAAAAAACAATAGTCACAGTGAAATTTTGGCGGGTTTGCATGCTGAGACGTGAAAAATAGGGAGCACTTTATCAAAGTTGCATCATTTGAGGCAAAATGTGAACGCGGACAAGCCGCAGAGTGAATAAAGCGGCAAAGCGGGCTGCTCAAAAATGATAATTTTATGCGTTTTGACGTTGCATGGTGAGTATTAGGCGTGCTATACTAAAGAGCATATCAGCAACCATTTTTGACAGCTTTGTGCTGTGCGTACTTGCGAAAGGAGGGGGACGGCGTTGGAGTTTAAACGGGTCAACCTGCTCGCCGGTCACTACGGCAGCGGGAAGACCAATATCGCGGTAAACATGGCGCTCGAGATGCGCAGGCGGTTCGAACGGGTGGCTGTTGCCGACCTAGACATAGTCAACCCATACTTCCGCACCAAGGACAGCGCCGCCGAACTCGAGAGCGCGGGGATACGGATGATATCCTCCGAGTACGCCAATTCGAATGTGGACGTCCCGGCGATGGCGCCGGAGAACTACGCGATAGTGGACGACAGGTCGCTGCACGCGGTGGTGGACGTCGGCGGGGACGACCGCGGCGCGCTCGCGCTCGGGAGGTACTCGCCCGCGCTCCGCGAGGAGAACGACTACGAGATGTATTTTGTCGCCAACTTCTACCGTCCGCTCACCCGGACCCCGGCGCAGGCGCTCGAGGTCATGCGTGAGATAGAGACGGCGGGCGGGCTCGCGTTCACAGCGATCATCGACAACTCGAACCTCGGCGCGGAGACCACGCCGGAGGACATCGCAGCAGCTTTTCCGCTCGCGCGCGAGCTTGCCCGGCTCAGCGGGCTCCCGCTCGCGGCGGTGAGCGTGAGAAAGGACCTTGCGGACGCTGCCGCGGCGGTGGTGGCAGCCGACGAGGTCGAGGTGTTTCCGATAGACCTCTACTACAAGCGCGAGTGGGCGGTCTGGAATACATAAGTTCAGGTTCAGTTTAAAGCGGGTGTCCGCCGACCCTCAGAACAGGCGGGGATTCAGCGCCGGACTGCTCCGGCAGAATGGAGAATATTATGGCAAAGGTAACTTTTGACACCGACAGGTGCAAGGGCTGCGGGCTCTGTGTCGCCGCCTGCCCGAAGGGAATCGTCAGTCTCGCGCACGAGCGAATAAATGCGAAGGGATATCATCCGGCGGAAGTTGTCGATATGGACAAGTGCGTCGGCTGCGCATCCTGTGCGCGCATGTGTCCCGACTGTGTCATAACGGTCGAGAGATAGCATCTTGAGCGAAAGGTTGGTAGAAGAAATGTCCGAAAAGGTACTCATGAAGGGCAACGAGGCGCTCGCGGAAGCCGCGTTGATGGCTGGCTGCCGGCACTACCTCGGATACCCGATAACCCCGCAGACCGAGGTCGCGGCGTACATGGCAAAGCGCATGCCCCAGGTGGGCGGTGTGTTCCTGCAGGCGGAAAGCGAAATAGCCGCGATAAACATGGTCATAGGAGTGTCCTCCGCCGGAAAGCGCGCGATGACCTCCTCCTCCAGCCCCGGAATATCGCTTAAAAGCGAGGGACTCAGTTATCTTGCGGGCTGCGACCTGCCGGCACTCGTCGTAAACGTACAGCGCGGCGGTCCGGGTCTCGGCGGCATACAGCCCTCCCAGTCCGACTACTTTGAGGCGACCCGCGGCGCCGGTCACGGCGACTTCCGCATGATAGTGCTCGCCCCGGCGTCGGTCCAGGAGATGGCGTCGCTCACCATAAAGGGCTTTGAGCTTGCGGACAAGTACCGCATGACCTCGATGATACTCGCCGACGGCGTGCTCGGTCAGATGATGGAGCCGGTAAGCCTCGATTTCGGCGAGATAAAGACGTTTGACAAGCCGTGGGCGCTCACCGGCACCGGCGGCAAGCGCAAGCCGAACATAGTCAACTCGCTCTACATGGACCCCGCCGAGCTCGAGCAGCTCAACTTTGAGCGCTATGCCCGCTACCAGTCGGTCTGCGAGAACGAGGTCATGATCGAGGAGTACATGATGGAGGACGCGGAGATATGCGTCGTGGCATACGGCGCGGTCGCGCGTGTCTCGAAGAACGCGATAAACGAAGCTCGTGCCCGCGGCGTCAAGGTCGGCATGATCCGTCCGATAACGCTCTGGCCGTTCCCGAAGGCTGCGCTGCGCGCGGCGGCGGAGCGTGTGCGTGCGTTTGTGACCGTCGAGCTGTCGATGGGTCAGATGGTAGACGACGTCGAGCTCGCGACCCGCTGCATGCGTCCGGTGCTTCTCTGCAACCGCACCGGCGGCATGATCCCCGCACCCGAAGAGGTGCTCGCCAAGATATTCGAGGCAGATTCGATTGGAGGTGCTAAATAATGGCGGTAGTATTCAAGAAACCGGATGCACTGACCGACGCAGTGCTGCACTATTGCCCCGGCTGCACCCACGGTATCATACATCGCCTTGTCGCCGAGGCGATAGACGAGCTGGGCATCTGCGGAGACACGATAGGCGTCGCTCCGGTCGGCTGCTCGGTCTTTGCATACAACTATTTCAACTGCGACATGGTGGAGGCGGCACACGGACGTGCGCCCGCAGTCGCCACCGGTCTCAAGCGCGCCGACCCCTCGAAGATAATCTTTACATACCAGGGCGACGGCGACCTCGCCGCGATAGGCACCGCTGAGACGGTTCACTCGGCTGCGCGCGGCGAGAACATAACCGTTATATTCGTCAATAACGCCATTTACGGCATGACCGGCGGTCAGATGGCTCCGACCACCCTGCCCGGTCAGGTCACCCAGACCTCGCCGTACGGACGCAAGCCCGAGCTTGTCGGTCTGCCGGTGAAGGTGTGCGAGATGCTGTCGCAGGTCGACGGCGCGACCTATCTCGAGCGCGTGAGCGTGGACAGCGTCGCGAACATCGCGAAGGCGAAGCGCGCCATAACCAAGGCGTTCCGCAACCAGGTCGAGGGGAAGGGCTTCTCGCTTATCGAGGTGCTCTCCACCTGCCCCACCAACTGGGGTCTTACGCCGGTCAAGGCGCTTGAGTGGCTGCGCGAGAACATGATCCCGTACTACCCGCTCGGCGTCTACAAGGACATCTCCGACGAGAAGGGAGCGAAGTAAAATGACCACTCAGATTCTTATCGCCGGATTCGGCGGACAGGGTGTGCTGTTTACCGGGAAGTTCCTCGCGTATGCGGGGCTTCTCGAGGGGCGCGAGCTCTCGTGGCTGCCGTCCTACGGTCCGGAGATGCGCGGAGGCACTGCGAACTGCTCGGTTATCCTGAGCGACACGCCGGTCGGCTCTCCGATAGTCACGCACCCCGATGTGCTCATTGCAATGAACCTGCCCTCGCTTGACAAGTTCGAGAAGGACGTCGTGCCGGGCGGAAAGATTTTCGTGGACAGTTCGCTTATCAGCCGCAAGGTTGAGCGCAGCGATGTCGAGGCGTACTACATCCCCGCCACCGCGCTCGCCTCGCAGGAGAACCTCGACGGGCTTGCCAACATGATAATGCTCGGCAAGGTCATCCGCGAGACCGAAGCTGTCCCGTACAGCTGTGTGGATAGCACCATGACTAAGGTCGTAAGCGCCCGCCACACCGACCTCATCGATGCAAATAAGCGCGCAATCGCGCTCGGATATGGTAAATGATTATGGCAATGGGTGAACAACTTACCGAGATCGGCATGAGGCTTGCCGCGCTTCGTGACGCCTGCGATTTCAGCCAGGCGGACATGGCGACAAAGCTCGGAGTGAGCCAGACAGAGTACGCCGCGTATGAGAACGGCGAGAAGGACTTCTCGTTCAGCTTCCTGTACAATGCTGCGAATATTCTTGGGGTCGACGTGCTCGACATCATCAGCGGAGAGACCCCCAAACTTTCAACTTGCGCCGTCGTGCGTGCGGG
>CALXFK010000084.1 GCA_944387575.1 uncultured Clostridia bacterium
GATGGTGATAGGTTCGGGTGGGAATATTTTGCAGATACCCAACTCAGACGAGATATACATGATAACTGCGGATGGGATAGAATCGAAAAGCGCCACCGAGACGACGGGAGAGGTAGTTTTCACCGTCACCGGCTCAGGCTGGGGGCACAACGTCGGCATGAGCCAGTGGGGCGCACGTGGACGGGCGGAGGCTGGCTGGACGTGTGAGCAGATACTGACTTACTACTTCACCGGCACCCATCTTGCAAAAATGGATTAAGGAAGTTTCCTATGAAAAAATCGGATTTTTGGTATGATCTCCCGGAGGAGCTTATAGCGCAGACGCCACTAGAGGATAGAGCGTCGTCGCGGCTGCTGGTGCTGGACAAACAGAGCGGGGAGTACTCGTTTGATGTATTTCACGACCTGGGACGTTATCTGAAGCCGGGCGACCTTCTGGTCATGAACGATTCACGGGTCATACCCGCGCGGTTGATAGGAGAGCTGCCGACCGGGGGAAAGGTCGAACTCGTGTTGCTCCACCAGCGTGACGGCGGGCTGTGGGAGTGTCTCGTACACCCGGGCAAGAAGCTTCGCGTCGGAGCTCAGGCGAACTTTGGCGGAGGTAAACTCATAGCACATGTGGAGCAGATAGTTGAGGGTGGGAACCGTCTCATACGTTTCGAGTACGAGGGAGTGTTCCTCGAGGTGCTCGATGAGCTGGGACAGATGCCTCTGCCGCCGTACATCAAGGAAAAACTTGACGACCCGGAGCGGTATCAGACTGTATACAACAAAAATCCCGGTTCCGCTGCCGCGCCGACCGCCGGTCTGCATTTTACCGATGAGCTGCTCCGGGAGCTACGTGACCGCGGGGTAGAGCAGCAATTTGTGACGCTTCATGTTGGGCTCGGTACCTTTCGCCCGGTAAAGGAGGAGGACATAGAGAGCCATCTCATGCACGCGGAATACTGCGTGGTGCCTGAGGAGACCGCGCGCGCCGTGACCGCCGCGAAAAGGGAGGGCAGGCGTGTCATAGCGGTGGGTACGACCTCGTGCCGCACTCTTGAGGCGTTCGGGGTGGATGACGGAACGCTTGCCCCGTCGTCCGGTTGGACTGATATATTCATATATCCCGGTTATAAATTCAAGATAGTCGATGCGCTAATAACAAATTTCCATCTTCCGGAGAGCACTCTCGTGATGCTTGTGTCTGCGCTTGCCGGCAGGGAGAATATTCTTAATGCATATAAGGCGGCGATTGACGCGAAGTTCCGCTTTTTCTCCTTTGGTGACGCAATGTTTATTCAGTGATTTGAGGTGTGCAATGTTTAGACTGATTACGACCGACGGTGCTGCACGGCGGGGTGAATATACGACGCCGCACGGGACGGTGCAGACGCCTGTGTTCATGAACGTCGGGACGCAGGCGGCGATAAAGGGTGGACTGGATGCGTTTGATCTGGAGAAGATCGGGTGTCAGGTAGAGCTTTCGAACACTTATCACCTCCATCTGCGACCTGGCGAGGACGTTGTGCGAAAAATGGGCGGTCTACATCGGTTCATGAACTGGTCGCACCCGATTCTCACCGACAGCGGTGGGTTCCAGGTGTTTTCGCTTGCCGGGCTGCGCAAAATAACCGAGGAGGGTGTCTCGTTTAGCTCCCATCTCGACGGGCGGCGAATTTTTATGGGTCCGGAGGAGAGCATGCAGGTGCAGTCACGACTCGGCTCGGACATTGCAATGGCGTTCGATGAGTGCGTGGAAAATCCGTCGCCGCGTGAATATGTAGAGCAGTCCTGTGCACGCACCGAGCGGTGGCTTGTCAGGTGTAAAAACGAGCTCGAGAGGCTGAACTCCGCTGAGGATGCAGTGAACCCGGGTCAGGTCCTGTGGGGAATAAACCAGGGCGGCACATACGTCGACATCCGTGTAAACAATATGCGGCGGATATCCGAGCTAGGTCTTGCGGGATACGCGATAGGCGGACTTGCCGTAGGGGAGCCGACTGAGGTAATGTATGAGATACTCGACGCCGTATGTCCGGAGGCTCCGACCGACCGACCGCGGTACCTCATGGGCGTCGGAACTCCTGGTAACATTATAGAAGGAGTAGCGCGCGGCGTGGATTTTTTCGACTGCGTTATGCCGGCAAGGAACGCAAGGCATGGCCACCTGAACACACACGACGGTCGCATCAATATTAAAAACAAACGATATGAGATCGACGACACCCCTATTGACCCGCAGTGCGACTGCTATGTCTGCCGTAATTTCTCAAAGGCATACCTCCGCCACCTGTTCAAGTGCGAGGAGATGCTGGCGATGCGGCTTGCCGTTATGCACAACCTGTATTTTTATAACTCGCTGATGGCAAAAATCCGTGACGCGATAGAGTGCGGAACGTTTTCCGAGTTCAGGCGCGAATGGTCGGAGAGACTGGACAGAAGGATATAAACTGAAATTAACTATTGCAATTGCCCAATTTATTCTATATAATAGCACAGGCAATACGTATTTGCGGAGGCGCGGTGCGCCCCGACTATTGGGAGGTTTATTATTAAATGATCAACAAGTTTCTGACAGTGCTGCCGGTTCTTGAGACGGCGACAGAGGGCGTTGACATATCCGGCGTGATATCGCTCGTTCTTCCGTTTGCGATAGTCATCCTTGTTTTCTATTTCATGCTTATCCGTCCGGAGAACAAGCGCAAGAAGTCCATGCAGAAGATGCTCTCCGAGCTCAAGGTCGGCGATGAGATAACTACTCGCGGCGGCGTGGTCGGTAAGATCTCGCACATAAAGGATGACAGGATCACCATCGTCACCGGTAAGGACGGCGCAAGCGTTGAGATCATGCGCTGGGCAATTTCCTCAAAGGGTGCAAGCAACGTCGCGGCACAGTAACGTCAAACAGCAATATATTGATAGGTCAAATCGGCGTCTTCCGGAATCAAAAGTCCGGAAAGACGCCGATTTTTTTCTGCGTTGTCATACGCTGTCGTGCAGGGGAATACTCATCTACTGTATATAAAATATAAATGGAAGGTGGAGGTACAGACAATGACAGAAAATAGAGGAGTTATGCGGCTTGTAACATCATCTGCGATCGGCGCCGTCTGCGCGCTTGCATTGTCATTTGCACTGATGCTTGCAATGGCGGCAATACTGCTCAGCAGGGGACAGAGCGAAACGCTCGAAAAAACCGCAGTCGGTATATCACTGTTTCTGGGTGGCGCAGCGGGCGGTCTGATTTCAGAAAAACGAAGCCATGGCGGCATCGTGTTCTGTGGTCTCATGGCGGGTGCTTTGCTGCTAGCAATGCTCTGCATCGCCGGACTCATCGGCTACGGAGCGATCGACTTTACAAACAGCGGAGGACTTGTTGCACTCTGTGCGCTCCTCGGCGCGTTTGCCGGAGCTCTGCTCGGGTCGGGACGCTCAAAAAAGAAACACAAACATAAATAACTGAATGCATATTTTGTGCCTATTCAAGAATTGAAAACTACATCTTGCGCGTTTACATAAAACTGTTTACATAAAACTTAGGGCGAGAAAAATATTGTGGGGAAAATAGCTCTTGGCTATTGCGTTTTCAGGAGACTTGCGGTATATTAAATGCATTCGCATTATGTTAAGCTCTTGGAGGATGTGTATATGGCAGACAGCTTTCGTGTCGGGATTATCGGATATGGTAATATGGCGTCGGCAATTGTCGGCGGTGCGCTTCGGAGCGGCGTTTTCCGCGCCGGGGACACGACGGTATACGACACGAGTGAAGCTGCACTGTCATCCGCAAAGGAGCATGGGATGAAGGTATCCGCGTCAGCAGATGAGCTGATAGAGAGCGCGGATGTTATCCTGGTTTCGGTAAAGCCGCAGCAGCTTGCGGATGTGTTTTCGCATTTGAGCTGTGATGCCGCCGGGAAGTGCTTCATATCCATAGTTGCAGGAAAGCCGATAGAGTATTTTTCTAGCCGGCTTCCGGGGGCGTACATAGTAAGGGTCATGCCGAACACTCCGATAATGCTCGGGTATGGTGCGAGCGCAATATCTGTCTCGCCGGGGGTTCCGGATGTATTCCGTGATTTTGCAATTGGGGTGTTTTCCGGATCCGGTCTGGTTGAGCTTATCGACGAAGCGCAGATGGATGCGGTCGTTGCGGTTAACGGGTCAAGTCCCGCATACTTTTTCCACCTTGCAGAGCTTGTGGTGGAGAATGCCAAGGCGGAGGGGATACCTGCGGGTACGGCGCTCAGGCTGTTTGCGGCAACTATGGAGGGGGCTTCTCACATGTTGCTTGATACTGGGAAAAGTCCAGAGGAGCTGAGAAAACAGGTCTGTTCGCCCGGGGGGACTACGCTTGCCGCTCTCGACGCGATGGCGGAGCACGGATTTGACGACGCGTTCGTTGCAGGACTTGACGCATGCACGCGGCGTTCAAAGGAGCTCGGAATAAGCTGAGAGGCAGCGTCATACGTTCTACTGTGGAGGTGGAGCGTATGGAAATATTGTCTGTAAGACTTAGGCAGATCGTCTCTTCCGGGTTTGTAAGGGAGACTGTGATCTGCTCGGTGGCGTTGATACTTGGTGCCGTTGCGGGCGCTGTTGCGGCAAAGTATGCGGGTCTTGCGGCGCTCGAAAATGGGAGCGCATATGTGTCAGATGGCGCAGGAGGGACACTGTTTGCGGCTGCGGTGCGGGTTTTTCGCCTGCCGGCGCTGATTTGTCTGTGTGCATGCGGAGTTTTCGGAGTATTTCTCATTCCTGCGATGCTTGCAGCGCACGGGTTTCTTGCGTCATACTCGGTCGCGATTCTTGTGCGCTGTTTCTCAATTGCCGGATTTTGGACAGGCACGGCGGTGTACGCGGTATATAACCTTGTGGTGCTTCCCTGCGTTATGTTCATGTCGATATACGGAATGTCGATTTCAAGGCAGATTGCCGGATGCGTATTCGGACGCGGAGGAGCAGTGGCGCCGGACGGAAATGTTTTTTCCAGGCTGCTTGTGTGTGTTGTTGTGCTGCTTTTTGCGACAGCACTTGAATATTGGGTAACGCCGATACTGTTGTCGGTGGTGAGTTGATAGTAGGGGGGAGAGCGTGAACAGTCGGTTGAAGGGGTTTGAGAGTTATCTCAAAAACCAGAAGAGGTCATCGCAGAACACAATAGATTCATATATGCGGGACGTCGGAAAGTTTGTCGCCTCCGAGCCGTTCAATCGGATCAATGACCCGGGGGAGGTCTCGGAGGAACAGCTTGAGGAATATTTTGCGTCGCTCTCCGAAGCGGGGAAGTCGGCTGCGACGGTAACTCGCAGTATTGCCTCTGTAAAATGTTTTTTCTCTTATCTTGTTGAACAGGGGGACATAGAGCGGAACCCGGTAAAGTCGGTACCTTCGCCAAAGGTCACTCGTAAGCTCCCGCAGATACTGTCAAGTGAGGATGTGGACAGGCTGCTTTCACAGCCGCGTACCGACGATGCGAAGGGATGCCGCGACAAGGCGATGCTCGAATTGATATACGCGACCGGAATAAAGGTGTCCGAGCTGATCATGCTGAATGTCAACGACATAAACATCAGCGTCGGGTTCCTTAAAATTAACGGCACTGACCACAGCAGAATAATCCCGGTCTACCCGGTTGCGGTAGCAGCAATCAAGAATTACCTGCTCAATGCCCGTCCTTCGCTCGTGAGTAATCCGGTCGAAAAGTCGCTCTTTGTAAATGTTGGTGGTTCCCGGATGACAAGACAGGGATTCTGGAAGATTATAAAGCACTACCAAGAGCTCGCCGGCATAGACAAGGACATTACGCCGCAGACTCTTCGGCACTCATTTGCGGCGCATCTTTTGGAAAATGGTGCGGATCTTCGCTCCATACAGGAGATGCTTGGACATGTAGATATTTCATCTACGCAGGTATATGCGCAGGTGATCACAAGCAAGCTCAGAGATGTGTACAACAGATACCATCCGCGTGCCTGAGCGGCGGAGTATGGAGTATAGTGTATCAGGAATTTTAAATTGAACATGGAGAATATGAATGGGAATATTTAGCCGCAATTGGAGCAAACCCGGTCCGGGAGTTGATAAGAATGCGCCTCAAAAAAATGCTTTTTTTACATATTTTGAACTGCTTATTGCAAAGATATGGGGTCTTGTCACACAGAATTTTCTGTTTTTCCTTGTCACACTTCCAGTGATAGTTTATGCGTACATGATAGTGTACACATATTTCATAACGATAGCACCTGACCTCTTTACAACGGTGGACGGGGAGCTTGTTGTTCCGCCGCTCGCGTCGATGTTTGTGTCGATAGCGGCATTTATCCCGCAGTGGCTGCTCAATGCACTGACGGTAGTTTCGCTTATACTGTATGGACCTTTCATGATGGGTTTTACATATGTGCTTCGCAATTATGTCAGGCGAGAGCACGCGTGGACAAGTGATTTTTTCAGCCGCGCGTTTTCGAATTTCAGGCAGGGTCTGTTTTTCGGGATTCTCGACATTGTTGTGGTCGCGATTTTCTATATAAACTGGAATTATATCAACTTTTCCGACTCTACAACGTTTGCGCTCATACTGCGTGGGTTGAGTACCGCTCTTCTGATATTCTATATCTCGGTGCGAAACTATGCATATCAGCTTGCGGTGACCGTGAATCTCAGTGTACGCCACATCCTCAAGAACAGCATAATATTTTCGGTTATTGGCTTCGGCAGGAACGTATTGTCTATCATCATATCTGCCGTGATTGTGTTCCTGTCGCTGTTCTTTACCACCTTCCTTGACCTTGTTATGCTGCCGTTCCTCATGTTCTCACTCATGCGGTTTACGGAGATATATATTACTTATCCGATAGTGAACAAGTATATAGTTCAGCCCGCGCTTGAAATCGAGCGCGAAAATGCTCCCGATGAGGAGGATGACTACGACGACGAATATGCTGCGCGCCTGCACAGAGTTGAAATGTTCGAACTGCCGCCTGAGCTCGGCGGACCTGGCGCCGGTCTTATCGGCACGGAAGACGAGCCGGATGGCAACGGCAGGGAAGATGAGCCGGATGGCGACGGCAGAGAAGAGCGAAAATGATTGAGCAGTGGCTTGAGGAGCAGGCTGCCGCACAGATACATGGATGGGATTTCTCTCACATTTCCGGAAGGTATGAGGAGGCTTCGGCGTCCGATTACCGTGACGAGATACATCGTCTGCTGAAACCTCAAATGGAGCTGCTTGATATCGATACCGGAGGAGGAGAGTTCCTGCTGTCGCTCCGGCACCCGCATGTTCTGACGAGCGCAACCGAGGGGTACTTGCCAAATGTCGAGCTTTGCAGGCGCACGCTCTTGCCGCTTGGTATTGACTTCCGCGAAGCGGTTAGCGGCGGAGCCCTTCCTTTTGATACGGCACAGTTCGACATGGTTCTCAACAGGCATGGCGATTATGATGTAAATGAAGTGGTTCGCGTGCTGAAACCGGGCGGCGTCTTTATAACAGAACAGGTCGGCGCAGAGAACGATAGGGAATTGGTGGAACTTTTGCTGCCTCAAGTAACAGAGCTTCCTTTTCCGCAGCAGTATCTAAGTATTGCGTCGGAAAGAGCAAGTGCTGCTGGTCTGCGGGTCCTCGACGGAAAGGAGTGCTTCGGTTCAATAAAGTTCTTTGATGTAGCGGCGCTTGTATGGTTTGCGCGAATAATCGAGTGGGAATTTCCCGGATTTTCGGTGGAGAGTTGCATGGACAGGCTGTTCGAGGCGCAGAGATTACTTGAAAAGAACGGCTGTATTCAGGCAAAAACACACACATTTCTGCTGATTGCTCAAAAAGAATAACATAAACGCGCACAATGTTCGGATATCCGAATGCTGTGCGCGTTTTTTAAAACAAATATATTACAGAAAGGGGAGAGGAGGAGATGCGAGAGTAGAACCCTACTTTTCGGGTTTGATTTTTCCTAGCGGATTTGCGCTCGCCGCAAAGCGCAGGTCATTGTTATCGACGTGAGTGTATATCTCGGTTGTGTTGAGGTGTTCGTGACCGAGCACCGCCTGCAATGTGCGGATATCAACGCCGTTCTGGTGCATGAGTGTGGCAGCCGTGTGCCTGAGCTTGTGTGCGGAGTATTTTGAGGCATCCAAACCGGCAGCAAGCAGCGTTTTTTTGACTATTCGGTGAACCATATCGGTGGATATGCGGGTGTTCTGACGGGTAACGAACAGCGCTTCCTTTGCGTCTCTGTCGGTGAGCGGGAGCTCGGCGCGTACCTCGAGCCAATCCTTCAGGGCAGCCAGACATGACTCTGTGAGAAATATATTCCTGTCCTTGTTGCCCTTGCCGTGAACGGTCACTATGCCGTCGTGTATGCTCGAGACATCCAGTCCGACAAGCTCGGATATTCGCATACCACAGTTGAGAAACAAAGTGAGAATGCAGTAGTCACGCTTCTTGTTCTTGCCGTTCACCGCGTTTAAAAGCCGAATGCTCTCATCCACAGTCAGATACCTTGGAAGAGATTGCCTGAGTTTGGGAGAATCAAGGTTCAGGACAGGATTTTCCTCGAGCAGATGCACCTTTGTTGTGAGGTACTTATAAAATGAGCGGATAGACGCTATCTTCCGCGAGCGCGATGCCGCATTGAGCCCAACGCCGGCGTCCTTTGAGTTGTGGTTACGCTCACGGTCACGGGACAGGTACCCGAGAAAGTCGTATATGTCCGCAAGCGTAACCGACTTAACGAGCTCCAGGTCAACGTCGTCGATTGAGATGTCCTCGAGATTTTTTGCGGTGCCGCACAGACCTCGCTTGAGCTTGATATAGCGAAAAAATGTGCGCAGGTCAAGAAAATACTCGTTTACTGTAAGTTTCGAGTGACCTTTGATGGTCTCGTGGTATGTCAGATAGTCCCGTATGATCGGGGGAGCCTCCGAAATGTAGTTCATACAATTCCTCCTGATTGGCAGAGCCTTAGAAACAGTATGATGATAGTTTACCACGGTTCCGCACAAATGTCAACAAAATAAAAATTTTGTTGAACTCAGGGGAGGCGGAAAAGGCTACTCTTTACCATCGTCAACATTTTGCTCCGACTCCGGAGCTTTGACCACTCGATACGGGACTGGCTGCCGCTTCGGAGCATTGTAAGAGTCAAAATATTTAAAGTACCTTGGAAGCCAGGTAAATTGCCAACGCCACGGCTTGTCAAATTTAAGCTGGTCTGCGATACGTGACTCAGAATCTGCCGTAGCCTCGGTGAGCTTCACAGTACGGATAATCGGCTTGCCGACGCCAATGACGTTAAAATAATTGACCTGCAATACCATGCTATCGGTAAGGTCACGCAGCTTCTTGTCTATGTCAAAACTCTGCGAATTTATGTAAACTTTGCACTTATATTTCCGCTGGAACTTAAACCACTCAGTATACCCGCGGTCAAAATTCTTATAATTCCGATTATCAAAGGTAATGCCGCCTTCATCGATAAATACGACTGAGTGTTCATCCGGAGTGCAGCGAGTAAGAGACTCGAGGTTAAAAATCCGGACTCCGGGAATATTGATATCTATCATATTGGTGTAGATAGTCCAGCCGCGTTTAAGATGTCGCAGCATGAGTTTAACCATATAAGTTGACTTGCCACTCCCCTTTTTACCAAAAATGAAAATCAACTTATTAGGGTTAATAAAGCGCTTACCATATATAAGAAGAGAAAAAACAGGAACAAATATAATTGCAAAAAGAAAAAGTAAAAATGTCATATAACAAACACTGGGGCGCGTGACCCTCACGCGCCCCTATCCCCTTTTTAATTAGCTGACTCGCATGAGACGACGCAGAAGCCCAATGCCAAGTCCGACAAACGGGACAATGACAAAGAGCAACAGAACAGGATTCGAGGTGATAACAGTGAGATAATCACCTATCCACTCAATACCGGAAGATACAACGTTACCGACCTCAGTGAGCACGGTGGAAATTGTAGTAGTAGTTTCAGTAGTAGTCTCCACGATTAAACCTCCTTATATGGATATGAGTCGACGAAGCAGCCCGATGCCAAGTC
>CALXFK010000085.1 GCA_944387575.1 uncultured Clostridia bacterium
CGTCCGCGTCTCCGTGAACCACGAACACCTCTTTGGGGCGCGGGGAGAACCCCTCCGCCCAGCGCACCAGCTCGTCCAGCCCCGCGTGCGAGGACAGACCGGGGAAGTTGACTATCTCGGCGCGCACCGCTATCTCCTCGCCGAGTATCTTCACGCAGCCGTGACCGCCAGCGGCGGACATCTCGAGGATGCGCCGTCCGACGCTGCCCTCCGCCTGGTACCCGACAAAGACGACCGAGCACTCGGGGCGCCAGAGGTTGTGCTTGAGGTGGTGGCGGATACGTCCCGCGTCGCACATGCCGCTCGCGGAGATAATGACTTTGGGGTCGGTGTTCGAATTGAGGGCGCGGGAGTCGTCGGTCGATTCGCAGAGGTAGAGACCGGGGAAGGTGAGGATACGCCTGCCGTTTTCCACGAGTTCGAGAGCCTCCGCGTCGAGGTAACCGCTGAGGTCCCCCATGTATATCTGGGTCGCCGCCTTTGCGAGAGGACTGTCGAGGTAGACCGGGAAGTTCGGAAGCGAGCGGACCAGACCGCGCTCCTTTATCGTGCGGAAGAAGTACAGAAGCTCCTGCGTGCGCCCGACCGCGAACGCCGGGATGACAACCGTGCCGCCGCGTGCGAAGGTGCGGTCGAGGATGGCGGCGAGGTCGTCGGTGTAGTCGACCTCGACCGAGCTGTGGTTGCGGTCGCCGTAGGTGCGCTCCATTATCACGTAGTCCGCCTCGGTAATAGGTTGCGGGTCGCGGATTATCGGCTGGTGGATGTTTCCGATGTCGCCGGAGAACACGAGTTTCTTTTTGACCCCGCTCTCCTCCGCCCACACCTCGACATATGCCGAGCCGAGCAGGTGCCCCGCGTCGGTGAACCGCAGGCGGAGCCCGCCGTCCAGCTCGACCATATCCCCGTACTCGACCGGGGTGACGAGCGCGAGCGTGTCCTCCACGTCTTGGAGCGTGTAGAGCGGCTCGACCGGTTCGTGACCGGCGCGCTTTCCCTTGCGCGACTCGTACTCGGCGTTCGACTCCTGGATGTGCGCGCTGTCCCGCAGCATTATCTGCATCAGCTCAAAGGTGAGCCGGGTCGTGATTATACGACCGTGAAACCCGCTTTTGACGAGCAGGGGCAGCCGCCCCGAGTGGTCGATGTGCGCATGGGTCACCGCGACGTAGTCGACCTCCGCCGCGGAGAACGGTATCCGGTTCGAGTCGAGCTCGTCCCGCCCCTGCTGGAGACCGCAGTCCACAAGCAGGGTCCTGCCGCCGCAGTCGAGACGGTGGCAGCTTCCGGTGACGGCGCGTGCGGCTCCCCAGAATGTAAGTTTCATGGTCGTACCTTCCTTTCCGTCTGATTTGTGTAGTTTGTGTATCTATCCGATGTGTGATCTGTGGTCTTTGTGATAGTTTTATTTTGCGGTCTTTGCGCCTCTGCGGGACACGAAGTAGAACACCACTCCGAGCACTATCCAGATGAAGAAGCAGATGTAAGGCTCACGTCCGAGCGAACAGTCGAACATATCAATGGGCACAAGCAGCAGCACCAGGAATGCAAGCGAGATGACCATCCCGAGAAGCCCGGTCACCATCACCCCGCGCCTGCGCTCCTTCAGCGCGAATTTGAACGCCGCGGCGGAGGTGTACGCATAACCGATGGCGGCGCCGGTCGAGGACATGTCGACTATCCACCCGAGCGCCGTCCGACCGAAGAAGGGCGCCGCAAACGAGATGAGCATTATGAAGAGTATCGCGTTTGCCGGTGTGCTGTGCTTCGGGTGCAGTTTCCCGAACCACCCGGGCAGCACGCGCTCCTTTGCCATCGAGTAGAGGAGCCGGCTCGACGCCATGTAGAATCCGATGATGCCGGAGAGTATCGCCGCGAGGACGGCTATGCCTATGAATACGAGCCCTGCAGTCCCGAGCAGAGTGTCGGCGGCAAAGAAGGTGGGAAGCGACTTGATGCCGCTGAGCCCGCCGGATGCCGCGATGTAGTCCACCCACGACTCATACCCCTCAGGGAGTACCGACGCGGTGACAAGCGTGAGCGCGATGTACACCGCGCCGCCGAACAGTATCGACGCGACCATGACCGCTATCGTCTTTTTGTGCGAGAACTTGAACTCCTCCGCCGCCTGCGGCACCGTGTCGAATCCGACAAACGCCCACGGCGCGACCGCGACCACCGAAAGCACGCCCGCAACCGCGCTGCTCGACGGATGGAATGCGGGGGCGAGGTTTTCAAACGAAGCCTTGGGGCTGAGAAGCGCAGCCACTGCAATTATCGCGACCCCGCCGACAAGCGCGATTGCAAGCCCGGTCTGGAATACGCCCGCGCCCTTCACGCCGCGTATGCTGAGGACCGCGAAGATGATGAGAGCCGCAAGCGCGAGGATTATCTCGCCGAGGTAGATGTCGTAGCCCGCAAACGAGTAGTGGAACCCGACCTGGAACATCCCGCCGAGCAGGTTCCGCCCGATGAGCGCGAGCGCCGTCGCGTTGAGCGGGACTATCGCTATGTACGAAAGTCCGAGAAACCACGAGCAGACAAACGCATGCTGCCTCCCGAACGCCATTTGCGTGTATGTGAACTCGCCACCCGCCACCGGGTACCGGTTCAGCATGAAGTTGTAGTTCAGCGCGATGACCACCATCACGAGCGCGGCGGCAGCCATTGCTATGACTGTGCCGAGCGGACCGGCTTTTGCGAGGAATGTGTCCCCCGGCATCACGAACGCGCCCCAACCGATGATACATCCGAACGCCAGCGACCATACGTTTATCGATGACAGCCTGCGCTCGAGCTGTGCTCCGTTACCTTCCATATTACCTCCCTGCGGCGGGAAATCGACCCGCCGTCAAATTATTGGTGATACTATTTTATATCCAGCAGAGCCCCCAGTCAATGCGCAAAAAAATATTCTTCAAAAACTGTTGCCAAACTGCCATATTTGCGGTATAATACCATAGTCATGCGGGTGTAGTTCAATGGCAGAACATCAGCTTCCCAAGCTGAATACGTGGGTTCGA
>CALXFK010000086.1 GCA_944387575.1 uncultured Clostridia bacterium
TCCCGGTCCTACCGCGAGTATTTTTACTCGATGTTTTACAGCATGGACGTCTTTCTCTGGGAAACCGGGCTTTACAAGGTCCCGGGGTACTTCTACAACCGTCCCGCAAATTTGATTACCGCGGTCGTGTGGACGCTTGCGGGGCTTGCGACCGCCGTGGCGGTCGTCCTGCGGGTGGTGCTCCGGAGGGGCTGGCGGAAGTTCGGGCGCTGGAGTCTGGTATACACCGTGACGGCGGTGCTCGCAGCCTGCGCGCTCGTGCTCGACATATACGCGCTGCGCGACACCGGGCTGAACCGGCTGCTGAGAGGCGACCGGCGCGACGAGTGGATTTTCTGTAACTTCTACGGCGGCGTGCGCAGTTCGCCGCACAAATACTTCGACGATTTTACATATTCTATGTACGACCACTCCTGACCGGCGCAAAACGCCCCCGCGAACTTCGGTTCGCGGGGGCGCAATTTTTCATTCTGTCTGTCAATCCGCAAGCCCGGTCACGAACCGCATGAGGATTGTCGCCACCTGCGCGCGGCTCGCCATGCCCTGCGGCGAAAGGGTGTCGTCGGTCACGCCGGTGATGAGCCCGGCGTTCGTCGCCCACGCCATCGCCTGCTGTGCGTACCCGCTCACGCTGGCGGCGTCGGCAAACTCGCCGAGGCTGCCGCCCTCCGGCTCGCCCGCATAGCGCCACATCATCGTTACGAGCTGCTCGCGCGTGATGCTCTGCTCCATATTCGAGCCGTCCGAAATGCCGTTTTCAATAGCCCAGCTGCGTCCCGCCTCGTACCAGCTGCTGCCGGTCGAGGTGTCGACGCCCGCGAGCCGCGCGAGCACGGTGACTATCATGGCGCGGGTGGTCTCGGCATTCGGGGAGAAGGTGTCCGCCCCGGTTCCCTGTATGAGCCCGCGGCTGCTCACGAACGCGACCGCGTCCGCGCCCCAGTACCCGCTCGGGATATCCGAGAAGCTGCCGCCGTTGTTGACTATCTTAACTGTATCGCCGTTCGAGATGGTGACCACGAGGTTTCCCTCCACCGCGAGGCTGTCCTTAATCACCTGCTCCGAGCCATCCGCCCCGACGAGCAGCGCGACCGTACCCGCGCCCGCACCGTTTGTCGGCACGAGCACCGAGGCGCTCGCAGTGCCGTCCGGCAGGTTGACGGTAATCACCGCAGCCGCCGCGCTGTCATCCGCGACCGCGATGGCAGACACCGGCAGCGCCACGCCGCTCTGCCCCACAGCTTCGAGAGCCGCGGCGGAGAGGGTGACGGTGCAGCGGACGCTTCCGTCGGCGCCCTGCTCGGTCACCGAACCGGAACCGTCGGGAGCCGCCACGGTGACGCTCGTCGAGCCGTCGGCGCGCTTGACGGTGGTGACGGTCGACCCGTCGGCGGCGGTCACCGTCTCGGTCGTGTCGCCGGTCTCCGGCTCGCTCTCGCCGCCGATGGCGGCATCGGACAGGATTTCATTTACGACCGATGCGATGAGGCTGTGCCCAAACGCATTCGGGTGGAAGTCGAGGTTGATGGACGGGGAGAAGGAGGCGTTGCACGGGTTCTGCTCCGCCGCCGCAAACGCGGAATACACGTCGGCGACCGAGTACCCGAGAAGCCCGGCGGACGCGGTGATGGCGTTGTTCAGCTCGACCACGCCGCTCTCGAACGCATCCGATATTTTCTTCGCCTGACCGCCGAAGAGCATGTTCGACGCGAGCTCCTCCGCGAGGTAGCGGTACGGGTTATACTGGTTTGCGACGACAATCAGCGCCGACGGGTTCAGTTCCCTTATCCGTCCGACTATCGCGCCGAGATTCTCCGCAAACTGCCCGAGCGCTGCCGCCGCCTCGTCCGACCCGGCAAACCCGGACACCTGACCGACCGCAAATGTGAGCATCGTCACGTCTCCGCTCATCAGCCCTGAGGAGACCTCCGCCGCGTCCACCGGCGTGACCGCGTCCTGTTCGTTATAGCGGTTTGCTATGTAGCTGTACAGCGCGCCCATGAGGTCGTTGCCGCCGATGGTTATGGTCACCACCGACGCCCCCGCGACCACTCCGTCCGCGGTCTGCGCCTCAAGCTCCTCGAGAAGCTCGCCGGACGTCTTACCGTCCCGCGCGAGCGTGTCGTCGAGCGCAAGCGAGTTCGTCTCCGCGAGAAGCTCGGTAAACGCCTTCTCACCGTCCGCGAGCCCGTAACCGGTGGTTATACTGTCGCCGAGCGCCGCGTATGAGTTCCCCTGCGCCGCGGCAAACGTCGGAAGCATTGCCGCAAACATGAACACACATAGCAGTACCGCCAAAGACCGTTTCATTACATTCTCCTCCTGTCCTTGATACTTGTTATTGCTTTTAACGGCTCAGCCGTTGAACCGCCGTCTTCCTGCCGCGCTTAAAGAGCGGTGACACCGCGAAGATCAGCGCAAACGGTGTAATGCGCAGCGCGAGCGCGAACCGGAGCCGGAGCATATACCGCCACACGAGCATCACATCGCTCTGCGACGGTTCTCTGCGCCTGTGCCGGGCGCATATGACCGCCGTCTCCATTCTCCGCCGTGTCTTTGCCGAGGCGCGTCGTTCGCGCACCAGATGCATACACTCGGGCGCGCCTCCGCAGCGCAGGAACAGCCGCTCCTCGAGCGCCTCCAGCTCGCGTATCGACCGCCACCAACCAAGCACCGCCGCGCGCCACCCCTTGCGGTTCAGCACGAGCGCCGGGCAGCCCTCCACCGCGAGCGCCGCGAATGCCGCCGCGCTTGCGGCTGCCACCACCGCGATGACCGCCCAGACCCACGCGGGCAGACCGCCGCCCCGCACTTCCAGACCCTCCTGAACCGCCTGTACCGGCTCTGTTCCCGGCTCTGTTTCCGTCTTATTGTCGTCCTTTAAATTGTCGAGCTCCGGAAGTCCCATTCCGACCTCCTCAAGCTCGCCTCCGAGCTCTTCCCATTTGCCGTCCGCCCATTCGGAGGCACTGTCGAATACCGAGCCGACCGCCGTGCCGACCGTTTCCGACCTGAGTGCCGGAATATCTGCCGCCGGCTGATACGCACCGGCAATGACCGCAATAACTATCGCGTACACGACCACGCCCACCGCGAGCGCAGACGCTCCGCCTCCGCTCACGACGCGGGGCTCGTACTGCTCGCCGCCGTCCGAATCCATGAGGCTAGGGCTGGACGCCGCGTCATAGTCGAGCATGAGCGCGCGCTCCTCGATGTGTGAGCGTGTGCGTCCGTAGGCGAACGCGCAGACCGACGCCGTCGCCGCCGCCGCGACCGCCATATGCCAGTACGGAGGCTGCACGCCGCCGTACCAGAGGGCGATGTAGAGCACGAGCGACGCCGCGCCCATCGTCACTCCGCCCGC
>CALXFK010000087.1 GCA_944387575.1 uncultured Clostridia bacterium
TTCTGCGCCTCGTCGAGGATTATAAACGAGTCGTCGAGCGTCCGTCCGCGCATATACGCGAGCGGCGCTACTTCGATGTTACCCCGCTCGAGATTGCGCGCGTACCCCTCCGCGCCGAACATCTCAAACAGCCCGTCGTACAGTGGACGGAGGTACGGGTCGACCTTGTTTTGCAGGTCACCTGGCAGAAATCCCAGTTTCTCCCCCGCCTCCACCGCCGGTCGGGTGAGTATTATACGGCTCACCTGCTTCTGGCGAAACGCATTCGCCGCAGCCGCGACCGCAAGATAGGTCTTGCCGGTACCGGCGGGACCCACCCCAATCGTCACCGTGTTTTTGAGGATCGCGTCGATATACCGCTTCTGTCCGACCGTCTTTGCCTTTATCGGCTTCCCCTTCGCGGTCACGCAGAGCACGTCGCGCGAGACCTCGTCTATCTCCGCGCTCCTGCCATCCCGCGCAAGCCCGGTCACATACCGGACGGTGGAAACGTCGATGTTTTCGCCCCGCCCCGAGAGGGACAGGAGCCCGCGGATGACCTCCGCCGCAATTGCGACGCTCTCCGCCTCCCCCGTGATGTGCAGCTCGCCCGCGCGGCTCACCACATTCACCCCGAGCTCGCGCTCAAGCTCGCGCATGTTCTCGTCAAACGACCCGAACACGCCGATGACGTCCTCCATGCGCTCGATACTTACCGTCTGTTCCGTAATCATCAGCACGCCTTTCGATATTTCGATATTTCGTTTTCCGGCGGCGACACACGCCGCTCAGTTCTCCCACAGTTCGGTGGAGATATCCACCGGAGCGGTTATTTCCTCAATACACTCCGCGGTGAGCCTGCCGACGAGCATGCCGCCCTCCTCCCGGAACTCGACACACACCTCACGCTGCTCCGCCCCGCCGGTCTCCCTCTCGAGCCGTTCGCGCAGCAGCGCCTCAAGCTCGCGCTCAACCCTCTCCCGGTCGAGCGCACCGGTACTCTGCTCATACTCTCGGTACACCGTCTTCTCGAGCACCACCGGCAGCCGCAGACTGTCCGAGAACGCAAGCTGCGTCCTCTCTATAATTTTATCACACAGAACAGGTAAATTGCTACTGTCAAAATATAAATTTATTCTTCTTCCGGCAAATATAAGCGAATACCTTGCCGTCTCCACCCCGGTGTATGTCTTGAGCTCCACCTCCAGCGGCATCGACGCCTCCAGCACCCGCCAGCTCCGCGCGAGCACCGTCCCCCGCGCATACACGAGCTTGGCTCCGGTCGCGTTGTCCACTATACCGCTTATCAGCAGGTCGCCCGCCGCCACTGTGTCCCCCGCGGCGACGACCGCTGCGCCCTCGAGCGCCACCACCTCCTCTACTATTCCCGCCCGCGCCGCAACCAGATTGCGGGGCGCGCCGTCCTCCTCCATCTCGGGCGGTTCGACCCGCTCGCGGAGCTCGGCGGTGGCTATGCTGCCGTTAACGTTGACGGTGAACCACCTAAGCTCAGGTATCCGGAGCAGCATCTCGTCGCCTATGTAATCGGGGTCGATGTCGGAGATGCGCGTGCCCATGCCGACCCCTACCGCCTCAAGCTCGCGCAGTACCCTCTCCACGCTCACCGTCTCACAGCCCACGACCTCTATCTCCCACACTCTGCTCGACGAATAAAGAAGCGCCGCTACGAACAGAGCCGCCCCAGCCACAAACATCCATCGCTTGCAGAGCTGCCCCAGTACGAACGGCACGCCCCGCCGCGACACCACTTCCGCCACGCATCCCGCACGCGGCGCTATCCCCTCCAGCAGCCGCGCCGCTCGACGCCGGACCCGCACCCGGTACCCGCCGTCAATCCGTTCGGTCTTCCAGAACTCGACCCCACCTCGCGCGCATATGTTCAGAAACCGCTCCGGGTACTCGCCACGCACCTCGACTGTGCAGTAGCCACGAAGCAGATTTACAAGTGCAAGCATTTCACACCGCCTTCAATATCTGAATTCAACCCCGAATACCCTCCCGCGCAACCGCAGTTCGGACGCACTCATCGCCTCGAGCACAAGCGAGTCCCCGGACACCTCTATGACCGCAGTCCCGCCTGCTACTCGCACAAGCCCACCGCTGTACTCAAGAATACCGCCGTGGTTCTCTATTACCACCTCGCGCCCGCCGGTCACCTCGACCCGCGCCACGCCTGCTATCACGTCCGCAGGCAGGTCAAAGAGTTCCGCCGCTCGCACGAGCGCCTCTTCTCCGGCGCGCTTCAGTCTGTTCCTGCCGCCGCCTCCACGTTTGTCATGCATTATATTCACCTCGCTGCCATAAAAATCTATATGCCGCCGTCACCGCGAGTATTTTCCTTTTTCGTACAGGAGGGATGCACCCTGAAAACCGCCGCTCTCACACCTCAAACCACCTTTACCTCACGCGCTGAACGCGCCACACGCGCCGAACACACAGGACGTCGCCGCCGCACCCGTACCCGGACGAGATCAAGGCTTTGGCGCATAGCGGCTGCGCTTTTGCTTGCGGGCGCGCTCGCACTGCTAGCCGTAAGGAGTACCGATGCGGCGGCGCTTGCACGGGACGCGCTCGCACTCTGTGCGCGATCGGTGGTACCGGCACTCTTTCCTTTCTTTGTGGTCTGCTCGCTTGTTACCAAACTTGGTTACACCGCCGCCGCAGGGCGGTTCATTGCTCCGGTCATGCGACGGCTGTTCGGGGTCGGGGGGAGCGGTGCGGCGTCGCTCGCGCTCGGGCTCATCGGCGGCTACCCCACCGGGGCTCGCGCCGCCTCCGAGCTATACCTGCGCGGAGAATGTTCACGAGAGGAGAGCGAACGGCTGCTCGCGTTCTGCAACAACTGCGGTCCGTCGTTCATACTCGGGGTTGCCGGCTGCGCGGTGTTCGGGTCGGCGGAGGTCGGGTGGTTCCTGCTCGCGGTACACGCAGCGTCGGCACTCGCGGTCGGGCTGATATTCCGGCTGCTGTCCTCGCGCTCCGCTAAGACCCGCACCCACACACAGAGTATGCAGAGCGCCTCCCCCTCCGACACCGGCAAAAACCCCGGATTTGCACGCGCGTTCGTCGAATCGGTGGACAGCGCCCTGAAATCTTCGCTTGCTGTATGCGCGTTCGTGGTGTTCTTCACGGTGCTGAGCGGACTGCTGAAGCTGCCCGGAGCACTGCTGCCCGGCACACTCGAGCTCACCGGCGGCGTGACTGCCCTTGCACAGTCCGCCCTGCCGCTCCGTCTGCGTCTCGCCGCCGCGAGCTGGATGCTCGGGTTCGGCGGACTCGCGGTACACTGTCAGGCGTTAGCATTCATACTCCCTGCGGGACTCGGGGTTCGAAACTATTTTGCGGGCAAACTATTGCAGGGTCTCGTCGCGGCGGCGCTCACCGCGCTTATATGCCCGTGGGGTTGAAAAGAAACCGCGCGCGGTGTATAATGTTGCGGGAGTTGATGTTATGCTGTTCCGAAAGGATATAGAGGCGCGCTGCGCCTACTGTTCGCACGCAGGCGAGGCGGACGGTGAAAACGTGCTCTGCTCAAAGCGCGGGCTTGTGAGCAGGGATTACTCGTGCCGCCGTTTCAGTTACGACCCGCTCAAGCGGACCCCGCCTCCGCGAGTTTCGCTGCACACTGACGGACTTGACAAGGACGACTTTTCGCTGTAAAATTTTTTTGGCTTATTGGGTATTGATTTTTGTGACGGTATACCTATAATATAAAAGTATAAAGCTGCCAATAACCAGATGAAAGGAAGTATTTGAAATGCCACTCGTAACAACTACCGAGATGTTCAAGAAAGCCTATGAGGGCGGTTACGCCATCGGCGCTTTCAATGTCAACAACATGGAGATCATCCAGGGCATAACCGAGGCCGCCAAGGAACTGGACGCCCCGCTCATACTTCAGGTCTCTTCCGGCGCGCGGAAGTATGCTAACCACACCTACCTGGTCAAGCTCGTTGAGGCTGCTCTCGAGGAGACCGGGCTGCCGATAGCCCTCCACCTCGACCACGGCGACACCTTCGAGCTCTGCAAGAGCTGTGTCGACGGCGGCTTCAGCTCGGTCATGATAGACGGATCGTCCAAGCCGTTCGAGGAGAACATCGCTCTGACCCGCCAGGTCGTCGAGTATGCCCATGCTCACGGCAAGGTTGTCGAGGGTGAGCTCGGTCAGCTCGCCGGCGTTGAGGACGACGTCAACGTCGAGCATCACAGCTACACCGACCCCGATCAGGTCCAGGAGTTCGTCGAGCGCACCGGCGTCGATTCGCTCGCTATCGCCATCGGCACCAGCCACGGCGCTTACAAGTTCAAGCCCGGTCAGAAGCCGGAGCTCCGCTTCGACATCCTTGAGGAAGTTTCCCGCCGCCTGCCCGGCTTCCCGATAGTGCTGCACGGCGCTTCCTCGGTCATGCCGGAGTACGTCAAGATGATAAACGAGAACGGCGGCAACATGCCGGACGCCATCGGTATCCCGGAGGATATGCTCCGCAAGGCAGCCCGCAGCGCCGTCTGCAAGATCAACATCGACAGCGACCTGCGTCTCGCCATGACCGGCACCATCCGTAAGTACTTCGCGGAGAATCCGTCCCACTTTGATCCCCGCCAGTACCTCAAGCCCGCGCGCGAGAACATCAAGCAGCTTGTCAAGCACAAGATAACCGACGTTCTCGGCTGCGACGGAAAGGCTTCCGAGCTTCGCTAAGCTCTGTTAAAAGTTCCAAGGAGCCGCT
>CALXFK010000088.1 GCA_944387575.1 uncultured Clostridia bacterium
TCTTGTTGATGCCCGATTTAGCCATCTGAGTGTCGGTGACGATGTCGCAGCCGCGCTTCAGCGCCTCGATTCCCTTTGCGACCGCACCCTCTGAGAACACGAGGTTGTCGGCGTAGTCGAAGTCGGCGGTCGTGTGTATGGCGCGCTTTATCACGAGCTCGTTTTCCGGGGCGAGCACCCTGTCTCCGAGAAGCTCGGTGATTATCTCAAAGCTGCGCCGTTCGATGTCCATCGGTTTGATATTTTCAATCATTGCGGTGTTTCTCCTTCAGACATGCGCCATAGAAGTTTGACGCGAAGACCGGGTTCGAGCAGAAGTGGAAGTGCGGGTAACCGGCATAGAGAGTGTCGCTCGAGTGGACGCAGCCCCATGTTTTTCCGGAGGTGTTTGTCGCGGTAAACGAGCTTCCGGGGTCGTCGCTGTCCCAGTGGTGGAACTCGTGACCGGCTATCTCCCCGCCGGCTTTGCAGAGCATACAGTCCTCGTTTGCCCTGAGCCGGACGTATCCGAACCGGGTGAGCCGACCGTTGTCGAAGCTCGCGCCCGGAATGGCGCCCACCGTCGGAAAACCGCCCACCGATTCGGTCAGGTACATGAACCCGCCGCACTCCGCAATGCACGGAAGCCCGCACCCGAGAGCGTCGCGCACCGAGGCGAGCATCGAGACGTTTTCGCTGAGTGTCTGGGCGTAGAGTTCGGGATACCCGCCGCCAAGGTACAGACCGTGGATGTCCTGCGGGAGGGCGCGGTCGGAAAGCGGGCTGAACGGGACGAGCTCCGCGCCCATCTCGCGCAGCATGTCGAGGCTGTCCTCATAGTAGAAACAGAACGCATTGTCCCGCGCCACCGCTATGCGCACCGGCTCGCGGCGGTCGGGCAGCGCAAGCTCATCGGGGGAGAAGGTCACCTCGGGGGCGGCGTTTGCCATTTCAAGAAGGCGGTCGAGGTCGACGGTCTTTTCCGCCTGTTCCGCGAGAATTTGCAGTTTTTCGCGGAGACCATGCACCTCCGCCGCGGTGACGAGCCCGAGGTGGCGGCTCTCAAGCGAGCACTCGGGTATCGTGGGAAGGAACCCAAGCGGGATCACACGTCCGGAGAATCTCCGCTCTATCTCTGCGGCAAGGGCGGGGTAGATAGATGCGCTGCACTGGTTGAGGATGACGCCGCCTATCTGGTTGTCGCCGCCGAAGTCCAGAAAACCCTGGATGGTCGCGAGTATCGAGAGAGACGCGCCCCTCGCCCCGACAACAAGGACGACCGGGCTCTGCGTGACCTGCGCGACCTCATAGGTGCTCGCCGCGGAGGATGTGACCCCCATCCCGTCATAGAACCCCATGACCCCCTCTATGACGCTGACGTCCAGATCGGCGCCATTTTTCGCGAGTAGGTAGTTCATGGTGTTCGCACCGAAAAGAAAGAGGTCGATATTCGCGCTCTTCGCCCCGATTATCCGGCTGTGGAACATCGGTTCGATGTAGTCGGGACCACACTTGAACGCGCCGACCTTCAGCTTCCGGTTGACGAGCGCCTGAAGAAGCGCGCATGTCACCGTTGTCTTTCCGCAGCCGCTGTGCGTGCCGGCGATAACTACGCGCGGGATATGTTTATGCTCATACATAACTACACCTCCATTTTGTCTGTGAGACCGGAAATCGTGGCAATGACCTTCTCAATCGTTTCTGCCGGCTGTGCCCCGGCGCGCAGGACGGGGATGCTCCGCTCCTCCGCGAGGCGCAGCAGCTCACTGTTTTTGCGGTTGAACGTGCCGGGCGGAGTGCCTGCGTCCAGCACAGCCGCGCACCCGGAAAGCAGCTCCGCCGCCCGTTCGAACTGCGCCGAGGTCATCTCCTCGAACGCGGGCGCGGAGACTACGTTGTCGCTCAGTACCCGTGCCACACGGAAATCGACGTCGTTTTCAAACAGGATGCCGGTGGCAAACGGGAGCTCGCGCTTCTGCAGGGCGCGATAACACGCGATTCCGCAGCCGCCGCCCGCGACGACGAACACTTTCGGCGTGCCCGCAGGCTTTGTGAGTTCGACGCTGCCGAACATCAGGTCGTACGAACCGTTGTGGAGATCGTACAGCCGCTCTATCGTGTGCGAGTGCAGTATGGCGTCCGGCGGACCGAACGAGTCTATCGTGTCCCCCTTCACGCAGAGCAGGTAGTCGGATATCTTGGTGGCGAGGTCTATCTCGTGCAGCGACATTATGACTGTTATGCCGCGCTTCTGCGCCATCTCGCGTAGGATGTCTAGAAGCTCTATCTTGTGGCGGATGTCGAGGTATGCGGTGGGCTCGTCGAGGACGATCACCTCCGGCTCCTGGCAGATGGCGCGCGCGAGCATTATGCGCTGGCGCTGTCCGTCCGAGAGGGTGGAGAAGTCCTGCCCGGCGAGGTCGAGGGCGTGGACGCGCTCGAGTGCCTCCTGTACCGCGGCGACGTCATCCGGCGTGAGCTTCCCGAAGAGGTTTGTGTACGGGTACCTGCCCATCGCGACGACCTCGGCACAGGTCATAAGTTCGGGGCGTATGCGGTCGGTGAGCACGACCGCCATCTGCCGCGCGAGCTCCTTAGGGGAGCGGGAGGCGAGGTCGTGCGAGTCGATGTACACCGTCCCGGCAATGAGTTCGAGCTGACGGGTGATAGACTTGAGAATGGTAGATTTACCCGCGCCGTTCGGACCGATGAGCGTGAGTATCTTTCCCTTTTCGACCGCGATATCGATGTCGTGGATGAGAACTTTTCGGTCATACCCGACCGAAAGCCCCTCCGTTCTGAAGTAGAAATCCATGTCAGCCCTCCTGCGCGCGGCGGCGCTTTACCATCATGTAGATGACGACCGGCGCCCCGAAAACCGAGGTGACCGTCCCTATCGCAAGCTCGGTCGGTGCGAAAACCGTCCTTGCAATGAGGTCGCAGAACACGCAGAACACCGCCCCGCAGAGGAACGCGGCTGGGATGACAAAGGCTGGCTTTGCCGACTTGAGGATGCTCCGAGTGATGTGCGGCACCGCGATTCCGACAAACGAGATTGGACCGGCAAGCGCGGTCACGCAGGCGGAAAGCAGGCTCGAGAGCAGTATCAGCAGGACGCGGAACGGCTTTATGCGGATGCCCATGCTCTGCGCGTACCCCTCGCCGAGCGCGTACGCGGAGATCGGCTTTGAGAGGAAGAGCGACGCGAGAACCCCCGGAATGCACATCGCCGCCGCGGTCGCCACATTGTCCCAGCTCGCGCCGGAGAAGGTGCCCATCGACCAGTTCGTGAGGTTCACGACGTCGTACTCGTCGGCAAACGTGATGCAAAAGTCGGTCACCGCGCCGCATATGTATCCGACCATTATCCCGACGACGAGCAGCATCGACATGTTTTTGACCTTGTGAGAGAAGAGCAGGACTACCGACGTGATGATGAGCGAACCAATGAATGCGGCTATGATGAGCGTAAGCGAGCTCACGCCGTTTATGTACCCGGCAAGGAAGATGAGGGTGATGCCGACGAGCATCTTCGCGCCGGAGGATATACCGAGCACAAACGGACCGGCTATTGGGTTTCGGAAGAACACCTGGAGCAGATACCCGGACACCGACAGCGCGCCGCCGAGTATCGAGCAGAGCAGCATTCGCGGTATGCGTATGCTGAACAGTATCTGGCTCTCGGTCGAGCTTTTGATGAGTGCTTCAAGTTCGTCCGCGTATCCGCCCCCGGTGAATATATTGCCCACGCTGTACCGAAGCCCGTCCCAGATCATGCGGAACACGTCGCCCACCGCGATGCGGACCGACCCGATGTTGACGTTCATTACAAGCGCCAGCACGAGCAGACCGCAGAGCGAGACCATTACAACCGTGAACCGTCCGGTGTTGCCGAGCCTGAATTTTTCGTTGTTTGCTTTCATAGCGGGGTAGCCTCTCTTTGGAAGTATCGTCATTGGGTCAAAAGGGAAAACTGCCGCTCCGCATGGTGGAGCGGCAGAGACTGCTAAAAACGCGAAGAACGCCGGCTGGGCGGGGTATAACTGACCCGCGCGCGGGGGAAAAGCAGCCCCCTCCCCCCGCGTGAGCCGTGCCCGTTCCGGGCGGCAGTTTTTACTGTAACCGGTAGAGGTAGGGCAGTTCGTTCAGCCCGTCCGCGTCCGCCTCGCCGGAAAAGACCTTCTGGAAGCTGTTTATCATCTGACCGAGCTGGGTGGTCTCCTGGTACATGTTTTCGCTTGTGCACCAGACGTCCCCGTTCTGAACCGCCTTGAACTCGGCGAGAAGTTCGCTCTTTTCGAGTAGTTCCTCTATCGAACGGATCTCGCCGCCGATAGTGCTGTTATAAATGATAATGTCGGCTTCCTTTGCGGTGGCGAAGAACTGTTCCATCTCGATTGTGACGGTGGACGTCCTCGTCTCGGGGTCGCCGAGCTCGTCGAAAACATACTCTCCGCCCGCGAGCTCTATCATTTTGGTCACGTAGTCGCCGCTCTTACGCGCAACGACGTAGCCGGAGGAGCTGATATGGAAGAACGCCACCGTCTTTCCCGAGCTCTCGGCGGCGAGCGCCTCGTCGAGGTACTCCACCTGTTCGTCGAACACCGCGTCGGCGGTCTCCTCCTCGTCGAGAAGTGCGGCGTAGAGCTTTATCCACTCGGTGCGCCCGAGGGGGTGGGGCTCGATGCTCGACTGGTCGATGAGCAGCGGAATGTCGAGCTCCGCCATCTTGTCGCGCACGTCGGAGGCGTGACCTATCATAAGCGACTCGACCGCAAGCGAGCAGCCGTAGTCGAGCAGCATCTCGTAGTCCGGTTCGCTGTACTTTCCGGCGAAGAGTATCCGCCCGTCCTGCATGGCGAGCCGGGCGTTCTCGATGTGCCAGTCCTCCTCCTTTGTGCCGGACAGGCGGATGGCGTCTATCCGGTCGAGCGCGTCAAATAGACACATCGACGCGGCGGCTGCGAGGTAAATGTTCTGTATCGGCTGATACAGGGGTACTATGTCCTTCGAAATGCCCTTCGGGAGCTCCGCGCCCTCCGGTATCACGAGGAACCGGCTCCCGTCGCTTATCGAGATGAGTTTGTACCCATCCTGGTAGTAGTCGACCGAGAACTGCTCGGCGAATTGCAGCTCCATGCTGCGCTCCGGCTCCCAGCCGTTGCCGAGCCCCTCGGTGACCTCGGCGGTTTCACAGCCGAAGAGCGCCGGGAGCAGCAGCGCGGCGATAAGAATAAGTGCAATACAGCGTCTCATCGCTATTCACCCTTCGCGCTCGAACTGTCGAAGTGCAGGGTGTAGTCGATGAGGTGCGGCTCGCTCATCGCTATGGTCGAGGCGCTCACCTCCATGTCGGCGTCCATCACTACCGGTATCTCAAAGGTGGAGTTGCCCTCGGTCTGAATGGGGTCATACCGCACGCCGTCCACGAGCATGTACTCGTA
>CALXFK010000089.1 GCA_944387575.1 uncultured Clostridia bacterium
TCGCGTTTCTGCGCCGCATGTTCGCCGCGCACCCGGAGACAGACGGACTTTTCTGCATAGACGACGTCGCCACCTTCTGCCGATTTGCATGCATGCAGCTCGGCATAAAGACGCCCGATCAGGTCCAGATAGTGGGTTTCGACGGGCTTGTCTCATCCGCTACCTTCGGCATCACCACGATAGCGCAGCCGATAGAAGAGATGGGCGCGCTTGCATTCGAGCTGCTCTCCCGGCGGATAGCGGGGGAGATAGTCCCTAGCCTTTCCGTACTGCCGGTGCAGCTTCTCCGGCGCGAGTCCACCCGTTCTGCGACGAAACTTTAAACCTGATCTTGTTTACAAAATGTAAAACGGGCAGGTGTCTTCACACCTGCCCGCCTAAATTGTTGAAACACCTGTTGACTGGGCACTAAGGGCGTTAATGCCACTTCACCCCAGCCCCGCCTCGATCGAGCGGCGGGGCTGGGGTTTTCGCCGCCACAACGGACAGGCACATCTTCTCCAGTACGTTGTGGCATTTCTTCTGTGTCCGGACTATTTCTTCACGAACAGATCACGCAGAAATGCATCAGCATGTGTGACCCAGAGGTCGAAATTGGGGTTGCCCTTTCCGTCGATTATCTTCCATCCGGCATAACCGTGCGGATGCGCCGCGAAGGTATGTACCTCCATCGGCACCCCCTGCGCAAGCAGACTCGGGTACAGCTCGCGGAGATTGTCCATCGCGGTGTCCAGCCTCCCGACCGCAAAAAAGGTAGGCGGATAGACCACGCCGTCGTAGTTGTACGGAGTGCCCTTATGTCGCGGTCCGTATACGCAGAGATATGCGTCCGGTCCTCCGTTCAGCTCGTCGAGCGCATCCGGCTTGTAATCCGGGAAGTAGTCGGCAACCTTTTTGTTTCCCGAGAAATATTCGATGCAGAAGTCGATAGTTATGCCGCCGTTCGAGAACCCGGCGAGCGCGACCGTATCCGGCGCAATGCGGTATTTTTCACAGTTCGCACGGATGATGCGCAGTGCGCGGGCTGCGTCCGCCCCGGTCTCGTATGCGTTCCACGGACCGCCGTTCGGACGGCACTGGAGAATGAAGCACTGATACCCGAGAGCGTTGAACTCAAGCCCTATCTGGTAGCACTCGTTCATCGTTCCCGCGCCGTGCGTCCCGCCTGCAATGGTGACCACCGCGCCCACCGGCTTGACGTCCTCCGGCACCAGCATCTCAAGCAGATACGGCTTGAAATCCGGCTCGTGGTCATAACGATAACCGGGGTTCTCGGTGTACTCTGTCTGGGTGGGCATATTGCCCTCCTCCCAGAGCGGGATACGATCGGGAGCGTTGGGCAGCAGCTTTATCTTCTTGCGCGCGGCAGCAAACTCCGCCTTTATCGCGGCACGCTCCTCACTCGTCTCCGCCGCCATGAGCCGCTGCTGAATATGGAACAACGCCACAAGCTCGTCGATCGGGTAGCGCGTCGGATCCTCGTAGAGCGGGATGGCGAGGTTTATCTCGTCTCCACACTCTGCACGAAACGCCGCCATCTTTTTCATTATTTCTTCCATCGGGTTCTTTGCAGCTGTGTTTTCCATCTTTTTCTCCCTTTCCGCGGATGATCCCGCACTATCTCTTCATTACCTTCTCGCCGTCCTCCGAGGTGTAGGTGATCTTCCAGTCCTTCGAAGCGAGGTTCGCCTCAAGCACCGCGATGCTGTCGCCGTTCTTCCAGGACATACGGATGTCTCCGCTCTGCGGACCCTCCTCGGCGGTGAACTCGCCGTTGAATGCATCGCAGGTGTTGCGTATACGCATAGCCTCGTACATGCGCTGGAGCATCGGCATCTTAATGCGCTCCTCGATCTCCTCTACGGTGAAATTGTGCCTGTTTATCTCACGACCGTTGCCGCCCTTGCCAAGCACGTCAAAGTCGTTGGTTCCCGCGAGCATTCCGACGTAGTAGACCTGCGGGATACCGGGGGTGAAGAACTGGATGAGGCGCGCAAGAAGGTATGCGTCGTCGTCCTCACCGAGCGCGGAATAGAACGTGCCGCCGAGCTGGTACATCTTGACCTTGCCCTCGCCCTTGGCTATGCGGCTGTAGAGCAGCGGAGCCTTCTCCTTTATCTCCGCCGGGAGCTTCTCATATCCGTCGAGCAGGCGCCCGGTAACTATCTCACTTACGTACTGCATCTCATCCTCGCTCATGAGCAGTGCCGCATCCACGACGCCTATTCCGTCGTGTGTGTCAAGGGTGGTGAACTGGTTGTGCGGGCAGATATGCAGCCAGTTTATCAGGCGGTCGGTCCGACCGGTCATCAGCCCGTGGAGCACTATGAGCGGGAGCGCAAAGTCATACACCCAGTGCCCGTGCTCGGCGAGCTTCTTCTGGATTATGTAGTTCTCGTGTATTTCTGCGAGCATCTGCGTACCGGTCTTGCGGAGCGGTCTCGTGCTTATATCGAGGACCTCCCAGACCTGCGGCTCAACAAAGAAGCAGCTCGTGCCCGGAACCTTGGAGGCATACGCAAATGCATCGAACCGGATAAGCGGCACATGCTCTGCTATTCTTCCGAGGTTCCGCTCATAATAGTCCTGCGTCGCCTTGGCATACGGGTCGATGTCCACCTGCTCCTCAAAGAAGGTGTTCCACAGCTTGACCGTCTTTCCGTCGTCGCGCGTGAACTCCATGTACGGTCCCTGCGCCTTGCGGCGGTAGAGCGCGGCAAGATCTTCCTCGGTCGGCTCGCCGTTCGGCCAGAACTCGTTCCAGTGGATGAACATGTTGCGGTAGGGAGAGGCATCCCCGTTCTTCATGTAATCCTTGAACTCCTCGCAGCGTATCGAGACATGGTTGAGCATGAAGTCGGCGGCAAGATAGTACTTCTCACCGAGCCGGTCGATGTCCTCCCACGTTCCGAACGCGGGGTCGACTATGTCGTAATTTACGACCGCAAACCCACGGTCCCCCGAGGAGGGATAGAAGGGCAGAATATGTATACCGCCCAGTTCACGGCTGAAGTGTTTGTCGACCACCTGCTCAAGCTTCTTGAGGTCGCCACCCATGCTGTCCGCATAGGTTATGAGCATACATTTGTTTTCAATAGGTTTCATTGGCTGTCTCCTCACTTTATCTTATCGTGCGCGCATTTTATCACGGCGCCTTTCAGCGCCCGGATTCCGGTATTTGATACGAACGCGGCGGCGGCATCGGCACACTGTTATCCTCACTGAAAAGGTAGCGCACCGCCTCCGCAAAGTACTTGTTCCACGCAGTCATATAGTGCGGCTCGCGACAGTCCACCACCAGGGTGGAGTGCATATAGTCGAGCCCGCGCTCGCGCAGCTTTCGGTACACGGTCACGGCGGGGTAGAGGATTGACTCGTCGAGCGTCTGGTCGCCGGTATAGCTGAATATCCGAACGTCCCTCAGCCTCTCCATGTCGTACTCGTCTATCAGGCTCAGGCAGGACCGGTCAAGAATACTGAATCCCGGCGAGAACACAAGCGACCTCCCGAAAACCTCCGGTCTGCGCATGGTCATGTAGAACGACTGCAGCCCGCCCATCGATGCGCCGCCCACACCGGTGTTCGCCGCATCGGTAAGGGTCATAAAATTCTCGTCGATGATCGGCTTGAGCGTCTGCTCTACAAAATCCGCATAATAGTGCCCCTTCGGCGTCGGCTCGGGCGCGCCGGGCATACGCGGTATCCTGTGCTCCGGGTTCGGCGTGTGCGGCGGGAAGAGCTCGCTTCCCCGGTCGACCGACGTGTCTATCCCGACCACGATGACCTGGATGCCCTCCGACTCGAGCTTCTGCATCTCGCGGTCGACATACCACTTGCTCTCGACCTCGCCCGCCCCATCAAACAGATTCTGCGCGTCGTGCATGTACAGCACCGGGTACCTCCTGACGCCGTCGTACCCTCCGGGCAACCACACCCTTATGGTGCGCTGCCTCCTGTCCGGAAACGGAACCATTTCTATTTCAAACGTGAACAGCTTTCCGAACCGGATATTTGCCTCTTTGGTATAATCGCGCAACTCCAGTTTCACCCGATGCCTCCCTTCCACTTATCCGCCGCGACGGCGGATATATATATCCCAGATTATATTGGAATTATATTTTACTCCCAAAACATTGTCAAGAATCGAGGTTACCCGCTTATGAAATCGTATACATTTTTTAAATCGTGCTGTTCACAAAATCATGTTTACTTGCCAGTTCGAATGTTGTACAATAGGCGCATAACCACTTCGGAAGGGGGGTGGACCGCATGACCCGGGTATGGTCTGCCACAAAAAAGTTCTGCCGTGAGGCGGACATGGTTCTGCTCGCCCTCTGTGTTGCAGCCGCGCTTTTCGGGCTTATTATCGTCTCGAGTGCCGTGAACACAAGTTCCTCTCCGCTGCGCTACATCGCGGTGCAGGGAGCCGCGATACTGCTCGGCGTTGCTTTTTTTGTAATATTTTCTCTTATTGACGTGTACGATCTCACCGACTACTGGAAGGTGGTCTTTGTTTTCAATATTCTCTTTGCGTCGTCCACTTTTTTCCTCGGCAGGTTTGCCGGAGGTAACCGGAACTGGCTCGACATCCCGATCATCGGCATAAGCGTGCAGCCGGCGGAGGTTGTAAAGGTGAGCTTTATTCTACTACTCGCGCGGCAGATGTACGCGATGCGGGAGCGTATCAGCTCTCCGGTAGCTGTCGGGTCGTTTACTGCACACTTCCTGCTGATGGCGGCGATAATCTGGATCTCGTCCGACGACCTCGGGATGCTCGTGGTCTACTCGGTGATATTTATTTTCATGATGTTTGCCGCAGGGGTCAACCTGCTGTGGTTTCTCGCGGGCGGCATTGCACTTGCTCTTGCGGCGCCCATCCTGTGGGACCTGCTTGGAGAGTACCAGCAGATGCGCATACTCGTCGTGCTTGATGACACCCTCGACCCTCTTGGTATAGGGTACCAGGCGTCCCGCTCAAAGATGGCTCTTGGCGGTGGACAACTTCTGGGTCAAGGGCTCTATAACGGCACACAGACGCAGCGCGGCATTCTCCCCGAAAAGCACACCGACTTTATCTATTCGGTAGCAGGGGAGGAGCTCGGCATGGTCGGATGCATCGTGATATTACTGCTGCTCGTGGCGATAATAGTCCGCTGCCTCGTTATTGCGGTGCGCGCGCGCAACGGTATGGGTTCGCTCATATGCGTAGGCGTTGCATCTATGCTGATATTCCAGACCTTTGAAAATATAGGTATGTGTCTTGGGCTTACTCCTGTCATAGGCATAACGCTGCCCTTCTTTAGCTATGGAGGCAGCTCTATAGTAACCACATTTGCAGCGATGGGTCTTGTATCCAGTGTCAAAATGCGACCCATGCCGGGATGGCTGCACAATACCGTCCGAGCCTCGGCACACCGGGCGGAACGAAACTGACAAGACATGACATGTTCGCACTTACGGTGGAGGGGAAAACCATGAAATATATCTCACACAGCGAGGACGACACCGAGCGCATTGGCGAACAGGCGGCAAAACTGCTCGCCAAACGCGGCGCGGCAGGCACGGTCATCGCGCTTTATGGCGGGCTCGGGGCGGGGAAGACCGCGTTTGTTCGCGGACTTGCGCGCGGTCTCGGATGCACCGGGAGGGTGACGAGCCCGACCTTTGCGATAGTCAACGAATACCCCGGTCCGATACCGCTCTTCCACTTTGACATGTATCGGCTCTCCTCTTCCGACGAGCTTTTTGAAATAGGATGGGAGGACTATCTGGTGCGCGGCGGCGTCTGCGCGGTCGAGTGGAGCGAACGTGTGGAGGACGCGCTGCCCGAGCAGGCGCTCCGCGTGCAGATAAGCCACTGCGAGGACGAGAGTACAAGGGAGATAGTAATAGATGACTGACCGTATACTTGCGCTCGAAACGAGCGCCCATGCCGCGAGCTGCGCGCTCGTCTGTGCGGAAAAGGTGGAGGCATTTGCCTACCAGGATGTGGGGCTCACCCACTCGCGCACGCTAATGCCGATGGTGCGCGGACTTTTTGAAAATTCAGGGCTCTCCCTCGCCGACTGCGACTATGTCGCAGTCGCGCACGGTCCAGGTTCGTTTACCGGAATACGCATAGGTGTCGCGGCTGCAAAGGGACTTGCCGCAGGCGCTGGTCTGCACTGCGTCGGCGTGTCTACACTTGAGGCGATGGCGCAGCTCGTACCATTCGAGCGCTCTATCATCTGCTGCTCGATGGACGCGCGGCGCGGAGAAGTATACAACGCAATTTTTCGCTCGAACGGCGTGGACGCTCCTGAACGTCTCTGCGCAGATCGACCGATAACCGCCGAACAGGCGGCTGCGGAGGCACGAAAATTCGCCGAGGAACACGATTTTTCGATCATACACATTGGCGACGGCGCAGAACTGTGCTATAATCTGCTCATAGACTTGCCCTCCTCACGCCTCGCACCGCCCCATCTGCTCCGTCAGAGCGCTGTGGGCGTTGCGTTTGCCGCCAAACGCGCCATCCACGAAGGTCGCGCCTGTACACCCGACGAGCTCACCGCTGTCTACCTGCGCCTCTCGCAGGCAGAGCGAGAGCGCGAGAGGGCACGCCAGAGCAACAGTTAAGCAGCAGGATATAGATACTTGATATGCCGTATGCCGTCCGCGGCGCGCCGTTTCCTCAGTGTACGCCACGGGGCAGGAAAGGAAGTTTACAATGGAAACATTTAGCAACCTCACCGTGCTCGACCACCCGCTCATACAGCATAAGCTCTCGATACTTCGCGATAAAAACACCGGCGTAAAGCAGTTCCGCGAGATCGTCGGAGAGATCGCGATGCTCATGACCTTCGAGACGACCCGCGACATGCCCCTCGAGGACATCCAGGTCGAGACCCCTGTAGCAGTGACTACCTGCCGCCAGATAGCGGGCAAGAAGGTGGCTATCGTACCTATACTCCGCGCAGGTCTCGGCATGGTGGACGGTGTGCTCCAGATAGTCCCGTCCGCAAAGGTCGGTCACATCGGTCTGTACCGCGATCCTGACACCCTCAACCCCGTTGAGTACTACTGTAAAATGCCCACCGACATTGACTCGCGCGAGGTCATTATCGTCGACCCGATGCTCGCGACCGGCGGCTCGGCTTCGGCAGCAATAGGATTCATAAAACAGCGCACACAGGGAACTATAAAGCTGATGTGTGTCATAGCCGCTCCCGAGGGCGTTCGCCGTCTTGCGGAGGAGCATCCGGACGTCCACATCTTCACTGCTGCGCTTGACGAGAAACTCAATGACCATGGCTATATCGTCCCCGGACTTGGCGACGCCGGTGACCGGATCTTCGGCACTAAGTAGTTTCTCAAAATTTCGACAGAACAGATTTTTTATTTTATTTTTATTTTAGCTCTTGACAAAGTGGGCGCCATGACGTATACTATGTGAACGTCGGATGATTTTCCGCACCGGAAAATGCGCCCACTTCAATGAAGGGGTATAGCTCAGCAGGTAGAGCATCGGTCTCCAAAACCGAGTGCCGAGGGTTCGATTCCTTCTGCCCCTGCCATCTGGCCCGGTAGTTCAGTCGGTTTAGAACGCTAGCCTGTCACGCTAGAGGTCGTGGGTTCGAGCCCCATCCGGGTCGCCATATGCTGCTATAGCTCAGTAGGTAGAGCGCGTCCTTGGTAAGGACGAGGTCCCCAGTTCGAATCTGGGTAGCAGCTCCACAGCCGGAGTAAAGTGTTCTTTACTCCGGCGTTTT
>CALXFK010000090.1 GCA_944387575.1 uncultured Clostridia bacterium
TAGAAGAGACCCAGCAGCTCTACCTGTGGCACTTCCCGCCGTTCTCCGATTTCGACAAGGAAGTGAACACGTACGTCTATGAGGAGCAGCGCGAGGCGAGTGGGATATGGTTTGATACCGACCTTGCATATGCGCTTCCGTCCGGGTACAGCATGAGTGCGGAGGAGAAGACCGAATACAACGGCGTGTTTGCCGATATCGATACCTTTGCAAGCGAATCTGCGCTGAGCTTCATTACCGGTGGCAGCGACATAGACTCGGATGAGGCGTGGGAAGCATATGTGTCGCAGATAGTCGGGATGGAGATAGACGTTGCGGTGAAAAACGTTGCGGCGGCGTGTGAGCGCTACAACTCCCGCTGATACGGTGGCGGAAAAACTTATATTTTCGGCGTAGGAGGAGAAAAATGAGCTATTTATTTCCGTTCGGGAAGGCTTCGCCCGAATCACAGGGGATGCGCTCCGCGGCTATAACGGAATTTGTCGAGGTGGTAAACCGGGAAAAGTATGAGCTGCATGGGCTGATAATTTCCCGGCATGAGAAGATAATTGCTGAAGGGTATTGGGCTCCGTATACCAAAGATGACCCGCAGCGCCTCTATTCGGTGGCGAAGAGCGTGAATCTGACCGCAATACTGATAATGATACAGGAGGGGTTGCTCCACCCGGATGACAGGATGTGCGAGCTGCTGCCGTACAGTATGCCTTCGCCGATGCCGGAGCGGCTCGGGCGGATGAAATTGCGCCACCTGTTGTCCATGTCCACCGGGCATGGCGCGGACGCGATGAAACTCATACCAGGTACGGACGAGGAGGTAGTGAGGAGCTTTTTCGCAAGCCCGCTGGAGTATGAGCCCGGAGAGAAGTTCTTCTATAACAACGGAGTTCCCACTGTCCTCGAATACATCTGCCGGAAGTTCACCGGGCAGACGGTGACCGAATATCTGGAACCGAGGGTTTTTGCGCCGTTGGGTATCGGAAACTATTTCACCTTCGAGAACGGCGGAGAGCGTGCGCGTCCGAACCTTGCGTTTGAGCTTCGGGATATATTCAAGCTTGCAATGCTATATGCCCGGAAGGGTCGGTGGGATGGTGTGCAGCTGATACGCGAAGACCTCGCGGTCAATGCCACCGCCCAGCAGGTGCCGAATGTTGACTATGCGCCCTATCCGACCCCGCCGGAAAACAGGTCGGGCTACTGCTGGCAGATGTGGCGCAATCCTCCGGGCGGATACAGGTTCGACGGGGCGATGGGACAGTACGGCATAGTCATCCCCGAAATGGATATGGTCATTGCAATGACCGCAAACGAGCACATGTCATACGACGTTCTTGCGCTGCTGTGGGACATGATAGTGCGCAACGCGTACCAGTGCCCGCTGGAAGAGGCTCCGGACGACTTTGCGCGGCTGAACGGTCTCATGGGGTCGCTGGATCTTGCGGTGACCGGTTCGTTTGACGGGGAAGCGGACGGCGTATGGAACCTCGGTAGCCCGCTTTTCGGAGTAGAAAAACTGGAGTTCTCGCAGGACGGGGACAGGATAACACTGACGACCGATTCGGCGGGCGAGGTGACCTTCACCGCCGGCGGGGGCTGGACGGAATGCACAATGCCGTTTCATACCGGCGACCTTGAACCAATACCGGGGCATGATCTCCCCCATAAGGGAAAATTTGACGTCAGACGCGCGGTCGTGTCCGCCGGATGGGTCGGGAACAATGTGCTGGAGGTCTGTTTCCGGTCTCCGGCGTGGATGGGCGGCTGGTTTTTCAGGTTTGAGTTTAAAGATGGGCGGCTTCTTGTCTCTGCGGAGGCGAGCGAGAGCGCGAATGTCCGCCGCCGTCTTGCCGCAGCTTCCGGTCCCGGGCATCCGATGTCCGAGTCGTGGATGAGCGAGCCGGTGACGGCGGAGGGCGTGCCCGCTGAGTGACCCAATTCAATTTCCGTGCCGGAGCGCGGTTTGACCTGTGCATTGCACATAAGTGGGTGCGGCATATTTCGCCGCCGGTTTATAAATATATTACAAAAATAAAAACCATATATCTTTACAATTGAAAATGTCGGTAGTAAAATATATATGGCAGCACTGGTGGTCGGGGGCTCCGCTCTCTATTGCAGTGTGCATACATATTTGAACAATATGGGAATTTCGTCCCATGCTCCCGGTGCGAGTTACGCCCTCGCGGACGGCACGCCGGTCAGCAGAGATGACATTGCACTTGGGCAATACCGGCTGGTCGGAAGGCTGGATGCCGTTCCGTCGGTGGAGCAGGGTCCGTTTGAGGAGACTCCGCGCGGGATGGAGGTCAACTCATGGGACAACAAGTGGTTCCCGAAGTACGACCTTCTGGCAGGGACTCTCGAGTTCGGGTTCGCGCCTGCGCCGTTCTACTTTGCCTCGGCACATGAGCATGGCGGGTACTGCTGCGTCAGGATGACGCGGCAGGAGATAGAGCGCCGTGCGGAGATAGGCGAGAGGTATCTGCGCGAGACGGCGGAAAAAGCAAACTTTCCCCAGCTTACCAATGCCCTCGGAAATTTGCAGAAGCTGATGCGGGAGAAGGTGTTTCCTGTGCATGGGGATCACCTTCCGAAGAGCCGGACGGGGTATCAGTACTGAGCAAATACGGCGTTTTGTAAGCGTTTACACTTGCGGGGAACGTGGGCTGCCACGTTCCCCGCCGCTTTAAATACACCCAAAAGCGACCGCTCCAGGAAATGTCCTGCGCAGGGCGGTTCTGTGGGATATCCGGTGCGGGAACTGCGCAAAAGACCGTGCCGTAAAAAACTAATTTGGAGAAGGGAGTATAGACAATGGCAAAACTGAAGATCGGATTTATCGGCTGCGGAGGTATCGCTTGCGACAAGCATCTGCCCGGTATGTCGACCCAGCGGGACAGGATAGACATGTATGCTTTCTGCGACCTCATCCCCGAGCGCGCGGAGGACGCACGCCGCAAATACGGCTGCGAGGGGGCGAAGGTTTTCACCGATTACCATGAGCTCCTTGCCGACCCCGAGATATTTGCAGTTCATGTGCTCACCCCGAACGTGAGTCACTGCCAGATATCCTGTGACGCGATGGAGGCAGGAAAGCACGTAATATGCGAGAAGCCTATGGCGGCGACCTATGCCGACGCCAAGAGGATGTACGACACCCATATACGCACCGGCAAGCTGCTCACCATAGGTTATCAGTACCGGCATATCGACGCCCACAAGGCGATGAAGGCGTATATCGATACCGGAGCGCTTGGCGACATCTACTACGCCGAGGCGACCGCTTTCCGCCGCCGCGGAATCCCGACCTGGGGCGTGTTCACCAATAAAGAGGCGCAGGGCGGCGGTCCGCTGATAGACATGGCGACGCATGCGCTCGACCTCACACTTTGGATGATGAACAACTACGAAGTTGAGAGCGTTACCGGCGTGACCTTTGCGAATATTGGTCCGAAGGCTGTGGATGGCGAGCTTGCAAACGACTTTGGTCCGTGGGACCCGAGCAAGTACGAGCTTGAGGATTCTGCGTTCGGATTTGTGCGCATGAAGAACGGCGCGCTCATCAATATCCGTTCGTCCTGGGCGCTGAATATCCGTCCGCAGGAGGGACTTGTGAGGCTCTGCGGCACTAAGGGCGGAATAGACGAGCAGGGTGCAGGAATGAGCGCGGATGTGGTTGCAAACCATGTCGTGGCGAACCGCCTCATAGATACCAAGATAGGTACCCGCGCGATGCGTCCGAGGGTTGCCAACACTATCGACCGCAACCCGATGGTCCTTCCGCAGGAGGCGGAGGCGAAGATCTGGGTGGATGCGCTTCTCGGCGAGGGCGAACTGTTTGTCAAGCCGGAGCAGGCGCTCACCGTCACAAAGATACTTGACGCGATATACCAGTCCGCCAAAACCGGCAAGACTGTATACTTCGAATGAGGGCGTAGCCAATGAAAGACATTTATCTGATCACCGCGTCCTTTGCGGGTGAGATAAAGCGGGATTTCAGAGGCTACCTGGATATGACCCATCGAGCGGGATACGCCGGAATAGAGATGTTCAATTTCCCGTGCGATGAGTATAGTCCCACCCAGATGAAGGCGGTACTGCAGGAGTACGAGCTCACTGCGATAAGCGCCCATGTGCGAGTGGAAGAGACCGACCCGATGCTGGAATATCTGCCCGAGCTCGGCGTGAAATTTATGGTGTGCCCAGGCATACAGGTCACATCCGAGCAGGACGCGCACGAAAAAGCCGAGCTTCTCAACCGGCTCGGCGAGCGGGCAAAGAGCGCCGGTATGCGCTACGGGTACCACAACCACGACACCGATTTTGACCGCTACGGTGACGAAACGGTCATCGATATCTTCCTGAGGGAGACCGACCCCGAGCTTGTCACGTTTGAGCTGGATGCAGCCTGGGCGTGGCGCGCGGGGGTAAATGCGGCGGAATTTATAAACGCGCATCCGGGCAGGTTCGACCTCATCCATGTCAAAGAGACGAGCCGGGTCCTCGGTCCGGAGGACAATTTCAGGAAGCTGTTCGCGGGACTTCCGCGCGGCGAGGATGGCAGACCAATACTTACCCCGGAACTCAGAGCCAAACTCGAAGAGCACAGGAAGATAAACTGTAAACTGGGCGAGGGCATCATCGACATGCCGTCTCTGAAAAAGGCTGCCGACGCGCAGGGCGATGTCGTCTACATAGTTGAGCGCGAATATGCTTACACGGGCGACAACTACACCACGATACTCGAGGATCTCGAATATCTGAAAAAACTCTGATTCTAAAAAGTAAAGCCGGGACCGCTTCGTTTTAGGGCGGTCCCGGCTTATGTCAGTTTATTCATAAAAATGAAAGCTGCCCCAACCCTTACCGCCCATGAGCGCGAACTAGGGTAACGGCAGCTTTTTCATGCAGTTTTGGTCGGTGCTTCACACCTTGAGCAGAATGCGGTTCCTTTCGTATTCGATAAGACCGTCTCTGCGCATTTTCGAGAGCTCGTTGCACATTGCGCTGCGGTCTACGCTCAGATAGTCCGCAAGCTGCTGCCGGTTATACGGAACGGTAAAGGCGTTGCTGCCCGACTGCTTGGCGCATTCGGAGAAGTAGGACATCAGCCTGCCGCGTATCGATTTGGTGTTTGTGTGCGAGATGCGCTGTGAGAGCTGCAAACTCCTCCGCGCGCACACGCTCAGAAGGTTTTGAATCAACTTTGAGTGAAAGGGACAGGCGTTGCTGCAAGTCTTTAGCACATGTCCGACATTCATGAACATAACTTCGGTGTCTTCAGCTGCGGACACCGAAATCAGCAGCGGCTGCCCCGGAATACAGGCGTAAACCTCCGCAAATACTTCTCCGGGAGCAACGTTTCCCAGAATGCTTGTATTGCCCCATATGTCGCCGCAGGATATGAGCGCCATACCGCTTAGAACGATGCCAATATTTTCGGTGACAGTCCCCTCGCCAAGTATCGTCTCCCCTCTCCGGTGGATGCTCCTGCTCACCTGTAAGCAGTGCATAAGTGACTGGATTTCCTGCTCGCTTATGCCTCTGAATAGCTGTGTGTTCGATAAAAGTATACTCATTTTTTGTTCTCCGTGTTGTTGAAACAACAGACTTTCACTTTTGATTATAATATACTCTGCGCAGATGGTCAAGCGCGTGGGAGACGGGTCTAATGACGCGGCTGCTTCAACGGCTCGACTGATGTACTCAAGCCGCATATGTCTTTTGGATATTTCAGAGTTTTGGAGGAATAGGGATGAAGAACAGGATGTTTTGTTATCAGTGCGAACAGACTGCCGGATGCACCGGATGCACAGGGAGAGCCGGAGTGTGCGGAAAAACTGCCGATGTGGCAAATTTGCAGGATGAGCTTACTGGAGCGCTGATAGGTCTTGCAAGGGCAGTGGACGGGGACGCTCAGGCGGGTGACTCCACCTGGCGGGTGATGATAGAGGGGCTGTTTGCGACTATCACCAATGTCAATTTCAGCGAGCGGAGCATACGCGAACTGATTACGCGGGTGCATGCCGAGAGGGATGCGCTTGTGCAGATGTGTTCGGGCTGTGCGTCGCGGTGCAGCCGGAACGACGACTACGATATGTCGCTTGTGTGGGAGGCGGACGAGGACATCCGCAGCCTGAAATCGCTCGTGCTTTTCGGTATTCGCGGGGTAGCGGCTTACGCCTATCATGCGCTTGTTCTCGGGTATACCGACGAGGAGTTGAACCGCTTCATTGCGCGGGCTCTGTTTGCGGTGGGCGAGGACTGGACGATGGAACAGCTTCTGCCGGTCGTCATGGATGTCGGCAGGTACAATCTCGGGTGCATGGAGCTGCTTGACAGGGCGAATACCGAGACTTTCGGCACTCCGGCGCCGACGACGGTGCCGCTCAAGGTGGAAAAGGGACCGTTCATCGTAATTACCGGGCATGACCTGTATGACCTCAAGTTGCTCCTTGAGCAGACCGAGGGCAGGGGGATAAACGTGTATACCCACGGCGAAATGCTGCCCGCGCACGCCTATCCCGGGCTTAAAAAGTATAAGCACCTCAAGGGGAACTTCGGCACGGCGTGGCAGAACCAGCAGAGGGAATTTGCGGGGATTCCTGCGCCGGTGCTCTTCACCACCAACTGCCTGATGCCGCCAAAGCCGAGCTATGCGGACCGCGTTTTCACCACCGAAGTGGTGTCCTACCCCGAGATAGTCCATGTCGGCGAGGACAGAGACTTCACGCCGGTCATCGAAAAGGCGCTGGAACTCGGCGGATACCCAGAGGATATGCAGTTTTCCGGAATAAACGGCGGGGAGACCGTAATGACGGGGTTTGGTCACGGCGCCGTGTTGGGGGTCGCAGATAAGGTCATAGATGCGGTGAAGTCGGGCGCGATAAGGCACTTTTTCCTGGTAGGTGGCTGCGACGGCGCGCGCCCCGGAAGAAATTATTACACCGAGTTTGTAAAGAATACGCCGGCGGACACGGTAGTGCTGACACTCGCCTGCGGCAAATACCGCTTCAACGACCTCGACCTCGGCACTATTGGGGGACTGCCCCGCCTCATGGACATCGGACAGTGCAACGACGCTTACAGCGCCATTAAAATTGCGGTCTCGCTCGCGGAGGCGTTCGGATGTGGCGTAAACGACCTGCCGCTGTCGATGGTGCTGTCGTGGTATGAGCAGAAGGCGGTCTGCATACTGCTCACCCTCCTCTATCTCGGAATAAAGAATATCCGCCTCGGACCGAGCCTTCCCGCGTTCATCTCTCCCAATGTCCTCGACTTCCTCGTAAAGAACTACAACATTGCGCCTGTTTCCACACCGGAAGAGGACATTCGCGAGATATTGAAGTGAACCCCTGACTGTGACCGCATTGCGGAACAGTAAAAACTGAGAACTTTCGACGCTGTTCTGCCTGCTGCGACAAAGACTTGGGCTGTCACAGCAGGCAGAGCATAATTACACAAATATGGAATATTATGGGGGAGCAAAAGCGTTAAATAGATAATCAAACATTACAAGCTGCCGCTTTTCGAGAGAGATGTGAGGTCAAAACTTGTAATAAATGCGGTTTGACTTTGCGACCACGGCGCCTTATAGTATATAGGAAAATGTGGTGGGGTGGTCAATGTGAGGAAAAAGGTGGAGACTAAATCGGAAGTCTCAAACTATCTGAGCTGTGAGCAGAGGGAGATATTTGCGCTGCTGATGATGAGTGCGGGCATGATGGGCGCGTATACATATATTCTCAGGGGCGGAGTTTTCTGCAATGCGCAGACGGCGAATATAGTGATAATGTCCATCGAAATAGGCAAGGGGAACATACGCAGCGGGCTTTACTACCTCATACCGATCTCGGCGTACTGTCTCGGCGCACTTATCTCGGAGGCACTCCCCTCCCCGATAAAGCGGATGGGATTTTTGCGGTGGGACACATACCTCATCGCGTTTGAGATGATAGTCCTGCTCGTTATCGGGTTTATACCGCTCAGCGCTCCGCACAACATTGTTCAGGTGATGGTGAACTTTATTGCATCCATGCAGTACAACACCTTCCGGCAGATGGAGGGGATACCGATGGCGACGACCTTCTGCACCAACCATGTCCGGCAGGTGGGCATTGCGCTTGCTAAGGTCATTCGGAAGCGGGATGTGAGTGCCGCAAAGCGTGGGCTTGTGCATCTGGGAATGATATGCTGTTTCTTTTTTGGGGGCGCGGTGCTGACGGTAGCGTGCCGGTATTTTGCGGAAAAGGCGATATGGATAGCGCTGCTGCCCGAGGCGGTGATACTCTGCAAGCTCGTGTACGCCGACCTTGTGGTCGAACACAATATGCTCGGGAAGAAACCGTCCGGACATTGATGATCGATAAATCGATGCCACGACGTGAGACAACAAGACACCCCGCGAACGCAGTTCGCGGGGTGATGTTTTTTCAGCTCACAAGGTCGTTGAGGTAGTTGATATATGCCTGGTTTGACACCACGAGCGGATAGTCTATGACGAGAACGTCGTCAATCGAATTGTCCTCCACGAATTCGACGAGGTCAAAGTCGGGCAGGTCGCCGTGGTTCCAACGGCGCGGGTCGATGACGTAGACCTCCTCGTAGTGGTTGACAAGGAAGGGCACGAACGCGTTGCCGTAGCTCTCCTTTATAACGACGATGCTCTTGCCGTTTCCGACGTCGGTGCTTATCTTCATGAGCGGATTGTCGCCGCCGATGAACGCGAGGTACTTGTTGGACGACTGTATCTTGGAGCTTATCACGTAGCCGGCGTACGACGTCGACTCGGTCATCTCCTGATCCTGGTATATCCGGCTCACAAAGTCGCGTATCGGACGCCAATAGCTCACCTTGTCCGGGTTGTTCTTGAGGACCGAGGACTGCGAGTAGCCGGAGGTGTAGGTGTATAGGCTACCGAGGAAGTCGCCGGTAACCTCTCCGCTCTCGAACTCGTCGAGGTCGAACGGCTCAAGCCCCATCGCGTCACAGAATGCGATGTAGGCGTAGTACGCGCCGAGCTGAGTCCAGTGGTGGTCGCTGCGGAAGTAGAGGTACTCGTCCATGTGGTAGAGCAGCTCGTTATATGCGTCGACGCTGATGATGCCGTCGTCGAGCTGCGAATACACCTCGTCGATCGCCGCCTCCTGGTCGTGGCTGCCGGTGCGGTATTTCTCGGGGGCGTAAAATGCGCTTGAGTTGGGCGCTATGAGGTTTATTATACGGCTGTTCGGCATCATCTCGGCGTATTTGTTTATAGCCGCGGCGTAGTTCGCCATCCTGCCCGAATTGAAGGTTGGCACCTCCATTGCACGGTTGCCTGTAATCATAACCGCGCCGGTGTTGAGGTCGGCGGTGTCGGGGGTGTCAATCTCGGGGGGAGTGGGAGTTGGGGTCGGGGTTGGGGTCGGAGTGGGGGTGGAGGTGGATTCCGGGGAAGGCGTCGCGCCGCCGTCGTCGGAGGGGGCGGGCGATGGTGAAGGCGAGGTCGACGGCGAGGGGGTGATCGCGGACTCGCCCCCGTGTGCCACCTGGTCCGGGTCTATGTCTATGCTGAGCAGCACGTCGTCCTCGCCGAGCCAGGGCGGATTAAAGACGTAAAATGCGTTCAGCGAACGGTTTGCCCGGAGCAGCTCGGAACGGATGGGAAATGTGTCCGAGTAATATGTCTCGAATTCGCTCATCCAGTCGCCGGAAAAGAATTTGGACATGCTGAACTCGGGGAATTTTGCAAGCTCGCGGTTCTCCGAGATGCTCACGGTCGCATCCGTGTCAAACGCGCTGTATATGCCGAGCACGATCAGCGGTGCGAAAAAGAAGAATATGACGGCGGCGAACCACTTTTTCATTTAGAAGCCTCCTTGGGACCCGCTTAGAAACGAAAATATATGAACGGATTAGTCGTTGAACAGACGAGCGATACCACGCAGAGCGCCAGCAGAACCGTGTTGTACACAAGCGAAGGCAGCCCATACGTAGCCGCAGATATGCGCCGGTTGTGCGCGTTGTACTCGATAGCCTGCCCGACGGCGGCAAAGAGCGGCGTACTGCCCACGATACAGACGAGGAGCAGCGGCAGGCTGTTGAACAGGGCAAGACGCGCAGTGTCATCTATAAACTCGCGTCCACCCAGCCCGAAAAACGTCTGAAGCGTAACGGTGGCGTTTGAAAGGTCGGTGAAGTAGAAGAATATCCAGCCGACGCACACGAGAACGAATGTCACCGGTATTCCAATGATGCGCGGGATGCGCTGGAGCGCACGCCTGCCCATCAGTTTTTCGACCATGAGCAGCAGGAAGAACCAGAGCCCCCATATCACGAAATTCCAGCTCGCACCGTGCCAGAAGCCGGTGAGCGTCCACACGACGAGCATGTTGAAGAGCTGCCTTGCCCTGCCGCAGCGGTTACCGCCGAGCGGAATGTAGACGTAGTCACGAAACCAGCTCGAAAGAGAAATGTGCCAGCGGCGCCAGAAGTCGGTGATGTTTCGGGCGATATACGGGTGATTGAAGTTCTCGCTGTACTTGAACCCGAAAATGCGACCGAGCCCGATAGCCATGTCGCTGTACCCGGAGAAATCGAAATATATCTGGAATGCGTACATGACCACGCCGAGCCACGCGCCCACAACCGACAGGCTTCCGAGCGACTGCGCGGCGAGAAGCTTGTCTGCGACGGTGCAGCAGTAGTTGGCTAAAAGTACTTTCTTTGCAAGCCCGCAGATGAAACGGGTGATGCCGTATGCGGTGTCCTCCATTGTGGAGCTGCGGTCACGGAGCTGTGCTGCTATCTCACTGTACCTGAGTATCGG